>JBDHRD010000050.1:0-17882 GCA_039807425.1 Candidatus Contendibacter sp. | reverse complement strand
AGTCTTTTTTCAATTGTTCAACGCTTAGAAACGCCATTTTTCCTATCCTCTTGGAGGTTTACGGGGTTGGTGTTCGGAACCCAAGCAATTCTATCATCGAAAAGCCCTTGCTTGTTTTCGTATCGTAATAAAGAAGGGCGCATCGAAAATTCTGGCTATCTTAATGTGGCTATGCAACATTTTACAAGATGGCTATGATGACCCGCGCCAAGCTATCGGACCCTCATGATTTTCCTACTCGGCAGGAACCCTCGCCATGTCCCAACCCCCTATCGGAGTTCCCGGTTTAGTCGCCGACATCGGCGGCACCAACGTCCGCTTCGCCCTTACGACCTCCGATGGCCGGATCGGGTCCGAACGGATTCTGAGCGGCGCCGATTATCCGGATTTGGTCCAGGCCGCCACCGCCTATTTAAATGAAATTCCCGGGCCGCACCCCCGCCGGGCCGCCGTCGCGGTCGCCACGCCCATCACTGGCGACTGGATTCAATTCACCAACAGTCCCTGGTCGTTTTCCACCGAGGCCGCGCGCCTGGCGCTGGGGCTGGAACAGTTGCTGATCCTCAACGATTTCACCGCGCTGGCGCTGGCGCTGCCACTGCTCGACCCGGACGAACGCCAGGCGGTTGGGGGCGGAACGGTGGTGGCGGAAGCACCGATCGGGCTGATCGGTCCGGGCACCGGCCTGGGTGCATCTGGCCTCGTGTGGTCGGGTAGACGCTGGATTCCCCTCCAGGCCGAAGGCGGCCACGCCACCTTCGCTGCGACCGATGAGCGGGAATGGGCGGTCAGCCGGGAGATCCAGCAACGGTTCGGCCACGTGTCGCCGGAGCGGCTGGTATCGGGGCCGGGTCTGGTCAACCTCTATCACGCTCTTGCCAAGGTCGAAGGCTGGCCGGCGGAGAACCTGAAAGCCGCGGAAATCACCGACCGCGCCACGTCCGGAAACTGCTGGCATTGCGTGGAGGTCGTGGAAATGTTCTGCGCGATGCTGGGGACGGCGGCGGGCAATCTGGCCATCACGCTGGGCGCGCGGGGCGGGGTTTATATCGGTGGCGGCATCGTGCCGCACCTGGGCGAGTTTTTCGTCCGGTCGGCGTTTCGCACCCGCTTCGAGACCAAGGGCCGGTTTAGCAGCTACCTGGCGGCGATTCCAACCTGGGTGATCACCGCCTCCAACCCAGCGTTACGCGGGGCAGCGGCGGCGCTGGATTGAGCCATCAGGCCGCTGGATACCCTTCGGTATATAGCTCATTGACCTTGGCCGCCATGATGAAGTCATTTTCGTGCAGGCCGCCGATCTTGTGGGTGTAGAACAGCACGTTGGCGTAGCCCCAACCGAAGCGGATGTCAGGGTGGTGCCCTTCCTGTTCGGCGACGTCGCCCACCTGGTTGACGAAGGCCAAGGCGGCGGCGAAGGTCTTGAACGAAAACTGCCGTTCCAGCCGGGTGCCGTTTTCCCGCAAGCGCCAGCCGGGCGCTTGCGGCGACAGGGCTTCAGCTTCACTCGAAGTCAGCGGGGGGATGCCGCCCCGACAAGGGGTGCAAGTTTTCTGGGACAGGCTCATGGTTCACCTCGTGGATCTGGTTGCGCTGGCCATTACGCCCGCCAAGTTTAGAAAGAGCTGGATTCGGAAAAATCCGTTAGGACATGATCGGCCTATACTGTCCATTCAGAATATTGACCCAAATTTAAGGAGAGTCCATCGATGCGAGCGGTTTCGATTCTGATGGTTGGCACGGTACTGGCCGCCAGTCCCGCCCTGGCGCGACAACAGCCCGACGTCCCGCCCGAGGTCGTCGCCAGCCGACAGGCCGTGCAAAAATTCGGCGCCACGCTGAAGGAGGCTCTGCAACAGGCGATCCAGAGTGGCGGCCCGGTCAACGGCATCGCGGTCTGTCACGACCAGGCCGGTCAGATTGCTACCGACCTGGGTCAGAAAGAGGGAATGCTGATTGGGCGAACCAGCCTCAAGCTCCGCAATTCCGCCAACGCCCCCGATAACTGGGAACTGGCGGTGCTCAAACAGTTCGAAGCGCGCAAGGCTCAGGGCGAGCCGGCCGACAAACTGGAGTTCTTCGCGGTGATCGACGACGACCAGGGCCAGAAGACCTTCCGCTATATGAAGGCCATTCCCACCGCCGCCCTGTGCCTGAACTGCCACGGCGAGCACATTCCACCCGAGGTAGACGCCAAGCTGAAGGAACTGTATCCGAACGATCAGGCCCGCGGCTTCAAGGAAGGCGATCTGCGCGGCGCGTTCACCCTGGCAAAGCCCGTACAGTAAGGAGACCCACATGGACTGGGACGCGCGCTTGACCGTCGCCACCATCATCGAGCGGGATGGACGGTTTCTGATCGTGGAGGAATACGCCGACGGCGAGGAACTGGTCTACAACCAGCCGGCCGGCCATCTGGACGAGTATGAAACGCTGGCGGCGGCAGCGATTCGGGAAACCCTGGAGGAAACCGCCTGGGAAGTGCGGGTGGACGCCATCGTCGGGCTGTACTACTGGACCCATCCCCAGGGCCACACCTTCATCCGCACCTGCTTCGCCGGGCGGCCCTTGCACCATCATCCCGACCAGCCGCTGGATCACGGCATCGAGCGAGCGCTGTGGCTGACGCGGGACGAAATCGCCGCGCTGGGGCCGAAACTGCGCAGTCCCATGGTGCTGCGCTGCGTGGATGACTATCTGACGGGCCGGCGCTATCCGCTGGAGCTGTTCAGCTACTTGTGAACCGACGCGGGCGCGGGCAGGAGTTCAGGCTGCCCGCGGCCCACGGATCCCACTACGCCTTGGCGCGGCGACTCACCATGAAGGTGGCGCTACCTTCCACGACGACGGTCTCCCCCACCGTGCAAACCGTCTTCATGATCACCCGCCGCCGCTCCGTGTTGATCTCCTGAATCGTGCAGGTGGCGGTCACGGTATCGCCGATCCGCACCGGCGCCTTGAAGCGCAACTGCTGATCCGCGTAGATGCACCCAGGCCCTGGCAGGCGAGTACCCGCGACGCAGGAAATCAGGCCAGCGCAGAACATACCGTGAGCGATGCGACCCTTGAACTGGGTCTGCGCGGCGAACACCTCGTTACAATGGACCGGATTGTTGTCGCCGGTCAGCCCGGCGAACATCACCACGTCGGTCTCGGTGACGGTCTTGGCGTGAGAGGCGCTCATGCCAACCTGCAGATCTTCCAGATAATAGCCGTGGATGCTGTCGTTATAGCCTTCGTGGGTGGAATACATCGGTTTCTCCAGTGGTGGGTGGTTTTCTCGTACAATCGCTTGGCTTGGCGCGGGCTTATAGCTTACATGACCGAGCGGTCCGGTGGGAGATAACGGCTGGGATTCCGCCGGTAGCCAATAAATCCATTGCATCAGTGGGGGGGACTAAATACCATAGTTCACTAGGGCTTAGCGACTTTCCAAAACACAGGCCATCTCAAAGCAAAGGTGAACGATGAAAATTCTAGTCGCCGTAAAACGGGTCGTTGACTACAACGTCAAGGTTCGAGCGAAAGCCGACGGTACCGGCGTGGAAACCGCCAACGTTAAGATGTCCATGAATCCGTTCGACGAAATCGCCGTGGAAGAAGCCGTCCGCCTGCAAGAGGCGGGCAAGGCGAAGGAAATCGTGGCGGTGTCGCTGGGGGTGGCCGCTTGTCAGGACACTCTCCGCACCGCGCTGGCGATGGGCGCCGACCGGGGCGTGCTGATCGAAACCGACGCCGAGTTGCAACCGCTGGCGGTCGCCAAGCTGCTCAAGGCGGTGGTCGAGAAGGAAAAACCCGACCTGATCATCCTGGGCAAGCAGGCGATCGACGACGACTCCAACCAGACCGGTCAGATGCTGGCCGCGTTGCTCGGTTGGCCGCAGGGCGCCTTCGCCTCCAAGGTCGAGGTCGGCGCTGGTACGGTCAACGTCACCCGCGAGATCGACGGCGGTCTGGAAACCGTGGCGCTGAAGCTGCCGGCGCTGGTCACCACCGACCTGCGCCTGAACGAGCCACGCTTCGTCAAGCTGCCCAACATCATGAAAGCCAAGAAGAAACCGCTGGATGTGCTGAAACCGGCGGATTTGGGCGTGGACATCGCGCCGCGCCTGGTCACGCTCAAGGTGGAAGAACCGCCCAAGCGCCAGGCCGGTATCAAGGTGGACACCGTGGCCGCCCTGGTCGACAAGCTGCATAAAGAAGCCCACGTCCTCTAACGCTTGCGGGAACCGAACATGAGCATTCTCGTTATTGCCGAACACGACAACGCCGCGCTCAAGTCGGCGACTCTCAACACCGTCACCGCCGCCTCCCGAATCGGCGGCGACATCGCCGTGCTGGTGGCCGGCCACCACTGTGGCGCGGTCGCCCAGGCCGCCGCCCAGGTCGCGGGCATCCAGAAAGTGCTGGTGGCCGACGCCCCGCACTACGCCAACCAACTGGCCGAGAACGTGGCGGCGCTGGTGGTCGGCCTGGCCGGCGGCTACACCCACATCCTCGCCCCCGCCACCGCCGCCGGCAAGAACATGTTGCCGCGCGTCGCCGCCCTGCTGGACGTGGCGCAGTTGTCCGACGTGATCAAGGTCGAAAGCCCCGATACCTTCGTGCGGCCGATCTACGCCGGCAACGTGCTGGCCACCGTCCAGTCCAGCGACCAGGTCAAGGTCATGACCGTGCGCGGCACCGCCTTCCCGGCCGCGGCGGCCACCGGCGGCTCCGCCAGCGTCGAAGCCGTCCCCGTGGCGGCGGACGCCGGCGTGTCCAGCTTTGTCGGCCAGCAACTGACCAAGTCCGATCGGCCAGAACTGACCGCCGCCAAGATCATTATCTCCGGTGGCCGTGGCATGGGCAACGGCGAGAATTTCAAGCTGCTGGAAGACGTGGCCGACAAGCTCGGCGCGGCGGTAGGCGCTTCCCGCGCCGCCGTGGACGCCGGCTTCGTGCCCAACGACTACCAGGTCGGCCAGACCGGCAAGGTGGTCGCGCCCGAACTGTATGTCGCCGTCGGCATCTCCGGTGCGATCCAGCACCTGGCCGGCATGAAGGACAGCAAGATTATCGTCGCCATCAACAAGGATGAGGAAGCGCCGATCTTCCAGGTCGCCGATTACGGTCTGGTGGCCGATTTGTTTGTCGCCATGCCGGAAATGTCCAAGGAACTGGATAAACTGAAAGCGGGCTGAGCTATTCCTGTTTTGACCCCGCGCCGCCGTTCAGGCGGCGCCTGATTTCCCGGTTTCGCCGCGCCATCCCAAATTTCCCAATACCGATTACCCCGTACACCTGAAGGAAGCGTTCATGACCGCCTATACCGCTCCGACCCGCGACATGCAATTTGTCATCAACGAATTGGCCGGTCTCCCCGCCGTCGCCGCGCTGCCGGCGTTCGCCGAGCAGGACGTTAACCCCGGTCTGGTGGAAGCCGTCCTGGAGGAAGCCGCCAAGCTGGCCGCCGAAGTGCTGGCCCCGCTCAATCATCCCGGCGACGTGCAGGGCGCGCGGATGTCGCCGGAAGGCGTCATTCCCGCCGACGGCTTCGCCGAGGCGTACCAGAAGTTCGTCGCCGGCGGCTGGAACGGCGTCGGTTGTGAGACCGAATTTGGCGGCCAGGGCCTGCCGGAACTGATCAACGTCGCCACCCAGGAAATGTGGAACGCCTCCAACATGTCGTTCGCGCTGTGCCCGATGCTCAATGGCGGTGCCATCGAGGCGATCCTGCGCGCCGGTTCGACCGCGCAGAAGGCCCTGTATCTGCCGAAGATGATTAGCGGCGAATGGACCGGCACCATGAACCTCACCGAGTCGCAAGCGGGTTCCGATCTGTCGGCGGTGCGCGCCCGGGCGGTGCCCGAGGGCGATCATTACCGTATTTTCGGCCAGAAGATTTTCATCACCTGGGGCGAGCACAACATGACCGAGAACACCATTCACCTGGTGTTGGCTCGCACCCCGGACGCGCCGGAAGGGGTCAAGGGCATCTCGCTGTTCCTCGTGCCTAAATTCCTGGTCAACGCGGACGGCGCGCTAGGCGCCCGCAACGACGTGCGCGCGGTGTCCATCGAGCACAAGATGGGCATTCACGCCAGCCCGACCTGCGTGATGGCCTTCGGCGACCAGGACGGCGCGATCGGCTATCTGGTCGGCGAGGAAAACAAGGGACTGGCCTACATGTTCATCATGATGAACGAGGCCCGCTTCAAGGTCGGCGTGCAGGGTCTGGCCGTCGGCGAACGCGCCTATCAGCAGGCGCTCAACTACGCCAGGGATCGCGTGCAGGGCCGGCCGGTCGGGGTCAAGAGCGGCGACCGGGTCACCATCATCCATCATCCCGATGTGCGGCGGATGCTGATGACCATGAAGGCGCAGAACGAAGCGATGCGCGCCCTGGCCTACGTGCTGGCTGGCCACATGGATCAGGCCCGGCATCATACCAATCCGGCGGCGCGCAAGGCGCATCAGGCATGGGTGGACCTGCTGATTCCGGTGGTCAAAGGCTGGTCCACCGAGGTCGGCATCGAGGTCGCCTCGCTGGGCGTGCAGATTCACGGCGGCATGGGCTTCATCGAGGAAACCGGCGCTTGCCAGCATTTGCGCGACTCCCGCATCGCCACCATCTACGAAGGCACCACCGGCATCCAGGCCGCCGATCTGGCCGGCCGCAAGTTGAGCATGGACAAAGGCACGGCAATGCGGGCGCTGATCGCCGAGATCGAGGCGACCGCCGCTGAGCTGGGCAAGGCCGCCGGCGACGACATGGCCGTGATCCGCGACGGTTTGCGCGAGGGCGCGAAGGCGCTGGCCGACGCCACCCAGTGGGTGCTGACCAGCCATGATCCCGACTCGGTGATGGCGGTGTCGGTGGACTACATGATGTTGACCGGCACCGTGTGCGGCGCTTGGCAGATGGGCCGCGCGGCCTTGGCGGCGCAGCGCAAGCTGGCGGCAGGCGAGGACCCGGTGTTCCACGAAGCCAAGCTGGTCACCGCCCGCTTCTACGCCGAACACGTCCTGCCCAAGGCCGGCGCTCTGCTGCGCTCGGTGCTGAGCGGCGGCGCGTCGATCCTGGCGCTGTCCGAGGAGCAGTTCTAGCGCCAATCGGGCTTTTTGCCTCGTGTTTCCACGTTTCCCACAGGTTATCCGGTCATGACTGAACTGAATACCCGCGAGTCCGAAATCACCCGCGCCAGTCTCCTGAACCGCACCATGCAAAATCTGCGGGAAGCCTGGCGCGAGGTGGCCGACTGGGGAGGCGGTCTGTTGCCCGCCGCCCCGAGTCCCCACCTGCCGGAAAAGGACATCGACGGACTCAAGGCCCAGATGCGTAATTGCCTCGAAGCGCGCGGCGGCGAGGTCTCGGCCCGCGCCCGCGCCGCTCATCTGGGCCGGGTCTATCTGGCGCTGGAACCCAAGGGGCGCAAGCGGTTTTTGCAACTGCTCGCCACCGAGTTCGACATCGACCGCAAGGCGGTGGACCGGGCGGCGGCCAAACTCCAGCAGGCGGGCGACAACGCCGAGGAGCGGGCCAAGGCGGAACGGACGCTGCGCCAGGCGCTGCAACCGCCCCGGTTGCGGCTGCTGACCCAGCTCAACGCCCTGCCGGAGGGTTTTCACTTCCTCGTGGACTTGCGCGCCGAGTTGCTGAAATGGCGCAAGGACGATCCGGCGCTGGCGGCGCTGGAGCGGGATTTGCTGTCGCTGCTGACTTCCTGGTTCGATGTCGGCTTCCTGGAATTGCGGCGGATTACCTGGAATTCGCCGGCCTCCCTGCTGGAAAAACTGTTCGCCTACGAGGCCGTGCACCCGATCAAGGACTGGGGCGACCTGAAAAACCGGCTCAGCGCCGACCGGCGCTGTTTCGCCTTTTTTCATCCCCGCATGGCCGACGAACCGCTGATCATCGTCCAGGTGGCGCTGGTCCACGGCATCGCCGACAACGTGCAAACCCTGCTGGACGAATCCGCGCCGGTGCTCGATCCCACCGAGGCCGATACCGCCATTTTCTATTCCATCTCCAACGCGCAGGAAGGGCTGGGCGGCATCAGCTTCGGCAACTTCCTGATCAAGCGGGTGGTGGACGAGCTGGCTGCCGAGTTCAAGAGCCTCAAGACGTTCGCCACCCTGTCGCCGATTCCGGGATTCCGCGCCTGGCTGGATCGCAAGCTCAGCGAACCGGGCAAGGACGTGGAAGCGGCACTGCTGACCCCCAACGACCGCAAGGCGCTGGCGGTCGCGGCCAAGACCGGCGCCGAGCCGGCCTCGCTCAAGACGGTGCTGCAAACCCCGGACTGGTCCAGGAAGCCGGAACTGGCCAAGGCGCTCAAGCCCGTGCTGCCCCGGCTGTGCGCCGGCTACCTGGCCAAGGAGAAACGCGAGGGCGGCGTCGCCTACGACCGGGTGGCCCATTTCCATCTTTCCAACGGCGCGCGGATCGAACGGCTGAACTGGCTGGCCGATACGTCGGAAAATGGGTTACGTCAGTCCGCCGGGATGATGGTGAACTATCTGTACAAACTCAATGACATCGAGGCCAACCACGAAGCCTATCGCGGCGAGGGCAAGGTGATGACCTCGTCGGCGATTCGCACGCTGTTGAAAACGTGAGTGTCCGCGCCGGTTATCGAAATTATTAGTTTCGCAAGTGAATGTCGCCGCTTGACCACCGTACAGGAGTAAAGATGAAAATGAGAATGCAAACCCCTAAAGTCCCGTTTCGGTTCGCCCCCCTGTGCCTCGCTCTGGGCCTGGTCGCCTTCAGTGGCGCGCAAGCCGCCACCCGCGCCGATTTCCACGCGGTGTTCAACCCCGCCGCCGGCCAGGTTCCCTTCCCCACCAACCTGCTGTTCAGCGGTTCGACCGACGGTACCCTGAATATCCCGGTGGCCGATCCGACCAATCTGGCCGACCCGAAGGTAGCGATGAACGGCCTCGACGGCTTTTCCACCGTCGCCCCGCTGACCGCGAACTTTTCCAGCACCCTGAACGCGAATACGGTCAGGGCCGGCAACACGGTGCGGGTGTTCGAGGTGACACTGACCCAGTCGTTCGCTGTTGCCGAGGTCAAGGGCGAATTGAGCGCCGGCGTCGATTACAGCGTCAATCTGTTGCCGCAGGACGCGAATCAGACCACGTTGAACATCCATCCCCTACTCCCGCTGAAACCCAAGACCGGCTATCTGGTGGTGCTGACCGACGGTATTCAAGACAGGAGCGGCTACAATGCCTCGCCGTCACAGGCTTACGCATTGACCAAGCTGACCACGCCACTGGTGGACGCCAACGGCAAGAGCATGATTCCGGGGCTGAGCGATGCGCAGGCGCAGGCGCTGGAGCCGCTGCGGCAACTCACCAATAACCAAGAGGCCGCCGCCGCCAGTCAGGGCGTGGCCCGGAACAGCATCGTGCTGAGCTGGACCGTGATGACTCAGTCCATTGACGATGCCTTCGTCGCGCTGGGCAAGAACCTCAAACCGCTGGGAATCGGTCTCAGGGCCACCGGCGCGACCACCGCCGCCGTGCCCTCCCTCAACTTGCCCGGCTTTTCCGACATCTATGCCGGGGTGCTGGCGATTCCCTACTACCTCAGCAAGGACCAGCCACTGAGCGGTTATTGGCAGACGGCCGATGGCGGCCCGGTCACCCGCTACAATCCGCTGCCGGCGGCAAAGGTGGCGCCGCTGCAAATTCCGGTGCTGATGACCGTGCCCAACGCCAAGAGCGGCCAGAGCAAGCCCGCCGACGGCTGGCCAGTAGTGATCTTCCAACACGGCATTACCCGCAACCGCACCGATATCTTCACGCTCGCCGACGCCCTGTCGTTCGCCGGCTTCGCCACCGTCGCCATCGATCTGCCGCTGCATGGCGTCACCAGCACGGCCAATCCGTTTTACATGAAAGACTTGGAGCGGACTTTTGACCTGGATTTGGTTAACAACACCAACGGCGCGACCGGGCCGGATGGAGCCATCGACCCCTCGGGCAGTTACTTCATCAACCTGAAGAGCCTACTCACCACCCGCGACAACGTGCGCGAAGCTGCCGAGGATTTGCGGCAACTGACTGCCACATTACCGCTGATGGACCTGAACGGCGACGGCAAACCGGACCTGAACGCCGGCCATATCCGCTTCGTGGGGCATTCGCTGGGCGCCATCACGGGTAGCACCTTCCTCGGGATCGAAGGCGACGTCACCAGCGCGACCCTGGGCATGGGCGGCGGCGGTCTCGCCAAGCTGCTGGACGGGTCGGCTACTTTCGGACCCGTCATCGCGGCTGGTTTGGCAGCCCAGGGCATCGTCAAGGGTACGCCGACCTATGAAAGCTACCTGGGCGCGGCGCAGACTGTGGTCGATTCGGGCGATCCGATCAACTACGCCGCCGCCGCCGTCAGCCTGCATCCGATTCACCTGATCGAGGTGGTCGGCGGGGCTGGCTCGCTGCCCGATCAAGTGGTGCCGAACTCGGTCGACAACGCGCCGCTAGCCGGCACCGAACCGCTGGCCAAGGTGATGGGGCTGCAATCGGCCAGCCGCACGGTGCGGGGCGACAGGGGCGTGCGCGCCATCGTCCGCTTCAGTCAGGGCGACCACAGTTCGCTTCTTAGTCCAGTTGCCGCCGTCGGCGCGACTGCGGAAATGCAGGGGCAAATGATCAAATTCCTGCAAACCGAGGGCGAGGAACTGGAGATCATTTATCACCCGGTCGTGCAGTAGTAGCCAGACTGGATTGACCCAACCTCAAGCCTCGCTTCCCGCCGGAAGCGAGGCTTTGTTGTCTCGGGCGCTTTGAGGAATCAGACATTACACTTAGGCGAGGAAAGCGGTATTCCAGACCGACGAAAATTCGGGACGCAGCATGCGGGATTCCAGCCTAACCGAGGGGGATTGGATGGCGAAAAAAACGGGGTTGATCGCAACGGTGCTCTTCGCCGTCGCGTTGGCCGGAACGATTGGCTACTCGGTGATCGAACGCGGCCAGTTCCAGCAACTGATCCATCAACAACAGCAAACCCAAAAGCCGGAATTGTGAATTTGGCCAAAGCGCCTAATATGGGACGCACCACGGCGGCCCGCTCGACGGACCCCAACCTGCATTCTTTTAGTTAACTCAATCGATCGAAGCGCATGGCTCAATACATCTTCACCATGAACCGCGTGGGCAAGGTCGTGCCACCCAAGCGGGAAATCCTGAAAGACATCTCCCTGTCGTTCTTCCCCGGCGCCAAGATCGGCGTGCTGGGCTTGAACGGCTCCGGCAAATCCACCCTGTTGCGGATCATGGCTGGGGTGGACAGCGACATTCTCGGCGAGGCCCGTCCCCAGCCCGGCATTCACATCGGCTTCCTGGCGCAGGAACCGCAACTCGATCCGGCCAAGGACGTGCGCGGCAACGTCGAGGAAGCGGTCACGCCCATCAAACAGGCGCTGGCGCGGCTGGACGAGGTCTACGCCGCCTACGCCGATCCCGAGGCCGATTTCGAGAAACTGGCCGCCGAACAGGCCGACCTCGAAGCCTACCTGCACGCCACCGACGGCCATAACCTCGACCGCACCCTGGACGTGGCCGCCGACGCGCTGCGCCTGCCGCCGTGGGACGCGGATGTCGCTACGCTCTCCGGCGGCGAGAAACGGCGCGTTGCGCTGTGCCGGCTGCTGCTGTCGAAACCGGACATGTTGCTGCTCGACGAACCGACCAATCATCTCGACGCCGAATCAGTCGCCTGGCTGGAACGCTTCCTGTTGGATTACCCCGGCACCGTGGTCGCCGTGACTCACGACCGCTACTTCCTCGACAACGTCGCCGGCTGGATTCTGGAACTGGATCGGGGCCGGGGCATCCCGTGGGAAGGCAACTACTCCTCCTGGCTGGAGCAAAAGGAGAAGCGGCTGGAAATCGAGGAAAAGCAGGAGACCGCCCATATCAAGGCGATGAAGGCGGAACTGGAATGGGTGCGCGCCAATCCCAAGGGCCGCCACGCCAAGAGCAAGGCCCGCGTTGCCCGGTTCGAGGAACTGGAGTCGCAGGAATTCCAGAAGCGCAACGAGACTCAGGAACTCTACATCCCGCCGGGGCCACGACTGGGCGAACTGGTGGTCGAGGCCACGAACCTGCGCAAGGGTTTCGGCGACCGTCTGTTGATCGATGGTCTCGATTTCAAACTGCCCAAGGGCGGCATCGTCGGCGTGATCGGTCCCAATGGCGCCGGCAAGACCACCCTGTTTCGGATGCTGGTCGGCCAGGAACAGCCGGATGCGGGAACACTGCGGGTCGGCGACACCGTCAAACTGGCTTACGTGGACCAGTCCCGCGACAGCCTCGCCCCCGACAAAACGGTCTGGCAGGAAATCTCCGACGGCTTGGACGTCATCGCCATCGGCAACTACCAGATCAACTCGCGGGCCTACGTGGGCCGATTCAACTTCAAGGGGCCGGACCAGCAGAAGTTCGTCAAGGATCTGTCCGGCGGCGAACGCAACCGGGTTCATCTCGCCAAGCTGTTGAAGAGCGGCGGCAACGTGCTGCTGCTGGACGAGCCGACCAATGATCTGGACGTGGAAACGCTGCGGGCGCTGGAGGAAGCATTGCTGGCCTTCGCCGGCTGCGCGGTGATCATCTCCCACGACCGCTGGTTCCTGGACCGCATCGCCACCCACATCCTGGCCTTCGAGGGCGATTCACAGGTGGTCTGGTTCGAGGGCAACCACGCGGATTACGAAGCCGACCGCAAGCGCCGGCTGGGCGTCGAGGCCGACCAGCCCCACCGGATTAAATACCGCAAGCTGGCTTGAAATGCTCTGGCTCGATGAGAATTTCTGTCCACCGAGGTCGATTTTCTGCTCGGCGATCCCACCAAGGCCCAGACCATGCTGGGCTGGAAGCCACGGGTCAGCTTCCTGGAACTGGTAAAAACCATGGTGGAAGCCGACCTCCAGCAGGCCCAGCGCGATCGATTATGTCAAACCCATCGGTTTGACGTGTACCAACCGGAGGAATGAGGCGATAAGGAAAACAATGACTCTCTCTTGCGATGCGAAAATCTACGTTGCCGGCCATCGCGGTCTGGCTGGTTCCGCCCTGGTGCGCGCCCTGTACGCTCAAGGCTACTCCAATTTGATCTTGCGCACCCACGCCGAACTCGACCTGCTCGATCAGGCCGCCACCGCCCGCTTCTTCGCCGAAACCCGCCCCGATTGCGTATTCCTCGCCGCCGCCAAGGTCGGCGGCATCCACGCCAACAACATCTACCGCGGCCAGTTCATCTACGAAAACCTGATGGTGCAAACCAACGTGCTCCACCAGGCCTGGCTCGCCGGCGTCCGGCGGCTGATCTTCCTCGGCAGCTCCTGCATCTACCCCAAGCTGGCCCCCCAACCGATCCACGAGGATAGCCTGCTGACCGGTCCGCTGGAGCCGACCAACTCCCCCTACGCCATCGCCAAGATTGCCGGAGTGGAAATGTGCAACGCCTACAACCGCCAATACGGGACTGCCTACATCCCGGTCATGCCCACCAACCTGTATGGCCCACACGACAACTTCGATTTGGAATCCTCCCACGTTCTGCCGGCCCTGATCCGCAAGTTCCATCTCGCTAAACTCGCTCAGGGCCATGAGTGGGCCGGCATCACCCGCGACGTTGCCTGCTTCGGCCCGATTCCCGAGCCAATCCGGCAGGCTCTGGGCATTCCCCCCAACCCGCCGGTTCCACCCCGCGTTCTACTTTGGGGAACCGGCACGCCCCGGCGCGAATTCCTGCACGTGGACGACATGGCGGCTGCCTGTATCCACCTCGGCCTGCGCACCGAGGCCACGAACCTGATCAACATCGGCACTGGCGCCGATGTCACCATCCACGATCTGGCCGAACAAATCGCCCAAGTAGTCGGTTATGAAGGCGAGATCGCCTTCGACCCAACCCAACCCGACGGCACCCCCCAAAAATTGCTCGACGTTCGCCGCCTCGCCGACCTCGGCTGGCGCGCCCGCATTGACCTGGCGACTGGGCTCAAATCCACGTATGACTGGTATCTCGAGCAATCCCGATGACCAGCCGAGCCGGCACCCCGATGGTTCGGAGGTACAACCAAGCGTTGACCTTCAGCCCACCGCCGGCAAACTGTCCAACGGCCAGCGCGGCAGCACATCGATGGCGGCATCCTCGCGCTGACCGGCCACCAACCGTCGCCAGCCGGCGTAAGCGATCATCGCACCGTTGTCGGTGCAAAACTCCAGGCGGGGATAATGGACTTGTCCACCCAGCTCTGTAGTCACTTCGCGCAGGCGTTCCCGCAAACGTCGGTTAGCGCCCACGCCCCCAGCGATAATCAGCCGCTTGAGCCGGGTCGCCTGGAGCGCCCGCCGACACTTGATGGCTAGCGTCTCCACCACCGCCTCCTCGAAGGCGCGCGCCACGTCGGCACGATTCTCCGCCGTGGGCTCCAGCGTCCGCCAGGTATTGATGGCGGCAGTCTTCAGGCCGCTGAAGCTGAAGTTGCAGCCGGGTCGGTCGGTCATCGGCCGTGGAAACTGGAATCGCCCCAGCGTACCCTGCTCCGCCAGTCGGGCCAGCGCCGGGCCACCAGGGTAAGGCAGACCCAGCAGCTTGGCAGTCTTGTCGAAGGCCTCGCCGGCGGCGTCATCCACCGATTCGCCCAGAATGCGGTACTGGCCGATGCCGTCCACCCGTACCAACAGGGTATGGCCACCCGACACCAGCAGCGCCACGAACGGGAACCCTGGCGGGTCCGGCTCCAGCATCGGCACCAGCAGATGGCCTTCCATGTGATGCACCCCGATGGCGGGAATGTTCCAGGCCCAAGCCAGGCCGCGCCCGATGGCCGCGCCCACCAGCAGCGCACCGATCAATCCCGGACCCCGGGTATAGGCCACACCGCTTAGCTGGCGCGGGCTCACGTTCACCTGCTGGAATAGCCCGCGCAGCAGCGGCAGGGTCTTGCGGACGTGATCGCGCGAGGCCAGTTCCGGCACCACACCGCCATATTCGGCGTGCAACGCGATCTGGCTGTGCAGGACGTGCGCCAGCAGGCCACGCTCGCTGTCATACAGCGCCAGGCCGGTTTCGTCACAGGAGGTTTCGATGCCAAGGACGACCATGGGAACTCGCTGATTTTGCATTTGGCGACCGGGGTGACTACAATTTACCGTTTATCAATTCCTCAACCTGATATTGTACTCGACCATGAATGAGGTGATGGGTTAATGCCTTCCGTGAAAGTCAAAGAGAATGAGCCGTTCGACGTCGCTCTGCGCCGCTTCAAGCGATCCTGCGAGAAAGCCGGCGTCCTGTCCGAGGTCCGCCGCCGCGAGTCCTACGAAAAGCCCACCCAGGAACGCAAGCGCAAGCGGGCCGCCGCCGTCAAACGCCATTTGAAGAAACTTTCCCGGGAAATCTCCCGCCGCACCCGGTTGTTCTAAGCCGCCTCATTCCCGTCGCCACCGCCCGCGAGTTCACCGTCATGCCGCTCAAAGACCGCGTTCAGGATGACATGAAAGCTGCCATGCGCGCCAAGGACAAACAACGCCTTGGTGCGATCCGTTTGATCCTGGCGGCCATCAAGCAGCGCGAGGTGGACGAGCGCATCGAATTGAACGAAGTCCAGACGCTGGCCGTGCTGGAAAAAATGATCAAGCAGCGCCGGGAATCGCTGGCCCAGTACCAGAGCGCGGGCCGCGAGGATTTGGCCGCTCAAGAGTCCTTCGAGATCGAACTGATCCAAGGGTATCTGCCAACGCCGCTGAGTGAAGCCGAACTCGATGCCCTGATCGCTCACGCCATTGCCGGAACGGGCGCCCAGTCGGTGCGCGACATGAGCAAGGTCATGGCGGTGATCAGGGAGCAGGCACAGGGCCGGGCCGATATGGCTGCCGTCAGCGCCCGGGTCAAGGCCCGTTTCGGCGGTTGAACCGGCTCCGCCGCGTTTTACCCCCACATCATTTATTGCGATTTATTGCGCCCGACCGCTGACGGCCGGGCGCGCATCCGCTAGGCTTTGGGGTTATGGCTGGCCGCATACCCCAGGAATTCCTCGATCAACTGCTGAACCAGGTCGATCTCGTCGAGATCGTCAACAGCCGGATGCCGCTGCGCCGGGCGGGCCGTGAATTCATGGCCTGTTGTCCGTTTCACGCCGAAAAAACCCCGTCCTTCTCGGTGAGTCCGAGCAAGCAATTCTACCATTGCTTCGGCTGCGGCGCCCACGGCAACGCTCTCGGCTTTTTGATGGCCTACGAACGGTTGGAGTTTCTGGACGCCGTGGAGGAACTGGCCCGGCACGCCGGGCTGGAATTGCCCCACATGGGCAGCGGCGGGGATTTCTCCCGAACACTGCTGGAGCGGGTCGCCCAGGCCGACCGGTTCTTTCGCCAGCAACTGCGCGCCCATCCGGACCGGCAACGGGCGGTGGATTATCTGCGCCAGCGCGGCCTGACTGGGCAGATCGCCAGTATTTTCGGTATTGGCTATGCACCGCCGGGTTGGGATAACCTGTGCCGTGCGTTGCGTGGAGAGGGTGTTCCGGTCGAGGACCTGCTCTCCGCCGGGTTGGCCAGCCGCGACGAACAGGGCCGGCTGCGCGACCGCTTTCGCGATCGCATCATTTTCCCGATCCGCGACCGGCGCGGTCGGGTCATCGCCTTTGGCGGCCGGGCGTTGGATAGTGATACTACGCCCAAGTATCTCAATTCCCCGGAAACACCCTTGTTTCACAAGGGATCGGAGTTGTACGGCCTGCACGAGGCGCGCGCCCAAAAGCAGCCGTCACCACGACTGATCGTGGTCGAAGGTTACATGGACGTAGTGGCGCTGGCTCAGCATGGCATCGGTTACGCGGTTGCCACTCTGGGCACCGCTACCACCCCCGACCATGTCGAGCGGTTGTTCCGGGTGGTCAACGAACTGGTGTTTTGTTTCGACGGCGACCGCGCCGGGCGGGCGGCAGGCTGGCGAGCGCTCGATGTGACCCTGCCCTTCCTGCGCGATGGCCGGCAGGTCCATTTTCTGTTCCTGCCCGAAGGTGAGGATCCGGACAGCCTGGTCCGTCGGGAAGGTCCAGCCGCGTTCGAGCAACGGCTGGCGCAGGCAACACCGCTGGCGGATTATCTGTTCGCTGAACTATACGGTCAGACCGATCCCGAAACCCTGGCTGGCCGTGCCCGGCTAGCTGAACTAGCCCGGCCGTTGCTGGAAAAACTGCCCGACGGTCATTTCCGTGATCTGATGGACCAACGATTGCGGAGGGAAGCGGGATTAACTGCCACCCGGCTGCGCCCACCGCCCGCTGCCACCAGTCGCGCCGACCATAACTTGCGATTGATCCGCACGCCCTTGCGCAAGGCGATCGCGCTATTGCTCTACCGGCCGGAACTGGCGCAACAGGCCATTGTCAACGACTCTGCTCTGCTGGATCACGGCGAGTCGGGGATCAAGCTGCTCATCGAATTGATGGAAACCTTGCGTGACCATCCCCAGATCAGCGTGGCCGCACTGCTGGAGCGTTACCGGGATACGCCGGAGGGCGTGATTCTGGAACGACTGGCGGCCTGGGAACCGGAAACGCCGGCAGAGAGCTTCCAGTTCGAGGCGGAATTTGCCGATATCCTGGCCTATCTGCGGCGGCGCGACGACCCGCGCGCGCATCTGCCGGACATCCTGCTGCGGCGAGGCGCGCCCAGCGCGCTGAGCGCCGAGGAACGCGAGGCGCTACGGAACCTTGGCAAGCCGCAAAAAATCTAAAGGATTTTAGTAATGGTGGCCAAGTGTGATATTTGCGATATAATAATAGTTTTATATTTTTTCTACACGGTCATGTGAACAGGTCATGAGCGAGCAGCAACAGTCGCAATTGAAAAAGTTGATCGCCCGCGGC
>JBDHRD010000049.1:0-18115 GCA_039807425.1 Candidatus Contendibacter sp. | reverse complement strand
CCGCCCAACTCGCGCTTGATGCGCTCGGCCCACTCCGTCGCCCGGCTGTCCGCCCAGGTGATGCTGCGGGTGAGCGGCCGGTGGTTCGCGTCCACCGCGATCAGGCTGTGCATGGCGGCGCTGAACGCCACGCAGACCACGTCGCCCGGCGTGGCGTGGGCCTTGCGCACCGCTTCCCGGATGGCGGTCAGCACCGCGCGGTGGATTTCCTCCGGGTCCTGTTCCGCCGCCGCCGGGGTGGGCGTGAGCAGTGGATACTCGACCGCGTGGTGGGCGATCACCCGTCCGTCGGTGTCGAACACGACGGCCTTGGTGCTGGTGGTGCCGATATCGACACCGACGACCTGACTAGACATCATTCGGTCTCCTGTTTGCACGTTCATACCAGAGGTGTTGAAGTTTCGTGGGAGCCGGCTCGCTGGTGATTCAATGAGCTATCGCTTGCAAGCCGACTCCCATATCGCGGGATTGGGTCTTAGACGAACGCTGCCAGGATCATGATGAAGATGATCCCGACCACCGAAATCAGGGTTTCCAGCACCGTCCAGGTCTTGAAGGTTTCGACCAGGCTCATGTTGAAGTACTGCTTGACCAGCCAGAACCCGGCGTCGTTGACGTGGGACAGAATCACCGAACCCGCGCCGGTCGCCAGCACCAGCAACTCCTTGTTCACATCCGGCACCAGGTTGGCGATGGGCGCGACGATGCCCGCGCCAGTGATGGTGGCGACGGTGGCCGAACCGGTGGCGATGCGAATCAGACCCGCCACCACCCAGGCGAGCAGAATCGGCGAGAAGTGGGTTTGCACCGCGAGATGGCCGATGGCGTCACCCACGCCGCTGGCCACCAACATCTGCTTGAAGCCGCCGCCCGCGCCGATGATGAGGATGATCGCCGCCGTGGGGGCCAAACTTTCGTCCAGGAACTTCAGGACCTGTTTGTTGGTGAAGCCGCGCGCGTAGCCGAAAGTGTAAGTGGCCAGCAGCAGCGCCGCCAGCAGCGCGGTGATCGGATGGCCGATGAAGTCCATCCATTGCCGGAAGATGTGGTTGGGTTCAAAGGCGATGTCGGCAAAAGCTTTGAGCAGCATCAGAAACACCGGCAGCAGCACGGTGATCAGGGTGATGCCGAAACCGGGCAAGTCCCGTCCTTCCGGTTCGCTAGCGAATTGATCCATTAGTTCCTGAGACGGCGAACCAGGGACATACTTGGAAATGTAGTTGCCGAAGATCGGGCCGGCGATCATGGCGGTCGGCAGACCGACCAGCAGGCCGTAGAAAATGGTCTTGCCGATATCAGCCCCGAAGATGCCGATGGCCAGCAGCGGGCCAGGATGCGGCGGCACCAGTCCGTGGACCACCGACAGGCCGGCAAGTAATGGCATACCGATCTTGACGATGGAGATACCGGTGCGACGGGCGACGATAAACACCAGCGGGATCAACAGCACGAAGCCAATCTCGAAGAACAGCGGAATACCGACCAGAAAGGCGGCGAACATCATCGCCCAATGCACCCGCTCCTGACCCAGGGCGCGAATCAGGGTGTGCGAGATTTGGTCCGCGCCGCCCGATTCCGCCATCATCTTGCCCAGCATGGTGCCCAGCCCGAGCACGATGCCGACGAAGCCCAGCACGCTGCCGAAGCCGTCTTGAAACGATTTCATCACCTTTTCCACCGGCATCCCGGAGGTCAGGCCGAGAAAACCGGCGGCCAGGGTGAGGGCGATAAAGGGATGCACTCGGAATTTGGTGATCAACAGGATCAGCCCGATGATGGCGATCAGGGCGTCCCATAATAAAAATGTTTCATGACTGAGACCGAACATGAAGGGTTCCTCCGCTTGGATAAGTGATCGAGAAACTACTTGTTTATGGCCGTGAAATCACGGTCACAAAACCAAATAAAATTTATTAATATTCAATGTGTTGAGCGAATATCCTCCTTGCTGTCAGTCATTCGTCACGCACGATGACGCCTTGCATGGGAATCACGTCGCCGTGCTCGGCGCAGTGGAAGGCGGTGATGGGCAGACCATCACTGGTGGTGAAGCGATACCCGATCAAAGCTCGCCGACAGCGCGGGCAAGCTCCGGTAGCCGCTAGCAGGTCTTCGGATCGTGGGAGGAGGGACGTGGGCGACTCTCTGTGGCGGCGCGGCAAGCTTTTCCCGTTTCCAGATCCAATGCCGAGGGTCATCATGATTTCCTCCTCCCTCAATTGATCCGCCCGATGCGCAGCAGGTTGGTCGTGCCCGGAGTATCGAAAGGCTTGCCAGCGGAAATGGCAATGGTCTGGTCGGTCCGGGCAAAGCCTTCCTTAAGGGCAGACTGACAGGCGAACTTAGTGATCTCCGGTACATCGGTGACCCTACTTTCCAGCTTGGCGATGCCCACCCGCCCCTGGACGAGCCCCTCGATCTCGACGAGATATTCCGGTCGCTCCACGAACGAGAGCCCGATCCAAGCCACGCCTAGGGTCAGGCCGTGGTCGGGGTCCTTGCGATCCTTCTCGGTCAGCGCTGAAGACGGCGGCAGGTTGCAGTTACGGTGCATGACAGTTTCTACCCCGGCATCCCCAGTGAGTATTATTGCTGCCGACTCGACCAGACTGTCTCGTTGGCCAGATGCCGGGGGCGTTCGCCGTTGAGGCCTGCAATCAGGTTGTCGACGGCGAGTTGGGCCATCGCCAGCCGGGTTTCGTGCGTTGCCGAACCGATATGCGGCAGAGCGACGACGTTGGGCATGGACAGCAGCGGCGAATCCGCCGGCAGTGGTTCGCGCTCGAAGACATCGAGTCCGGCGGCATGAATCTTCCGTTGTCGCAGCGCTTCAATCAGGGCTGCCTCGTCCACGATGCGCCCACGCGAGCCGTTGATGAAGAGCGTTTGCGGGCGCATCAGTGCAAACTCGCGCGCCCCGATCAGCCTTTCCGTCTCGGAAGTCAAGGGAAGCACAACGCAAACGAAATCGGCTGTCCGCAACACTTCGTCGAGAGGGAGAAAGCGAGCGTCGTAGGCCGCCTCGACCTCGGGCACCGGCAGCAGGTTGTGGTAGAGAATGTTCATGTTGAAGCCCAGTCGGGCGCGGCGGGCGACCGCCTGGCCGATCCGGCCCATGCCGAGGAAACCGATGGTCTTGGAATGGACATCCACCCCGTAGAGCGACTCGCCGATGCTGTGCCGCCAGTGACCGGCCTTGAGCCATTCCGCCAGTTCTACCACCCGGCGGGCGGTGGCGAGGATCAGCGCGAAGATCGTGTCGGCGGTGGTTTCGGTCAGCACGCCCGGCGTATGCGCCAGCAAAATGCCGCGCTCGGTCAAATCATCGACGTCGAAAGTGTCGTAACCCACCGAAATCGTTGAAACGACCTCGAGCCGGGTGGCCGGCGCCAGGGTCGCTCGATCAAACCGGACGCTGGCACCGAGCAGCCCGTCAGCGGTGCGAATGGCTTCGAAAAATGCGGCGCGATTTGTCTCGTTGATCGCCTCGAAGTAGGTTACCTCGAACCGGTCGCGTAGCGTGGCGAGCAGTGGGTCGGGAATTTTTTTGTATACAACGACATGTTTTTTCATGGCCATCTCCTGGGATTGGAATGGAGGGAGGAGGGCGGTCTGATCGACAACGATGCTGCGTTCGCGTAACCCCTCCCGTGACGAGTGCATTAGCACCGTTCGGTAGCGTTCAGTTGCGCCCGGGTGGGCAGACCATCCATGTCGCCAGTGACCTGGATGGCGAAGGCGCCGATGCGATTGCCCCGAGCGACGGCGTCGGCGATGCTCGCACCCTCGAGCAGGGCGCTAACCACGCCCACGGCGAAGCCGTCGCCGGCACCCACTGTGTCGACCACGCACGCTACCGGGATCCCCGGAACCGTGCATTCCTGGCTGGCGGTTCGAAAATAGGCACCCTTGGACCCGAGCTTGAGCACCACCAGCTCCACGCCCCGATCGAGGTAAAACGCCGCAATGTCGCGCGGCTGGGCGAGACCGGTGAGTCGTTGCCCCTCGGCGTGTCCGGGGAGGACCCAGCACGCCTTGAAAGCCAGCCGGTTGAGCCGCTCGACCATCACGCTTTCGGAAGGCCACAAGCCGGGACGCAGGTTCGGATCGAAGGAGACGGTTTTCCCGACCTCGCGCATGAAATCGAGCGCGTGGATCGTGAATTCCATGGTGGAGTCCGACAGGGCTGGGGTGATCCCGGTGGCATGGAGGTGCCGTGCGCTCGAAAAATAGTCGCGGTCGAAGTCCGCCAGTGAGAGATGGCTCGCGGCCGAACCCTTGCGGAAATACTCCACGATCGGATCGGCGCCGCCCTCGGCCTTCGACTTGAGCTGGAAACCGGTCGGATAGCGCGGATCGACCGTCACGCGGCTACCATCCACGCCCTCGGCGTCGAGAGTGCGCCGGATGTAGCGGCCGAAGGAATCATCGCCGAGCCGGCTGACCCAGCCAACCCGCAGGCCAAGCCGGGCGAGCCCGATCGCGACATTAGTTTCCGCACCCGCCAGGCGACGGGTGAAGCGGCTGACGGTGGACAGTTCGTTGGCCTCGTCGGCTACGAACATGGCCATCGCTTCGCCAAAGGTGACGGCGTCGAGTGCTTGCATGGTACGCTCTCCTCTCCTGCTGAGTTGCATCAAACCGACGCCAGCATCGCGACGTACTGGCGGGTCACGGCTTCCAGATCGTCGCCGACCAGCGGAAACTCGATGGCGCGCGGGACGTTGGGCGGGAAACGCGCGAACAGGGCACGCCAGGCTGGGTCGGCATCGGTCAGTGGCACCGCTTTCAGCTTGCCGCTGTCCTCAATCACGCCCTTGCAATGCACGTACTCGACGGAGGGCGCCAGGAGCTCGGCGGCGACGCTCGGATCGGTCCCGGTCCAGCGCCAATTGCCGATGTCGAAGGTCATGCCCACCGGCAGATTGACGACGGCGCAGGCGGTGAAGAACGCGGCCAGGGGGGCGATGCGACCGCCGTGCGCGGTCTGGTCGTTCTCGATCAGCAGTCGCGTCGCCGAACCGGCGAGCAAATCGACCAGTTCCGATACCGGGCAACCGTCGTCGAAATGGCCCAAGGCTACCTTCAAGAAGCGCGCTCCGAGCGCCGCGGCTTCGGTTCGAGCCCGCTGCAAGGACTCTATCGCCAGCCCACCGTCCGGCCGCCACAATTCCAGTGGCGCCGAATGGATTGCGAACAGCCCCTGTTCGGCGATGGCGTCGCGCAGGGATTCCAAGGGAGGAGCGGCGGTAAACAGTTCCTGGCGAATCTCGATGCCGGCGGCGCCGGCGCGCGCGACGAGGGGTACGAAATACGCCTGGCCCCGTTCGCGAACCAGGTCCGCGCCGTAGGCCGAGGTGGTGACCGTAACGGGTTTCGATGCCATGGGCTTATCTTCACTGGTGGAATGAGATGTCGGGTAAAAGACTTGCCGCCTGCTTATCCACCCAGTTAATTGATTTCGTCGAGCAAGGCTTTTTCCATCACCGCCAGCGGAGCTGCCGGTTTCTCCGTGAACAGCTCGATTTGCCTGCAAGCCTGATGCAGCAGCATTCGCGTGCCGGCGATGGTTCGGCAACCAGCCCGTTCGGCGTCGCGAAGCAGTTTGGTTCGCACTGGGATGAAGGCGATATCCATCACCAATAAATGCGATTCCAGTGTTTGCTCGAGGGGATTGGCATCCGGAGCGCGGAACCCCACGGAGGTCGCATTGATCAAGATTGAAAAATTCGCGGCCACGAAATCCCGCAGCGAGCCCCCGAAATCGACGCCCAGGTCCGAGGCCAGCGCCTGGCCGCGTTCGGTGGAACGATTGAAAATGGTGACCTTGGCGCCCGCCCGCTTGACGCCATACGCGATGGCCCGCGCCGCGCCGCCGGCGCCCAGAACCGCCAACGACCCCCCGGTCAGATCGGTGACTTCTTGTAGAGCCCGCACGGCGCCGATGAAGTCGGTGTTGTAACCGGTGAGTCGCCCATTCCGATTATCGATGGTGTTGACCGCGCCGATTTCCCGGGCCGCCTGATCGAGTTCGTCCAGAAACGGCATGACGGCGGATTTATATGGCATCGATACGCTCATGCCGCGAATGCCCAGCGTTCGAATGGCTTGAACGGCCAGTTCGGGATTCTCGACGCCAAAACACACGAAGGTGTAATCGAGGCCCAGTTCCTTGTAGGCGGCATTGTGAATCCTGACCCCCAGCGAAAAGGGCTCGGCCATGATGGAGCCGCAAAGGGTGGGAATAGACTTCGGCATATCAATCCTCCTTATCCAAACCACTTGGCCGGAATCGTGACCAGCGATGGGAACAGCACGAGCAGCAGAATCACGGCGAATTCGGCGATCAGGAACGGCCAGATGCCTTTCACGACATCGATGATGGTGGTCTTCGTGACCCCGGCCACCACGTTCAGAGTGGTGCCGACGGGCGGCGTGATCAGTCCCAGGGCGTTGATCATGACGAAGATCACGCCGAAGTAGATGGGATCGATCCCCATCTGCGTCGCCACCGGCAACAGCACCGGCGTCAGGATCAGAATGTTCGGGACCTGGTCCATCATGCAGCCGATGACCAGCATCAGGATCACGATCGCAATCATGAACACCGTCTGGTTGCCCATGAACGGTCCGAGCAGGTCGACGATTTGGCCCGGCAGGTCCGCCACGGTAATCATCCAGGCCGCGACCAGCGAACCCGCGACCAGGAACATCAACACGCTGGTGATTTTCGCGGTGGTGACGAACACAGCGTAGAGGTGCGACAGTTTGAACTCGCGATAAATGACCGTGGCGACGAACAGGGCGTAGACTGCGGCGACGACGCCGGCCTCGGTGGGCGTGAAGATGCCGAACTTCAAACCGACGATGATGATCGCCGGCAGCATCAAGGCCCAGAAACCGTCGAAAAAGGCACGCCGCATCGCCGCGAACGATTCGCGCGGCGGCGTGACCAGCACTTCCCGGCGAGCGACCAGCCACCAGGCGAAACACAGAGACACGCCCATGAGAATGCCGGGTACGATTCCGGCGAAAAACAGCTTGGTGATGGACAGGTTGCCGGCCACGCCGAACAGGATCATGGGGATGCTGGGCGGAATGACCGGAGCGATGATCCCGCCAGCGGCGACCAAGCCGCATGATCGACCTTTGTCGTGACCGGCCTTGACCATCATCGGCACCAGCAGTGCGGCGAGCGCCGCGGCATCCGCCGCCGCCGAGCCGGACAAGCTGGCCAGGATGCACGCCGCCAGGATGACGACGTAACCCAGACCGCCCTTGATGTGACCCACCAGAGCCATCGCGAAAGTCACGATGCGCTTGGAAAGCCCGCCGCTGTTCATGATTTCACCGGCGAGCAGGAAGAACGGCACCGCCATCAACGGAAAGCTGTCGGCGCCGTTGATCAGGTTCTGCCCGATGATCTGGGCATCGAACATATCTAGGTGAACCATGAGCGCGACGCCGCACAGGATTAGCGCATAAGCGATCGGCACCCCGAGGGCGATCGTTCCCAGCAAGACACTCAGAAAGATTACGACAGTCATGATGGTGATCCCCTAATCGGCCTTGTTCGTAGAAATCGCGGCGTGTTCCCGCTCTTCCAGTTCTTTTTTAAACTCATCAAGATCGGCTTCGTCCTCGGAACTCTTGATCCCAACCAGCTCTTGCTCGGTGACCTTGCCGAACAGCACGTGGAACAGCTCGTAGAGCAGGATCAACACCGTGGAGATACCGAACACCACGCCCACGCCGTAGAACAGCCCCACGGAAAGTCCCGTGGCCGGGGCGTGGTTGCCGAGATTGATCACGGTTTGCTGCCAGCTCCCTTGCAGGAACAGCCAAGTCGCGCCCAGCATGAGCAGGTGACCCACGACCAGGCAGAACTTTTTCCCCGCGATGGGAAGGCGCTTCACCACCAGGTCCACTCCCAGGTGCGCGTGTTCCCGCATCCCGATGATGGCGCCGAAAAAGGTGAGCCAGACAAAGCACCAGCGCGACAATTCCTCACCCTTGGTAAAGCCGGTGTTGAAGACGTAACGCAGCACCACGTTACCGAAAACCAGGACCACCATGGTTATCAGGCACAGCGTGATCACGATCTTCAGCAGATCAAAATAGCCTTCGACGATCTTTTGCATGGTTTCTTCCTCGGAGTGGGCGCCGCCACCCGACCAGGCGCTCGCGCGAGTGGGAACGACCGGGCGGCGCCGCAATCGCGCGATGGTTTCACTTTTGCTGGCGGGCCTTGTCGAGTTCCGCGTTAAACTCCTTCACCAGCGGCTCGCCGACCTGCTCGGTGTACTTGGCAATGACCGGCTGCGCCTTTTCCCGCATCCGCGCGATCTCCTCCGGGGCGATGTCGTTGATCTGCATGCCCTGCTTGATCAGGAACTCGCGGGACTTCTGACTCATCTCGCGAGCGACCTTGCGCTGGTAGTCCCGCGCCTCGTTGGCGGCCTCCTGGAACAGCTTTTTCTCGTCGGCCGAGAGCGAATCCCAGAGCTTTTTGCTGACCAGCAGGAGTTGGGGGTTGTAGATGTGCTTCGTGGCGCTGAAGTATTTCTGCACCTCGTAGAGTTTCGAGGCCTCGACCGTCAGGTAGGGGTTCTCCTGACCGTCCACCGTCTTGGTTTCCAGCGCGGTGTAGAGTTCGGTAAAGGCCATCGGCACGGCGTTGGCGCCGAGCGCGTTGAGCAGGTCGATGTAGAGCGGATTCTGAATCGTGCGCAGTTTGAGTCCCTGGGTGTCTTCGAGCTTCACCACCGGGCGCTTGCTGTTGCTGATGCTGCGGAAACCTTGCTCCATGTAGGCCAAGCCGACCAGATTCTTTTCGGGCAGCTTGTCGAGCAGTTTCTTGCCCAGGGGACCGTCGAGCACGAAATCGGCTTCTTTTTCGTTGGCGAACACGAACGGAAAGTCGAGGATCAGAAACTCCTTGACGTTGCCCACCAATTGGGCCGGGGCCATCATCGACACGTCGATGGTGCCGCCCTGCATCATGGAGGCCACTTGGTGCTCGCCGCCCAGCGTGCCGCCAGGAAATATCTTGATCTTGATCTTGCCGTCGCTCTTCTGCTCGACCAGATCGACGAATTTCTTGGCCCCGACGCCTTGGGGATGATCTATGGCGTTGACGATCGGCATCTTGAGGGATCGCTCCTTGATATCGGCCGCCCAGGCTTGCCCCGCTGATAACACCGTTAGTGCGGCCAACGCCGCGGGTACGAATACCTTTGCTACGAACTTGCTGGTCATGGTGGTCTCCATTTCCTCTGTGTTAATACACTCTACGGGACCCCAGCCGCGGCTGGGGGATGGTTCGCCTACCTCGTTCATGAAGGCACGGTGTCGGCGTAGGGGTTTGTCGGCGAAGTGCTCTTCGGGGTTTGCGAAAGCTGAATCCGCCATGGCTTGGCAGATTTGCCACGCTGGCAATGCGTGGGGTTTTGTTGAATGCATTGGGGGCAGTGGCCGGGGTTGTCGGGGATCGTTAGCGCCACTCATCGGCGGCTGTCCGGCAAATGTGTAAACCCTAGATGCCCCTGTGGTGGGCGTCTTGAAGAAAATTGCGCTGATTTTCATTCGCCGTCCTGTTGGTATCGGCTCGGCGTCCGGCCGACCAGAAGACGAAAATACCGATTAAAATGGCTCTGGTCACAAAAGCCGACGCGGAAAGCAACTTCCCCGATCCGGTCGCCACCACGCAGCATTGCCTGGGCATGGGACACGCGGAGCAGTATCTGATAGCGATGAGGCGTAATGCCCAGGGCCTTGCCGAACAGTCGCACGAGATGGAACTTGTTGCGCCCAGCCACGGTGGCAAGATCATCCAGATAGATCCGTTCGGCGTAATGCGCACTCAAATGGGTAATTGCTTGCTCGATGGGGGAGGAGCGTCGCCAAGCAAGAAAAATCGCTTTTACATGCGCCGAGTAAAGGGATGCGAATTGATGCCCGCGCATCAACCGCTCCACCATGGGGGGCAAAGGCAGAACGACGCAGATCAGATCGGCCTGCCGCAACACCTCGTCCACGGGGAGAAAGCGGGCGTCGTACCTGGCCTCGACCTTGGGTATCGACCGCGCATGGTGGTAGAGAATCTTCATGCCGAAGTTCGAGCGGGCTTGGCGTATCACCGTTTGGCTGACGGGACCCATGCCGAGGATGCCGAGCGTTTTGGAATGCGCATTCTCGCTTCGGAGGTATTCCTCGATGTCGCAATTTGCCATTTTGACAAGATCGGCAAGTCTTATGGCCACCAGCCCCATGCCTGTCGCCAGATCGTGCTCGACGAAGGATCCTGCGTCCGGTTGCCCGGCGGACAACCTGGCCATCACTTCACTAAAAGCGACGATGTTGATTGGGCTCATCGTTGGGTTTCCGCTAGATGCTGGTAAGGGAGCCGATTCCGACAGGGGCTAACAAATCAGATAAAATTAATGTAGTAAAATTACTAGCAAATAGCAAGTAGTATTTTTCCTATTTAAAACAAATAAACAAGGTTATTTTCCGCCGTGATGGCACGACTATTGTAGTATTTCTACTGGCAAATCTTCGCTGTTTATAGTATAAAAACTACATCGCCATCAGACAATAATCCAAACCCGCTCATCGAGGGATTTCATGGCTGAGTTCAACGACGTTCAGAGCGCGTCCCCCAACGTCCCCACCAGTCCGCCGGAATCGGCGGCCAAGGAACAGGAAGCCGTCGCTATCCCCCTCCTGGCCCAGATTGAAGCCGCGCGGGAACAGCTCAGCAAGGCCGAACAGCGCGTCGCCGACTACGTGCTCGGCCATGCGGACGAGATCATGCACCTGTCCATCGCGGCGCTGGCGGGAACCGTGGGCGTGAGCCAGCCGACCGTGGCGCGGTTTTGTCTGGGACTGGGCTTTACCGGCTTCAAGGAGTTCAAGCTGCGCCTGGTGCAAAGCCTGGCGGGAGGTGTGCCGTTCGTGCATCGGGATGTTGGTACGGGCGACCCCGCCTCCGCGCTGGTCGCCAAGGTGCTGGATCGCACCATCGCGGCGCTCGTGCGGGTGCGCAACGAACTGGACGCGACGGCGCTGGATCGGGCCATCGCCTTGTTGGCGAACGCGCGGAGCATCGAATTCTACGGGCTGGGCAATTCCGGCATCACCGCTGCCGACGCCCAGCACAAGTTTTTCCGCCTGGGCGCGCCAACGGTGGCCTACTCGGACCCGCACATTCACGGCATGGCCGCCACCCTGCTCCAGCCCGGCGACGTGGTGGTGGCGATCTCCAACACCGGACGCACCCGCGACCTGTTGCGCAGCGCCGAATCCGCCCTGCAGGCGGGCGCGAGCGTGGTCGCCATCACCGCCAGCGGCTCGCCGCTCGCCAAACTCGGTACGGTGGCGCTGTGCGCGGATGTCGAGGAAGACCCGGACGTCTATTCGCCGATGACCTCGCGGATCGCTCATCTCGCGATCATCGACGTGCTGGCGGTGGGAGTCGCGCTAAGCCGGGGACCGGGGTTGCTGGCCCGATTGGAAAAAGCTAAGCAGAGCCTGCGGGAGCGGCGCGTGCCCCGGCACAAGGCCGGTGCTTCGAGAACCGGTTGAACGCCGGGCGCGGAAGTGGCAAAGGTGGAGCTGTTAAGTTTTCCCCCGGAACTGGAGCCCCAACCGGCGGGTTACGAGCTGGCGCTCTAACCCGTCCCACAAATTACTCGTAGCGCCACCGACCGCAGATCGCGGTGATCGGCAGGGTGCTGACACCCTCGGCCAGCGGATAGGCCCGGTCGCCGGGATATACCACCCAAAGATGAGCCAATTCCAGATCCGTCATCGCGCTGGTCATGGACCGCGTGAGGCGGGGGGCGTCCGCGTATTTGACCTCGACCGCCCAACTCCGGCCGTGCTCCTGCCACAACAGATCGACCTCGGCGTTGTTATGCGTCGCCCAAAAAGCCAGTTCTTCGTTGCGCTTGCCGATGGCCCGGGCGGCGACTTCGAGCGCGAATCCTTCCCACGAGGCACCCAGCTTGTTGTGCGCGGCCAAGTCGCGCAAGGAACGGATCGCCAGCAACACGTGCAGTATCCCCGAGTCGCGCAGGTACAGCTTGGGGCGCTTGACCAGCCGTTTGCCGATGTTGACGCACCAGGGCTGGAGCAGCCGCACCATGAAAGTGCCTTCGAGGATGTCGAGGTAGCGCCGCACGGTCATGTCGGAAATGCCGAAGGCGCGGGCCAGCTCCGCGTAATTCAACACCTGACCGTGATAGTGGCACAGCATGGTCCAGAAGCGCCGCAGGGTGGCGGCCGGGATGGTGATGCCGAGCTGCGGGATGTCGCGCTCCAGGAACATGGCGACGTATTGTTCGCGCCAGAGGTGACTCGCCGTCTCGGTGGCGGCGGTATAAGCCGGCGGCAATCCGCCGCGCAGCCACAAATCCCGCCAGCGTTCGGCGCCGAGGTCAGTCAGCCGCAAACCACCCAGTTCGTGGTAGGCCACGCGGCCCGCCAGGGATTCGGCGGACTGCCGGATCAGATCGTGCGAGGCGCTGCCGAGGATCAGGTAGCGCTGATCGCGGTGGGTGTCCACCAGATAACGGAGCAGCGGAAACAGATCCGGTTTGCGCTGGATTTCGTCGATGACGATCAGTCCCGATAGGGCTTCCAGCGCCAGTTGCGGCTCCGCCAGCATGGCGGCGTCGCGGGGATTTTCCAGGTCGAAGACGTGGTCGGCGGCGATCTCGCGGGCCAGGGTGGTCTTGCCGGACTGGCGCGGCCCCAGAATGCCCGTCACGGGAAAAGCCGCCATGAGATCGGCGATGGCCGATCGGTCGTTGGGTCGGTCGATCATGCCGACGCACAATAACCTTTCATCCATGAAATATCAATGTCAACCGATGATATTTCATGGATTACACTGTATAGAGTAGCCCCGTTCGAGGGGTAGAGTGCTGGCCGTCGAGCTCAATCCCCTCGCTGCTGATGCGGCGTTCCCTTTTGATGAAGGGGAAGGGGGCTTCTCAAAAGTCGTATTACCGATCCCCCGCATCCGCCCCCCGCAGCAGTCGCTCGATCTTCGCCATGTCGGGATGGTCGATCCCCTTGGCCCGCAACTCCTGGAAGTCCGCCAGCACGGCTTCGGCGAAGGTTCTGCCATCGGGCAGCTTCACGTCCTGGTTCTCGGTATAGATCGCCAGAGCCTTGGCGTATTGGTTGTCGAATAGATAACCATGAGCCAGGTTGGTCCGTATCCACACCTGAGTCGGGTCAACTTCCAGACCGCGATGGGCGGCGGCGATAGCTTCCTGGGGGTGCCGGGCGAACAGTTCGGTGTAGGCGAGACTGCCGTAGCTCCCCGCCAGGTCGTTCCGGTAGGCCGGCGCCTCGGGGTGCTCGCGCGCCAGCATTTCAAATTGGGCGATAGCTTGACGATAAACCTGCCCCGCACCAGCCGGTCGCCGATCAGGCGTTGCAGCAACTCGGCCACCCGGTCGTCCGCCAGTTCCGGGCCGAACTGCCGCGCCCGCAGGGCGATGTCCGAGAGCGCGCCGAACTGGCGGGTGCCCTCGGCGGTCACCAGCGCCTTGAGAATTTGCCGGGTCGCTTCGGTGGCCTCCCCGTAACTCTGGACCCGCTCTTCCAGAAACCGCCCCAGGATGGTCCGCACCTGGCCCAGTTCCCGGCAGGCGTCGCGCGTCAAGCGGGGATGTTCCGGGTTTTCGGCCAGCGCCTTGCGATAAAGCGAATCGAGCACCACCTGTAAAGATCGGCAATTCCACCTCGCCGCCGCCCGCGCTCAGGTCGGCGAGGATTTCTGGAACCAGCCCCCCTTCCAGCGCCACGCCGCAGACTGCGCACGGCCCGACGATCGCCGCTTCGGCGTCGGTGCGGGCCAGGTGGCGAATCCACGGTCGATTGCGGAACAGCCCGGCCAGAACAGTTCCAGTTCGGTCGCCCGCGCCAGGTACTCCTCGCGCAGACCGAGCACCAGCCGGAGATTGCCGTTCTGGTCCAGCCCGTCCCGCACCGCCCGGGTGAAGGCTTGGCGCACGTCCGCCGGCTGGAACAGGAAAAATTCCTCGAACTGATCGAACACCAGCACCAGGGTCTTGCTTTTCTGCTTGATCACTTCGCGCACCAACGGCCCGAGTTCCAACGCCTCCGGCGCGGACCCCAACACCCGGTGCAACGCCCGCCGCACGGCCTCGAACGGGTCTTGCGCGGTGCGCACCGTCACCAACAACGCCTCCTCGGCGGGGATTTCGCCGCGCAACCCGCACTCGATCAGCGAGGTCTTGCCGGTGCCGGATTCTCCATACACCAGCAGTACCCGGCCCCGGTAGAAGCGGGCGTACAAATCGTGGATTTCGTTGTCGCGCCCGAAAAAGAGCGCGCGATCCTCCAGACCGTAGGCATCCAGGAACTTGAAGGGAGCGCGTTGCTCGACCGGTGTGGCCGCCAGGCCGGCAAACAGGGTATCCAGGCTTTCGTTCTCGTCCATGGAGCCCCCTCAGACGACCAGCGCCGGCGGCGCGGGCGTGGCGTCGCCGAACAGCGTCAACAGGTTGGTCAGTTCTTCCGCCAGGTAAGCGGCCCGCTCGGAAGCGCCTCCTTCAAAGGTCCCGCCGTGCTTCCAGGCCGTGTAATCGGCGCGCTCGGGGCTTTTCATGCCGTTGTAGAAAAACAGGTCGGGCGCCTTGCCCGCCGCCGCTTCGTACACCAGCAGCAGGTTTTTAAGGGCATCGTCGACGCACCAGCGGTCTTCCAGCGCCGCGCGAAAGGCGCGCACGTCGGCCCAGTGGCTGCCGGGCTGATATTCGTGGCCGGCCTCGACCAGCCGGCCGCGCAGGGTGGCGAGATCGCCCAACACAGCGGCGGTGGGACGGGATTTCTGGCCGGCGGCGCGCTCCGCGAACAGGGTGTCCAGTGCCCGTTCCACGCACCGCACCGTGTCGAGGATCTGGAACGTCCGGTCGAACTCTGTTTCCAGCTTGTCCAACCGCAGGCGTTCGGGACGCCAGTCGTCGAACACCAGAGCGCCTTGATCGTGGATGATGGCGAAACCGCCATGCAGAGGTACGACGCTGAATTCGTCCATCGCCGGCAGGTCTTCGACCGTAATCGGCTGCTGCTCGTCCTGCCGGGCGATAAGATAACTCGCGTCCCAAGCCGCACTGCTGCGGGACTGCTGGCCCGGCTGGAAAAAGCCAAGCAGAGCCTGCGGGAGCGGCGCGTGCCCCGGCACAAGACCGGTGCTTCGAGAACCGGCTGAACGCCGGGCCTAGGAGTGGGAACAAAGGGGAGTTCGAATCCGTAAGGTCGGCGGGCTACCTCAAGCCGGCCACCACGAAATCGGGTTTTTCGGCGTAGCCGGCCAGGAAAGTCCCGAGGCGATCCGGCGGCACGGGCGCGTCGAACTCGACCGCGAGGGTAGCGCGGTGCATACCGGTGGACGTCACCAGCAGCGTATCCAAACCGGCTTGCCGGGCACCGGGAACATCCGTCACCATCGAATCGCCGACAAACAGCACACAGTGTGCTCCCAATTCCTGGAGCCGCGCCCGACCATGGGCGAAGACCGCCGGATCGGGCTTGCCGAACCAATGGACCGTACCACCGGCCTCGGCGAACCGCTGCGCCAGCATGCCCGCTCCGAACAGTGGCTGACCGCCAAACACCAATTCCCGGTCGGGATTGGCACAGAGCAGCGGCTTGTCCAGGGCATTCAGCAAGGGGGCCAACCGTTCGGCGAGTTCGGCGGGCGGGAAACTGCCCGTCGCGACGATCAGCGCGGCGTCCCTCAACCGGGAAGTGAAACGAGTCACGACCGCGTCGGGCCAGCCGTGCGGCTCGGGGATCTCACCGGCGATATGGATGGCGCCATCGGCAAACGGGCCGCGCGGATCGGTCAAGGCGTCCATCGCCAACTGACCCGAGGTGGTCACGCCCGCGTAGAGATCGGCGGTGATGCCCAGATTCGCCAGCAGCAGGGCCGTGGCTTCCGTCGTGCGGGAGGCATTGCTGAGGAACCACACCGGTTTCCGCTCCGCGCGCCGTCGGGTCAGCCAGGTCAGCGCGCCGGGAAAGGCTCGGATGCCATCCATCACCACGCCCCAGAGGTCGAGCAGAAAACCGTCGTACCGCGAGCACAACGCTTCCAAATCGCTGTGACTGGCCATTGAATCGGCCTCTCCCGATTTGACGACAGCCGGTTGGAAAATGCCTCTCAAAGCAATTTACAGGCTTCGTCGAAATCCAGGCGCGGACTGCGGGGATGCAGTTTGCTCGGGTCGCCGTATCCCAGATTGCACAGGAAGTTGGTCTTGATGTGGCTGTCGGGGAAATGCTCTTGTGCGAATTCGTTCCGCCGGCCTTCGGCAGGGAAGAACTCGTGATCGACCTTGGCCGCGTCGAAGCCGGACATGGGTCCACAGTCCAGTCCCAGGGCGCGCGCCGCAAGCATGAAATACGCGCCTTGCAGGGAACTGTTGCGCCGCGCGGTGACCTCGGCCAGTTCCGGCGTATCGACGAACCAGGCGCGGGCATCGGTGTGGGGAAACAGTTTGGGCAGATACTCGTAGAACTTCCCGTCGTAGCCGATGATGGCGGTGACCGGCGCCGTCATGGTCTTTTCCACGTTGCCCGGCGCCAGCGCGGGCAGCAGGCGCTGTTTCGCCTCCGGCGTGCGCAGGAACAGAATGCGGGCGGGACAGCAGTTCACGCTGGTCGGACCCCATTTCGTCAGTTCATAAAGCTCGCGCAGAGTGTCGTCGCTCACCGGTCGGTCGAGCCAGCCATTGTGGGTGCGGGCCTGGCGAAACAGCAGGTCCAGTCCTTCTTCGCTCAATCGGCTGCTCATGGCTCTCTGCCCCCCTCAAGGTTAAGTCAATCGATGCGGGATGATGGGAACCGGCAGGTCGGCGAGGGCGATTGGATCCTCATCCGCAAGCTGGTTCCCAAACACCCTTTACTTCTTCTTGGCTGGCGGCAGGTCGGTGCAGACGCCCTCGAACACCTCGGCGGCCATGCCGAGCGATTCGCAGAGGGTCGGGTGCGGATGGATGGTCTTACCGATATCGACCGGGTCGCAGCCCATCTCCACCGCCAGGCAAACTTCGCCGATCAGGTCGCCGGCGTGGGTGCCGACGATGCCGCCGCCGATGCAATGGTGCGTCACCTCGTCGAACAGCAGCTTGGTGAAGCCCTCGTCCCGGCCGTTGGCGATAGCGCGGCCCGACGCGGCCCACGGGAACACCGCCTTGCCGTATTGAATGCCCTCGGCCTGGCACTGCTCCTCGGTCTTGCCCGCCCAGGCGACTTCTGGATCGGTGTAGGCCACCGACGGAATCTGGCGCGCATCGAAGTACACCTTGTGCCCGGCGGCCGCTTCGGCGGCCACGTGCGCTTCATGCACCGCCTTGTGGGCGAGCATGGGCTGGCCGACGATGTCGCCGATGGCAAAGATGTGCGGGACGTTGGTGCGCATCTGGTTGTCCACCGGGATGAACCCGCGTTCGCTCACCGCCACGCCGGCCTTGTCGGCGTCGATCTTCCTGCCGTTGGGGCTGCGGCCCACCGCCACCAGCACCAGATCGTAGACTTGTGGCTTGCTGGGCGCCTTCTCGCCCTCGAAGCCGACCCGGATGCCCTCGGGGGTAGCCTCGGCGGACACGGTCTTGGTCTTCAACATCACCTGGTCGAAGCGGCGGGCATTCATCTTCTCCCACACCTTGACCAGATCCCGGTCGGCGCCGAGCATCATGTTGTCCAGCATTTCCACCACGTCGATGCGCGTGCCGAGCGTGGAGTAAACGGTAGCCATCTCCAGACCGATGATGCCCGCGCCCACTACCAACATGCGCTTCGGGACGCCCGCCAGTTCCAGCGCGCCGGTGGAATCCACCACGCGCGGATCGTCCGGCATGAACGGCAGTTTCGCCGCCTGGGAGCCGGCGGCGATAATCGCTTTCTGGAAACGCACGACTTTTTTAACCCCGGTCTTGGCCTGGCCGCCGCCTTCGGTTAGCTCGACTTCCAGATGGTTCGGATCGAGGAACCGGCCCACGCCGCGCACCACCTCGACCTTGCGCGCCTTGGCCATGCCCGCCAGGCCGCCGGTCAGCTTCTTGACCACGCC
>JBDHRD010000048.1:0-18256 GCA_039807425.1 Candidatus Contendibacter sp. | reverse complement strand
CGTATTGCAGTGCAGCAAAAAGAACGCAGCTCATTGTTTTTATTTAACTATTTTACCACGGGAATTCCCAAAGAGCCTTGCTGATGATGTCCTCTTTATCCATGAGGATATCATGCGTTCAGCGAGCCAACTTGTACAGGTTATTTTTTGACAGGCCCTAAGGGTGAAGTCTTAAACTTGCTGGAAAAGTGAGGGAGGGGGATGACCAAGCGCGGAGAAGCCCGTTGGCTTCTCCGCGCTTTTTCATAATCGGGCGGACCGTGGCCCAGCACACCACCGAGGGCAGCCGCGCAATCCTGCGAATTGTGGTAGTGTCCCTCAACGGGTGTGATCGACTTCCCCAAAATCGGGGAATACGTGTTCGATGGTAGGTAACTGATCGATGAACTCTGCCGGTACGCGATACGATAACAATTCCGCGGTGGTCCAGACATGATCGGTCATCCCAGCCGCCATTGATGGGGTTACGGGGGACCATCGACGTGGGGTTCCAGGTCCGCGGGTCGGTTCCGGGGTTGCGAGCGGTTGTCGCAAGCTGTGGTGGGGCAACACCAAATGGTAGTAGGCCAACGAAACCCACAATTGTTTTTCGAACCAGTCGATTTCCTTGGAAAATCCCGTGGTGCGCCGGGTCAGGCGTCGGTTGCTTTGCCGTTGAGCCAGGTTATCACGCTCCACAAAACTGGTGTTAATAGCCTGACGACAGGGGAGATTTGCAGGTGGGCGGCCACGGCCCGGGCATCCCCGAACACGACGGGGGTCTTCACCTGCACGACGTGACCACGCCGGCGGATTTTGATGACTTGGGCATAGTGCAATTCGGGCCGTGGCCGACGCCGGGGTTTCGGTTGGGGGCCGCGCGAACCGCGCCGTTCCGGTTGGTACCACTCCCCATAGGCCGTCAAGAGCGCCTGTTCGTACTCAGGCCATTGATCACTGGTGAAAAAAGGAATATGCGCATCAGTGACATACCGAACCCGCGCCAGCAATTGATTGGCATAGGCTTGCGTCCGTTTCCCGATCACCAACGCCAGCACCAGTCGCCACTCTGGCGCGAACGCCAGCCAGACCCACGCATCGCCATAGGTTTGGCTATAGGTCTTTGCCCCCAGCACGTTGGCTTGCTTGGTATGGACAAAACCCCATAATTCATCCAGTTGGCATTCTCGGACGTGCAGGTCATGCCACAGATAAAGCATCACCCGCCGACACCGGCGGGCCGCCCGGTCCAACCAGGCACACACGGTATCCTTATCCGTCAGCACAATCCGCGCGGTCGCGCGCAGCGAATTCCCTTCCGCCAACGCCCGCACCGCCAATTCAAACCGGGCCGGTTCCACCTCCAGTCCGTAGTAAGCCGTTCCATAGCTCAAGGCCACAGGCCTCCCACAGGCTTGGCAACGCGCTCTTGGATGACCATGACTGCTTCCATCCTTGACCAACCACCCGGTTTTAAAAGGTTTTCCATAGTAGCAGCAGTTCCGGTTCGGGCAATAGAGCGATTCCCATTCCACATCCACCTCTTCGCTAAGTTCGATCACTCGGAAGAGGATGCCTCAGGATGGTCAAGGAAACATCACGGTTCATCACACCCGTTGAGGGACACTACCAAAATTATGGCTCTTTGGTATTTCCCGGTATCCACAACTAATTGATTTATAATGACATATAAAGCTTGAAGGAGGCTTGGATTGGACTGTTGAATTCTCTTCTGTCTAAATTTAAATCTTTGATTTATAAAAATATTTATGTTTTACGGCTACGGAATGCACTGGAATCTTATTTAAATGCAGCGTATTGCAGTGCAGCAAGAAGAACGCAAGTACTTGTTTTTAGATAAATACTTTACCACGGAAATTCCCAAAGAGCCATATTTGGGCAACGGTATGATCGGACTCCAGGTCGAGGGGCTACCCGCATAGGAAAATCCAGGCGCTACTTGAAGTCAACTCAGATCGGATGAAACACTAGTCAACACCATCAACTCACGAACTCCATGAAACGACTCTACATCATCGGCTCCGGTCCCGGCGGACTGGAGCATCTCAGTCTTGCCACCCGTGCCGCACTCGAATCCTGCACCGACCTGGCTGGTCACGGCCTGTATCTGAATCTGCTTGGCCCGCTGGCCGAGGGCAAGATTCGCCACAAGACCCCGATGGGCGAGGAATTGGCTCGCGCCGCGCTGGCGCTCGATCTGGCCGCCAGCGGTCGAACCACGGCGCTGATTTCCAGTGGCGACGCTGGCATCTACGGCATGGCGACAGTGGTGTTTGAATTGCTGGCGCGCAAGCCCAAACCGGAATGGGCGGAAGTCGAAATCGAAGTGATCCCCGGCATTTCGGCCATGCAGGCGGCAGCGGCGCGGGTCGGCGCCCCACTGGCGCACGACTTCTGCGTGATTTCCCTTTCCGATCTACTGACGCCGTGGGACTTGATCGCTAAGCGGATTGATCTGGCCGGGCAGGGTGATTTCGCCGTCGCTTTTTACAACGCGGTCTCCAACAAACGCTCCTGGCAACTGCTGGAAGCCCGGCAAATCCTGTTGCGCCACCGACAGCCCGGAACACCGGTCATCGTCGCCTTCAACGTGACCCGCAAGGGCGAGCAGATCACCGTCACCACCCTGGGCGAACTGGACCCGGAACCGCTAAACATGCTGTCGCTGGTACTGGTCGGCAACAGTGAAACCCGGCGGGCGGGAAAGTGGGTCTACACCCCGCGCGGCTATCACACCAAGCCGGAGTTGGCGGATTCCGACTCCACCGTGGTCGGCTCCAATAAATCATCGTAGTATCCGATGCACTGCGTCGCTTCAGTACAGCCAGCACTCCCGCCGAATCTCCTCGAACGCCGTCCGTTCCCGCGCCCATTCGGCGGCAAGCTCGGCCAGATCGGCGTCCGCCTCCAACGCCAGGCGTAGCTGGTCATCCCCCGCCAACAGGTCGATGGCGGGGATGTCGGCCACGAATTCGTAGGGCTTTGCTCGCCAGGCGAACGCATCCGGGGCGATGCGCCGGACGCTGTGCAGGAAGGCGGCACCGACCGCATACGAGTCGAACCGCCGCCGGTCGGTGACGTGAATTTGCACGCCGCCGCAGGTTTTACCAGCGTGTTTCTGAAACTGAGGCCGGAAATAGAGTGGACGGAACCGGCAGCCGGCCAAATCCCGTCGGGACAACTCGGCGGCCAGTACTTCTGGATCAATGCCGGGTGCACCGGCCACCTCGAACGGTCGGCACGTTCCCCGCCCCTCCGATAACTCAGTGGCCTCCACCAGACACAGGCCGGGATAGACCCGTGCGGTATCCACCGTCGGCATGTTGGGTGACGGATACACCCAGGGTAGTCCGGTGTCCTCGAAAACCATCTCACGCCGCCAGTTCCGCATGGGCAGCACGTCCAACTCGCATTCCACCCCCCGCTGCCGCTGGACGTAGCGGGCGATCTCACCGGGTGTCAGGCCATGTCGGTTGGGCAGCGGATGCAGGCCGACGAAGGATTCAAAACCGGGCTTGATCAGGTTGCCCTCGGTGGTCAACCCATCCAGCGGATTGGGACGGTCGCAGACCAGCACCCGCACGCCAACTTGGCCCGCTGCTTCCATGCACAGCGCCATGGTCCAGACGAAGGTGTAGTAGCGCGCGCCCACGTCCTGCAAGTCGATCACCAACGCGTCGAGGCTTTCAAGTTGCTCCCGGCGCGGGGCCAGGCTGTCGAACGTCGCGCCGTACAGGCTATGCACTGGCACCTTCAGACTAGGGTCGAGGGGCAGGTCTTCGACACCCTCCATGTCCTGCGCCTCGCCCCGCGCGCCATGCTCGGGGCCGAAAATGGCGATGATGCGAGCACCCGCCGCCTGCAACAAATCGAGCGCGTGGCGCAACTCGGCATCGACGCTGGCGGGATGGCACACCACGCCGATCCGTGCGCCGCGAATTTTTTGAGGAAAATCATTGATGAGCGTTTCGAGGCCGGTCTGAACACGAGCCATGGGAACTTCGATCCTTCTCGTTGCCTTGGGGAGCGAGGATTCTAACCCCAGACGATGAGTAGCAGGCTGAATGCGCCATCAGGAACGGATACAGCGGGTCTGATTAACCATTGGTTGTCGAATTCAAATTCGTCCGCGTGGAACGGTGATGGAACCCTTTTGTTTTCTCGTTTCGGTCTCCGGATCATGGACTTCATCATCCGGCGATGAAAACACGGTGCGCCAGCCAATACAAACTGGCCGACAAGGTGATCGCGGCTGGCAGGGTCAGCAGCCACGCGAGCATGATATTTCTAACGGTCAGGTGCTGTAGTCCGCTGCGGTTGGCCACCATGGTTCCCGCCACGCCCGACGACAGGACATGGGTGGTGGAGACCGGCAACGAGAACACGTTGGCCATGCCGATCGCCAGCATCGCCGTGATCTGCGCGCTCATACCCTGCGCGTAGGTCATCCCCTGTTTGCCGATCTTCTCGCCCACGGTGAGGACCACCCGCCGCCAGCCGATCATGGTTCCGATACCCAAGGCCAACGCCACCGCGACCACGACCCAGACTGGCGCATATTCGGTCGTCGCGGTGAGATCCTGGCGCAGGCGGGCGAGATCCCGCTTCTCGGCAGCGGGCAGATAGGCGAGTTTGGACACCTTGCGAGCGGTGTCGTCCAGACACAACAGATAGCGACGCACGTCGATCCGTTGCGGCGGCGTCAAATCGCCGAAGCTGCGCACCTCCTTCAGACTCCGTTGCAACGCGGCGATGATGAGTTCGGTCTGCTGGGGGTCACAGCGAAATTTGGCCGGCAGATCCGTGCCGTTGGATTTGCCCAGCGCCAGGTAGTGGGACAATGTGTTGGCGTTGCGCTGGTAAAACCCGCTCAGATGAGAGGCGGCGTCCCGGGTGCGCCCGATGTCGTAGCCGGTGCTGTTCAGATTCAGCACGAACTGCGCCGGCACAATCCCGATCAGCACCAGCATCACCAAACCGATCCCTTTTTGGCCGTCGTTCGAGCCATGCACGAAACTGACTCCCATCGCTGACAAAACCAGCACCAGCCGGCTCCAGAACGGCGGGTGTTTCTTGCCGATATCGCCCAAGCGGAATTCGGGAGTCCTGTGCATGGAGGAATGCGGCTTTTTCCACTTGAGGCTAATCAGGATTAGTCCGGCGACCATAAAGCCCGCCAGTGGAGAGACGAGCAACGAGATCGCGATGTCCATGGCCTTTTGCCAGTTCACGCCGTCGACCACGCCAATATCGGCGATCCAGCAGTTGGCCAGGCCCACGCCGAGAATGGCGCCGATCAGCGTATGCGAACTCGAAGCCGGAATGCCCAGGTACCACGTGCCCAGGTTCCAGGCGATCGCCGCGGTCAACAGCGAGAACACCATGGCGAGGCCACGCCCCGTCTCGACGTCGATCAGCAGTTCGACCGGCAGCAGATGCACGATCGCGTAAGCCACCCCCACGCCACCCAGCAGCACGCCGAACATGTTGAACAGGCCTGACGCGATCACCGCGACGTGGGGCGGCATGGCCCGCGTATAGATTACCGTGGCCACCGCATTCGCGGTGTCGTGGAAACCGTTGATGAATTCGAATGCCAGCACGAACGCCAGCGCGAGTACCAGACTCAGGATGAGCCAAGGGTCAAGATTACTAATGATTGAAGTCATGTAGAGGGTTTGGCATGCATCGGTCCCTTCCTTTGCAGCTCGCTCATGCTGCACGGAGTAAGTGTGCATACCCGAGGTTCCATGAAAAGGCGCGTAGTATAGGGTTTCCGGAGACTGCCGTCAGGTTCGGTGCCACCGCGACCAGGGCGAATGGAGTGGATGCGCCCCACCCGGTGAGGGCCGAACTCGGGTATGCTGCGGAGGGTTGCTGACCCCGGAGTTTTCCCATGCCGTTTCAGTCGTTTTCCCATCCCCGCAAGTCGAACCTGGCCCTGACCCTGCTGACAATTTTGCTGCTGCTGTTCGGGCTGACGCTGGCGGATGCGGCGTGGCGCTCCCAAACGGTCGAGCGCGCCGCCAGTCAGGCGCTGGTGCGGGAACTGGGTCTGACCGATCTGAGCCTGTTCACCGAGGCGCGCTATACCCGCCATCCCAGCCAGGCCGACCGGCACGCGCCGTTTCAGGACCATCCGGCGGCGCTGGAGCACTTTCCGACCGGTTCGCTGCTGACGCCGCCGTTTCACGCGCCCTGAACCATCATCCGCGCCGCCAAACTGATCTGATAGATCCCGAACCCAATGACCAGCATGCCCGCGACCCGGCGCACCCACGGCTGGCGCATGAAATTGGCCAGCGTCGCCGCAAACGCACCCATCGCCAGCAGCGCCGGCAGCGTGCCCAGACCAAAACACAGCATCAGCAGGCCGCCGTTGAGCGCCCCACCCACGCCCATCGCCCACACCAGCGTGCTATAGACCAGCCCGCACGGCAGCCAGCCCCACACCAGCCCGATACCCAGCGCCCGCGTGGGCGTGCGCACCGGCAACAGCCGCCGGCCCAGCGGCTCGATCCGCCGCCACAGCCGGCCGCCAGCTCGTTCCACCCGCGTCAGCCCCATCCACCAGCCAGCCAGATACAGCCCCAGCAGGACCATGAACAACCCGGCCAGAAGCTGGAGCGTCAACTGGGCCTGATGCATGGCCATGAGATGCGTCGCCCAAGCCCCGGCCCCGCCCGCCAGCATTCCAGCGGTCACGTAACTCAGCAGCCGGCCCAGGTTATAGGCCAGCAGAAACGGCCATCGATCAAGGAAGGATCGGCCAGGCGTCACCGGCACGCCCAAGGTCAGCGCCCCGACGATGCCGCCGCACATCCCGAAGCAGTGCGCGCCGCCGCTCAGACCGATCAGGCAGGCAGCCAGGAAGCTGGCAGTTAGATCCATGAGGCGCCCTCACCAAGGTCGGACTTCAGGATGTGGAATTTTCACGTTGCCCCAATGAAAAAGCCCGGCATTGCCGGGCCTTTTACCTGCTCAATATCAACGATTTTTTACAATCATTCAAGATGCGGACAGAGAAGAGGTCCGCGAAAACAGACTGTCCTCGATGCGTTTCCACGTCTCGGGACAGGTTGTCGCGAGAGCAGCGCCAATCGGCAGCAGGAGCAACCCCGTACCCACCAGGGCGACAATCCAGAAACCCGCCAGCGGTGAAAGCGCCAACACCAGAATCACGCATACAGTAATCTTAAAAAGTTCCTTCATAAGAGCTTTACGCGACCGAATCCCAGCCAACCAGGCAGGGAACCCCTGCGTCCTCCAAAAGTTAGATATGACAATAACGATTATAACGTAAATTATGCTGCAATGCAAAAATTACTTGAAGAACGCATCGGATCATTTTCAATTTGTTGATTTTAAATTAAATTAGCAGATGCGTGGCAACTGCTCGCCGCTCAGCCAGTCCACCAGACGATTCCCGCCCAACAGGGTTTCCATCGTCACGAACCAATGTGGATCTTCCCGCACCGTCCCGATGAGCGCCGCCGCCGCGCCCAGCGGATGAGCGCGCATCGCCGCCAGCACCCGGTCGGCGTCCTCGGGCGGACAAACCGCCACCAGCTTGCCTTCGTTGGCGACGTACAGCGGGTCCAAACCCAGCAGTTCGCAGGCCGCCGCCACTTCCGCCCGGATTGGAATAGCCACTTCCCGGATGTGCATCCCTACGCTGGACTGGGTAGCGAGTTCGTTCAAGGTGGCCGCCAGCCCCCCACGGGTCGGATCGCGCAAACAGCGCAGCCCCGGCGCCGCCGCGATCATCGCCGCCACCAAGTCGTGCAGGGCGGCGCTGTCGGATTTAAGTGTCGTTTCAAATTCCAGGCCAGCGCGCTGCGACATCACCGCCACACCGTGATCGCCGAGGGTTCCGCTGAGCAGGATGCAATCACCGGGACGCGCCCGGTCGCCGGAAAGCTGAATGTCTTCGGGAATCACCCCGATCCCGGTAGTGTTGATGAATACGCCATCACCCTTACCGCATTCCACCACTTTCGTGTCGCCGGTGACGATGCTCACGCCCGCCGTCCGCGCCGCTTGCGCCATGGACTCCACGATGCGCTTCAGATCGGCCAGTGGAAACCCGGCTTCCAGGATAAAACCGGCGGAGAGATGTAGCGGCCAGGCGCCGGCCATCGCTAGATCGTTCACCGTGCCATGCACCGCCAGGGAACCGATGTCGCCGCCAGGGAAGAACAGCGGCGAAACCACGTAGCTGTCGGTGGTCATCGCGATGCGGCCGGGGGGCAGTTCCAGACAGGCCTGATCGTTGCGCTGGTCGAGCCAGGGATTGCGGAACGCCGCCGCGAACAGGTCCTCGATCAGTTGCGCCATGGCCCGTCCGCCACTGCCGTGGCTCAATTCGACTTGGCCATGCTCCAAATCCAGTCGGCCGGCGAATGGCCGGCGAACGCGCGGCGCGTTCATGCGGCCTCCTGATAGCGCCCGTAGCGGTAATAGGCCGCGCACGCGCCCTCGGACGACACCATGCACGCGCCGAGTGGAGTTTCCGGGGTGCAGGCGGTGTCGAACAGCTTGCAGTCGGTCGGCTTCTTTACTCCGCGCAGGATGGCGCCGCACAGGCAGGCGCGCGGCTCGGTCGCGGCGCGCTCCATCATCGGAAAGCGGCGCTCGGCGTCGAAGTGGGCGTAGCGTTCCCGGATTTGTAGCGCACTGTGGGGGATGGAACCCAGCCCGCGCCATTCGAACACCGGGCGCGGTTCGAACACTTCGGCCATGAGCCGCTGGGCCTTGCGGTTGCCTGCGCGGGTCACGGCGCGGGTGTATTGGTTCTCCACCTCGACGCGGCCCTCGTTAAGCTGGCGAATCAGCATCAGGATGGACTGCATCACGTCCAGCGGTTCGAACCCGGCGATCACCACCGGCCGTTGATGTTCGCGGGCGAACCGTTCGTAGGGCTCGCTGCCGATCACCACGCTGACGTGCGCGGGTCCCAGAAACCCGTCAATCGGCACGGTGTCCAGTTCGTGCGCCTCGGGCGCGGCCAGCAGATGCGCAATGGCCGGGGGCGTCAGGACGTGGTTGCAGAATACGGTGAAATTGGGCAGATCGAGTTGCGCCGCCTGCTGGATGACCAGGGCCGTGGGTGGTGTCGTCGTCTCGAAACCGATGGCGAAGAACACCACTTCACGGTCGGGATGCCGTTGCGCCAGCGTCAGGGCGGCGGCGGCGGAATAGATCATGTGAATATCGGCGCCCGCCGCCTTGGCCTTGAGCAGGCTGTGCCCGCCCGAACCAGGCACCCGCAGCATGTCGCCATAGCTGCACAGGATGACTTCCGGCCGGGTGGCGAGGTCGAGGGCCAGGTCCAGGCGGCCGATGGGCAACACGCACACCGGGCAACCGGGACCATGGATCATGCGCACGCTGGCCGGCAACAGATTCGGGATGCCGTGGCGGTAGATGGCGTGGGTATGACCGCCGCAGAATTCCATCAGGTGGTAACTTCGGTCAAGCCGCGCTTCTTCCGCGATCCGCCGCGCCAACCCGCGCGCCGCCGCGCCGTCGCGGAATTCGTCAATGTATTTCACGGCTATACCTTCATGCTGGTCGAAGAAGGGAGCGCGGCGACGGTATAACCGAGTCCGCGCAGTTCCGCCGCCAAACACTCGACTGCCGGCCCGACCGCTGCCGCTGCCTCAGACGACAATTCAAGGCCCAAACCCCAATCGGCGGGGACGATGCCGATCAGGGTCACCGTGGCGGGCGCTTCGCCGATGAGCGTCAGCGTCGCCAGCAGGTCGCTCAAACCCAGTTGGTGCGGCGAGCAGCGGGTTTGAAACAGTGCCGGCACCTGCTCGCCGACCAGTTTCACCACCGAACTGGGCGATGCTCCGGTTTTCACCGCGTCGCAAATCAACAGATGGTCGCAGCCCGCAAGGATATTCAGCAGGTCCATGCCGGCGGTGCCGCCATCCACGACCTCGACCTCCGCCGGCAGCGCGTACCGCTCGGCGAGCGCCTCGACCACCCGCACCCCGACGCCTTCGTCGCGGAGCAGGATATTGCCGAGGCCCAGCACCAGCGTTCTCATTCAGACGACCTGAACCTGAACGCGGGTCTGGCGTTCGGTGTCCAGCAGATGCACCGCGCAGGCGATGCAGGGATCGAAGGAATGGATCGTCCGCAGCACCTCCAGCGGTTGCTCGGGATTGGCGACCGGGTTATCCAGCAATGCCGCTTCATAAGGTCCCGGCGCGTCGGCGTCATCGCGCGGGCCGGCGTTCCACGTGCTCGGCACCACCGCCTGATAGTTCCTGATCTTGCCGTTGTCGATCACGGTCCAGTGTGACAGCACCCCGCGCGGCGCTTCGTGATAGCCAAAACCGCGAATCTCGCTCTTGGGAAACACCGGGCGGTTGAAAGTATCGAAATCGCCCTTGGCAATGTTGTTGATCAGCAGTTGCCACTGATTTTGCAGCGACTCCAGCAGTACAGCGCACCGCACCGCCCGCGCGGCGATGCGGCCGATGGTCGAATGCAGCGCCTCGACCGGAATCTTGGTCCCTGCGACTGTGCTGGCAATCTCCAGCACCCGGTTGAGATGGCGCTGGGTCGGTTCGTGGCCGGCGGCGACCATGGCCAGCACGTTCGCCAGTGGCCCGACCTGCGCCCGCTGGCCGTGGAAACCGGGCGCCTTGATCCAGGAGTATTTGCCATTGTCGTGAAAATCGGTGTGCCGTGGATTCGTCTGGCCTTCGTAGGGATGTCGCGCCTGGTCGCCATCCTTATAGAGATACCAGGCGTGCTTGACGCTCTCCTTCACCCCATCGCGGAAGTAAGCGTCCTGATAGCTGGTGATCGGTTTGAACGTCGCCAAATCACCTTGGGCGATGTAGCCGCCGGGCAACTCAAACCGGGTTCCCCGGGTGTCCAGCGGCAGATCGGGCACCGACAAATAGTCGGTGACGCCCGCCCCGTATTTGGTCCAGTCGGCGTACAACGCGCCCACCGCCGCTACGTCGGGGATCATCGCCTGGTTGACAAACTCGCCGAGCTGGTCGATTTCCGCCTTGATCGCAAACAACCGTTCCAGGGTCAGGGTAGACTGGCTATCCGGGTTGATCGGGTTGGCCACCCCGCCGACAGCCAGATTCTGAATGTGCGGCGTCTTGCCACCCAGAATAGCGACGATCCGGTTGGCGATGCGCTGGTATTCCAGCGCGTGGAAATAATGCGTCGCGGCCAGCAGGTTGACCTCCGGCGGCAATTTCATCGCCGGGTGGCCCCAGTAACCGCTGGCGAATACCCCCAGTTGACCGGAGCCGACAAACGCCTTGAGCTTGTCCTGAATCTGGCGGATCTCCTGAACGCCATTGCGCCGGTAGTCGGACAGGGTTGCGCCCAGTTTCGCGGCCGCCGCGGGATCGGCGGATAGCGCCGAGACGATATCCACCCAGTCCAGCGCCGCTAGTTGATAGAAATGCACAATGTGGTCGTGGACGCCGTGCGCCGTGATGATTAGATTGCGGATGTACTGGGCGTTGAGCGGCACTTCCAGATTCAGGGCGTTCTCGACCGCGCGCACCGACACGATAGCGTGGACCGTAGTGCATACGCCGCAGATGCGCTGGGCGAACACCCAGGCGTCGCGCGGATCGCGGCCTTGCAGGATGATCTCGATGCCGCGCCACATCTGCCCCGACGACCACGCCCGGCTCACCTGGCCATTTTCCACCTCGCAGTCAATGCGCAGATGGCCCTCGATGCGCGTGATGGGGTCAATACTGATTCGGGTCATGACGGTCTCCCATGGGGTTCAGCAGCGCTGCCGGGCAACACCGGCAGGGTCTTGATAAACAGCAGGTACAGCATGATTTCCAGACAGATGATGCCGATGGTGATCATCAGTTCCGGGGCCGAAGGGAAGTAGGTCCAGCCGTTGCCGGGCTGTACGGCCATCAGATAGGAGTTGAGCCGGTACAGCGAACCGCCGGCCAGCAGGCAAACCGCCGCCAGGAACTGCCAGCGCTGGCTGGCGCGGCGGCGCGAGAGGAGTACGAAAATCGGGGCGAGGAACAGCGCGGTTTCGATCAGGAACAGATTGCCGTCCCAGTCCCCGGCGAAGGCCAGGCCGAGATAGCCGCGCCAGGCCAGATCGCCCCAGCGCAGCGCCAGAAAGCCTATTAGCAGACCGGCGACGACCCGCGACAACCGCGCGAACAACGCCACTTCCGACGGGGTCTTGAACGTCCGTTGCACCAGAGTGGCCTCCATCATCACTACCCCGTAGCCCATGGCCAGCGCCGAGATCAGGTACAACAGCGGCAGCCAGGTCGTGTTCCACAACGGTGAAAGTTTGTAACCCAGGATCAACAGCACCGAACCCAGCGAGGACTGGTGCATGGTCGGCAGCAGCACCCCGACCGCGACCAGCACATACATGTACCGCTTCAGAAAAGCCTGCAACTGGTCGAGCCTGTACCGCTGCTTGAACGCAAGCGGCATCCGTTCGAGAAACGCCGGCCAGAACTCCAGCCACAGCACGGTGATGTAGGCCATGACGCACAGCGCCACCTCGAAAATCACCGAATTCGGCTGGGCGTACCAGGGCAGCAGCAAGTTGAAGGCGTTCCAGTAACGACCCAGATCGATCATCACCGCCAGACCGGCCAAGGTGTAACCGAAAACGCCGCCGAGCAGGGCGGGTCGCATCAGCGGATGGTAGGCCTTGCGGTTGAAGATGTAGATCAGCAACGCCATGGCGAACCCGCCACAGCCGAAGGCCGTGCCGATCACCACATCCAGCACGACCCAGGTGCCGATGGGATAGCCGTTGCTCATATTGGACACATCACCCATGCCAAACAGAAAACGGCGCAGAATGAAATACGCCGCGATCGCCAGGAAAAGCCCGAGAATCAGGAACGGTTTGGTAACCATTTTGCCGCCGAGCGGCCGGTGAGTGATCGCCGTCATGATGGCCGCTCCGTGTCGTTTTTCGGTTCGCCTTCGTTCCTGGCGCTGCGCCGGGCCAGGGCCACCAGCCCACCGAGCAGGACCACCGGCGCGATCAAGCCCTTGTACAGCGTGTGCTGCACGCCTTCTGACACGGCGGCGGAGGAATGATCGGGCAGTTTGGGCAAACCCAGCTTTTCGTGGGGCACGCCGGTCAGATAGCGCACCTGGGTGCCGCCGGACTCCTTCTCGCCGTAAATATGTGGTTGATAGTGGCCGACCGGCGCCACCTGACCCGGCCGGTCGCCGCCCAGCAGACCGCGCGGGAACTCAACCATCTCGCCGGGTTTAAAGGCCAGCCGCCGTTCCGCCTCGACTTGCAGATCCTCAACCCAGCCGAACAGCGATGCGCCGGTCGGACACACGTCGCAGCAGGCGGGAATCCGGCTGTACTTCCATAAGGCAGTCGCCGAGGTGCCTGGAGGAGCTTTTGATGAATCCTCATGGCTGAAAAAAAGCGGATTGTCCTTGAGCAGGTGATTGCATAACTGGCACTTGGTAATCCGGCCGAATGGCTCGTCGAACTGATAATGCGGTATGTTGAACGGACAGCCGTAGACGCAATAGCGGCAACCGATGCAGGCGTCCGGATTGTGGGTGACGATGCCGGTTTGCGGGTCCTTTTGCATCGCGCTGACCGGGCAGACCGAGATGCAGGACGGGTCAATGCAATGCAGGCAATGGCGCTTGACAAAGGCGTAGCCATTGATCTCCCGGTCTTTCTCGGCCATCGCGCCATTCTGATAGACGCGGATCACATTCAGGGTCTTGCCGGAAATATCTTCCGCCGCGTCCCAGGCGCCCTCGTTCCACTGGGCCAGATGTTGTGGCTGCTCGACCGGTTTGTCGTTGGCTTCCTTGCAGGCGACGACACAGGCCTTGCAGCCGATGCACAGGGTCGAGTCGTACAGCATCCCGAGGGCTTTCGGGGGCAACGGTTTCGGTTCGCGCGGAGCGAAGGGTGCAGCCGCCTCGGCGGTCGGTGCGGCTACAGCGGTCGCGACCGCCCCGGCGGCGCCCCGCAGGAATTCTCTGCGACTGATGCTCATGGCGCTCCTCCTCCCTGGCCGCTATCACGATCTGATTCCGCTTTGCCGTCGTCCATGCCGCGCCAGGCCATGGCGCCCGCGCCGACCGCCAGTCCGGCGACGCCGGCGACGATGGCCGCCGCGGCCGGACTCACGCCCTCGCCTTTGGCCGAGTTCACTGCCGGGAACGCCGTCGGCGGCGTGTAGGTCTTGACTTGGGCCAGGGCATGGATCGGCTTGGTGAAACCGATGCCCTGTTCGACGCAGCCAAAGCAGGGATGACCGATACCGACCGGCCAGTTGCCCTCGCCCACGTCGCCAAAACCGATGGCGGGGCAGTTGGCGTAGGTTTCCGGCCCCTTGCAGCCCAGCTTGTACAGGCAGAAACCCAGGCGGTGGCCGTGATCGCCGAATTCCAGGGCGAAGCGGCCGGCGTCGAAATGCGGACGCCGCTCGCAGTTTTCGTGAATCAGCCGGCCATAGGCAAACTTGGGCCGGTTCTTCACATCCAGCGCCGGCGGTCTGCCGAAGGTGAGCAGATAGAGAACGGTGGAGAGAAAGTTGTAGGGATTGGGCGGACAGCCGGGGATGTTGATCACGGTCTTGCCCGGCAAAATTTCATGCACCGGTTTTGCCAGGGTCGGGTTGGGGTCGCTCGACGGGACGCCACCCCAGGACGCGCAGGAGCCGATGGCGATGATCGCCGCCGCGCCTTCCGCCGCTTCCTTGACGGCTTCCAGGATCGGCTTGCCGGCGACCATGCAGTAAATGCCGCCATCCTTGGTCGGGATCGAGCCGTCCACCACCAGCACGAACTTGCCCCAGTTCTCCTGCATGGACTTGGCCTTGTACGCCTCGGCCTGATGACCCGCTCCAGTGCAGAGGGCCTCGTGGTAGTCGAGGGAGATCGTGTCGAGGATCAGGGTTTCGAGCGTTGGATGGTAGGCCCGCAGCAGCGACTCGGTACAGCCGGTGCATTCCTGCGCCGACAGCCAGATGACCGGGGGTCTGGTTGCGGCGGTGGCGGCCTCGGCGATCCGGATGCCCATCCAGGAGGACAGGCCCAGGGTCGCCGCGACTCCGGTGCAGTATTTGAGAAACTGGCGGCGACTCAGTCCGCCGAGCGCCCCTTGATAACCATCGAGGTCCTGAATCGTACCGGTTTCGAGACCATCATCGTTGGCAGTATCCATCAATGCGCCTCCTTTGGCAGCTTGTTATGGGTGGAAGCAGTGGATACTCGCACACTCGAAATTGGCCCCGGCTCGCGCGGGAAAACCCAGTTTCCGGTAAATCCGCGAGGATACCTGCAACCTGTCGCTATAATTACTCTAAAAATATAGTTCAAATTTCGTCAGGTAAAATCGGCGTGGAGGATTGCGATATGTGGAGATCGTGGATTCGGCCCATTGCGGCTCTCGCTACCGTCTGGTTGATCACGGAGGCCGGTCTGGTCGCGCCCGCCGTGGCTGAGGAAAGTCCCCGGTACGCCGCGAAGCCGGCAGGTTCGGATGGTCCGGCCGGGCAATGCGTGGTCTGCCACAGCCTCGAAAAAGGGATGCCCTGGCGGGTCGCGCCCACGCTCTGGGGCATTGTCGGCGCGCCCAAGGCGGGAGCGAAAGGCTATGGTTATTCCCAGGCGCTCGCCACGGCGGGCGGAACCTGGACCGTGAAGGACCTGGACGAGTATCTGGCCAACCCCGGTAAATTCCTGCCGGGCACCAGCAAGGTGGTCAGCGTGACTGATCCTGCAGAACGTACCCGGATCATCGAATTTTTGGGCGCGCTGAAGGATTGAACGACGGGATGAAGACGCTACTTTCAGGTCTTTTAAGGTTTTGGAAGGTCGTCAAACTGACGCAGCCGCGCCAAGCTCAACACGGCGATGTACTTGCCTTTTACGGCGATCAGCCCGGATTCGCTCAGGCTATGCAGGATGCGCGACAGCGTCTCTGGGGTCAGATTCAGCCGCGAGGCGATGATGTGCTTGCTGGCCGGCAGTTCCAATTCAACTGGATCGCTGGCGGGCGTACCCGCCAGTTGCAGCAGGAACCCGATCACCCGCTGGGTGGAGGAGCGCAGGGAGTAGTCCTCCACATCGTGAATTAAGCCGCGCAGGCGGATGCTCAGCCCCGCCAGCATGCGGCGGGCGAAAGCACTGTCGTGATCAATGGCCGCGAAGATGCCCTGTTTGGCGATATACAGCAGACGGCTGTCCGCCAGCGCCTGAGTGAACACCGGGCAGGGCTTTTCCATGAACATCACCGCTTCGCCGAAGCTTTGCCCCGGCCCGACGATGGACAACACTTTTTCGTGGCCCTGCGGCGAGGAAAACGCCAGCTTGATCTGGCCGCGCACGACCACGTAGAAACCGTCCAGCAGGGTGCCTTTCTGAAACAGGATCTGCCCCTTGCTCAGGCTGACTTCGCGCGCCACCGCCGCCAGATTGGCGATTTCGCTCTCGTGCAACTGCTGGAACAGCGGCAGGCTGGCGAGTAGCCTGCCGATATCGATTTGCTTGCCCACGCTCTTTTCCGTCCCGGCTTTCGGTCAGTTCCCCGGTTTTACCGAACTCTTTAATCCAAGTCTCGGAAGTTTGATGTAAATCAAGGCGTGCGGGCCACGGTTGCCGTACTTAAATAACAGTGCCAACGACAACCGGGGCTGCGGCGCAGCCCGATGCCTCATGGGGAGCGAACCATGCCACAAACCCGCTTAAAACTAAAACAAGTCACTTTTGCTCTCGCCGCGCTACCGCTCGCTGTGGGTGTCGCACTGGCGGAAGATCCGATGGCCAAGAAGGGCGTCACCGAGGCCGAGGTCAAGTACCAGGCTGGCGCTTCGCCGATGGCCAGCACGGAAATGCACCAGAACATCAATCCCAAGGCGCCGCCAATGACCAAGGAAGAGTTTACCAAGGCGCGCCAGATTTATTTCGAGCGCTGCGCTGGCTGCCATGGCGTGCTGCGCAAGGGCGCCACCGGCAAGCCGCTGACGTCGGACGTCACCCTGGAGAAGGGCACCGAATATCTCAAGGTGTTCATCGCCTACGGGTCGCCGGCGGGGATGCCCAACTGGCAGACCTCGGGTGAGTTGACCGCCGAGCAGGTCGACATGATGGCGCGCTATGTCCAGCAGGAGCCCCCCACGCCGCCGGAATTCGGCATGAAGGAGATGAAAGCGACCTGGAAGGTATTGGTGCCGCCGGAGAAGCGTCCCACCAAGAAGATGAATAATTACAACTTGGACAACATCTTCTCCACGACGTTGCGCGACAGCGGCGAAGTGGCGCTGATCGATGGCGATACCAAAAAGATCATTAACATTATCAAAACCGGCTATGCGGTGCACATCTCGCGGATGTCGGCGTCCGGGCGCTATCTGTTCGTCATCGGCCGCGACGCCCGCGTCAACCTGATTGATCTGTGGATGGAGAAACCGGATAACGTCGCCGAACTCAAGATCGGTCTGGAAGCGCGCTCGGTAGAGACCTCCAAGGCCAAGGGCTTCGAGGACAAGTACGCCATCGCCGGTTCCTATTGGCCGCCGCAGTTCGTGATCATGGACGGCGACACCCTGGAGCCGCTCAAGATCGTCTCCACCCGCGGCATGACCGTGGATACCCAGGACTTCCATCCCGAGCCACGCGTCGCTTCGATTCTGGCCGTTCATGACAAGCCGGAATTTATCGTCAACGTTAAGGAAACCGGGAAGATCCTGCTGGTGGACTACGGCGATATCAACGCCCTGAAGGTCACCGAAATCGGCGCCGCGCGTTTCCTGCATGACGGTGGTTTGGATTCGAGCCACCGCTACTTCATGGTGGCCGCCAATCAATCCAACAAGATCGCGGTGGTGGATACCAAGGAAGGCAAATTGGCGGGACTGGTGGATGTTGGCAAGATTCCGCATCCCGGCCGTGGCGCCAATTTCGCCGATCCCAAGTTTGGACCAGTCTGGGCGACGGGTCACTTGGGCGATGAATCGATCTCGCTGATTGGCACGGATCCCGAGAAGCACAAGGATCAGGCCTGGAAGGTGGTGCGCACTCTCAAGGGTCAGGGCGGTGGTTCGCTGTTCATCAAGACTCATCCCCAGTCCAAGAACCTGTATGTGGATACCACCCTGAACCCGGACCCGAAGGTCAGCCAATCGGTTGTGGTATTCGATGTGGCGGATCTGGATAAGCCCTATCAGGTGTTACCGATCGCCGAATGGGCGGGTTTGAAGGACGATGGCGCGAAGCG
>JBDHRD010000047.1:0-18266 GCA_039807425.1 Candidatus Contendibacter sp. | reverse complement strand
GGCGCGCCAGAACTACCTGCGCCAACAGCAGAGCATCGAGAACCATCTGAACGCCCTACGCGCCGAAGCCGAACAGGCGCGGGCGGCGAAAGAGCAAGCCCGCGCCGAAGCCGAACAGGAGCGGGCGGCGAAAGAGCAAGCCCGCGCCGAAGCCGAACAGGAGCGGGTGGCGAAAGAGCAGGAGCGGGTGGCGAAAGAGCAGGAGCGGGCGGCGAAAGAGCAGGAGCGGGCGGCGAAAGAGCAGGAGCGGGTGGCGAAAGAGCAGGAGCGGGTGGCGAAAGAGCAGGAGCGGGTGGCGAAAGAAGCCGCCTTGGCGGAAATCGAGCGGCTCAAGGCCCTGCTCGGGAAATAACCGTTCTGACCCAGGGCCTTGAGTGTGGCTCTGAGCTTTCAACGGGTTGTGAGGTATCGACAGGTCCGCCGTGATGAAACCGTCCGTGGATTCGGAGGATTTGTATGCCCAACTGGAGGCTTTGCTGGAGCACGTGACCGGCGAAATCATCAATGGCCGGTGGTACACCCAACCGCGCCCAGCCGGCCTCATACCGGTGCGGGTTCAGGATTGGGTGGGGAATTGTATGGCCCCTACCACCGGGGGCGCGCTGGACCGTGATCGGCCTGTTTCAGGAACAGGATCTCGTCACGGTCGAACCATTCACTGCCGTGGCCCTGGAACTGGGCGGGCTGTGGGCCGAGGTGGAAGAGTCCTCCCTCGGCCTTCCAAGACGCTTTCCACCGCATCTCCTTGAACCAGCGGGTGGTACTTGGCGAACAAATCCCGCAGGCCCAGGCCGAAACTCTGCTGGAAAAATTCACTGCCATCGGGCTCAAATGCCGTCTCGACCCGATGGCCCTGAGTTTGGTTCCGATGGAGGAAGACGACAAGCAAGAACTCTATCAGTGCCCGGCCTGTGGACACCGCCAGCCACCCGCCGCCAACAATGCCCTGGACGTCTGCGAACGTTGCGCCATTGCTCGATGTCAGCAAGCTGGCTTTGGCGCCGCCAGCCGCCGGGGCATCGGGTGTTGCGGGCGAAACCCGCCCAGCCGGTCCCGCTCCGCAACTGCTGGCCGATCTGGCGCGGTATCAGACTGAAACCGGCGACCTCACCGCCGCTATCCGTAGCGTTGATCGGGCGAGCGAACTGCTGGGCGCGAAACGTGGCAGCATGTCCGACAGCGACCTGGACGCATTTAATCGCGCCCAGGTGGAGATCCGGACAGACATCGCGAGACAGTTTCGCCAGCGCCAGGAACTGGCGACCGCGCAAACCCATTTGCTCCGGGCCACCCATCTGGCGAACAGCATCAAAACGCCCTATGAACGCTCTCAGGCACTGAGCAGTCTGGCCCGGACCCTGTACGATGGACAAACTTCAACCGCCAGGGATTATTTCAACCGGGCCATCGAAACCGCCCAACTGGTGAAGGAACCGGTCGAACAGGTGATCGTTCTGAGCGCCATCGCCCGGGATTTGACCGGCGCCAGCCACATCGAACAGACCCAGGATTGGTTCGGTCAGGCGGCATCCATCGCGACGACCCTCCAGAAACCCGAGGACCGGCTGATCGCCCGGGCGGTTCTCGCCAAACATCGCGCCGAGGCGGGCGATACCGCTGCCGCCAAGACCTTGTTGAGCGAGATCATCCGTGAGGTGGAGTCCGGGGTGAAGACGCCACCGGAGTTGGGCCAGCATCAGGCCGAGGCATTCAGCGCCCTGGCGTTGAGTCAGGCGACCCATGGCGAGATTGATACTGCCCGCACCGATTTCGCTGCCGCGCTCCACCAGGCCCAGGCGCTGGCCGATCCGGAAATGCGGGCGGAAACCCTGCTCTATCTGGCGCAGGATATCGCGGCCGCGGGCGACCAGGAGGCGGCGGCGAAACTGGTGGCGGCGGCCGGACCGTGGGACGACTCGCCCACCACTCCGGAGGCTGTGAAAAAATCGCTTCTGGATGAAGCGAAGCGCTAGCGCCCCTAGGAACGGGACTGTGCTACGTTTCAATCGGGATGCCAAACCTGTTTTGATAACCGTTCACTACCCTCCACCCTAACCCTTCCCCGCAAAGGGGGAGGGAGCTTTGCGAAACCGTGAGTTGCCCAACTCTCCCTCCCCTCGTAGGAGGGGATTGGGGGGAGGGGGTGAACGCTTACCTGTTTTGTATTCCGGCTCTCATGAACGGCCATTCCGGTTTTACCCTGCTTGAGTTGATCGTGACCCTGGCGTTGGCGGCGATCGTGCTGACACTGGGAGTACCGAGCTTGCAGGAGTGGATTCGCAACAACCGCTTCCTGACCGACGTTGACGCGCTGGTCGTCGCGCTGCAACTGACCCGGTCGGAGGCGGTCAAGCGCGGCGTCCGGGTCACGTTGTACAAGAGCGCAAATGGAACGAGTTGCGCTCATGACGGCGGTTACGAGCAGGGCTGGATCGTGTTCGTGGATCCCAACAACAACGCCACGGTGGACGCGGATGAAGAGGTGATCCATGCGTTCGAAGCCATCGCCGCCGGTACCGGCACCACCCTGACCGGCAACCAACCGGTTGCCAAGTATGTTTCCTACACCGCCGATGGGGTGGCGAGACTCACCAGCGGCGCTTTTCAGGCGGGCACGCTGACCGCTTGCATGCCACCCAAGGCCCGCCGGATCGTCATCAACCGCGCGGGGCGGGTCAAGGTGCTGGAAGCAACCTATTCATGAAGGCCGTTCCGTTTGTCCGCCATTTACCACCGTTGATAGGGATACCAGGTGCCGGCCAGTCCCGTTGGGAGTTAGATTTTTGGAGTCGAGTGCGGCGTGCGGAGCAGTTCAGTGGCCGGAGTAGCGAGGTTGACGAGCCCCATGAGGGTGCTGCTGGGGAGGAAAGGCGTGGTCAGGGGCTTCACCCTGATCGAAGTACTCGTCGCTCTGCTGGTCTTATCGGTGGGGTTGCTGGGTTTGGCGGGTTTGCAGCTCCACGCTTTGCAGTACGCCCATTCCAGTTATCAGCGCACCCTGGTGAACATTCAGGCGCTGGATATGGCGGAGCGTATGTGGACCCATCTGGCGGAACCGCTGGCGGAGTTGGAGGCATGGCGCAAATCGAACGAAACCTCCCTGCCCGAATGGAAGGGGGAGGTCACCACAGCGCCCGATCAGCCCGGCGATTATCGAATCGAGATCTCCTGGTGGGATCCACGGATGGATGAATCCCGGGTATTTTCTTTTTCGTATCGTCTTCGGTTGCCCGAACTGGATTAGCCGTCCTCGCCGCGCCGAGAGTGGATGCCGCAATATGGACCTTAAAGCTGGCCCCGAAAATCAGGGCTTCACTCTGGTGGAAATTCTGGTGGCCTTGTCGTTAAGTCTGGTGTTGATCGGCGGCATGCTCAGCGTTTTACTGAGCAGCAAGCAATCCTATTTGCGCAAGGATAATATCGCTCGAATGCAGGAGAATTTGCGGGTGACGGCGGATTTGCTCAGGAAGAATCTGAGCATGGCCGAGTCGGTTTTGCAGGGAAGTAATGAGAACGGGATTGTGGTGATTTATCGTGGAGGAGAAGGTGTTTTGAATTGCCTGGGGCAGCCGGTTTCTTTCGGTAGCGTCGTCAGTTATTTTTATGTGAAGAATAATGCCCTGTATTGCAGTTCGGCCTATCCGGTCGCGTCCGGTTCGCAGCAACCCTTGGTGGAGGGGATCACGGCCATGCGGGTCCAGTATGGCGTGGATTCGGATCAAGACGGTCAAGTGGATGGCTATACCGGATCGCCGGGGGACTGGAATACCGTGATCAGCGCCCGAATCACCTTGCAGTTGCTGGATCCGGGTTCTCCACAACAACCCGAAGTGACCTTGACCGTGGCGATGCGCCCCCGAATTTTTTCCCGGTTAAAAGGAGGCTGACGATGAGAACCCGTCATGGTCAGCAAGGGGGCGTACTGATCATCAGCCTGGTTATTTTGCTGGTGATGACCCTGCTTGGCGTGAGCGCCATGACCGGTTCCGGTTTGCAGGAGCGGATGGTGGGTAACCAGAAACAGGTGATCGGGGCCTCGATGGCGGCGGAAGCGGGCGCCATCACGGCGGTGCGATGGTTGCGGGCGCATCCCGAGACTTGGGGGGACGCAGGTGCGTGGAAGGCGGGTGATGCGTTGCCTTCCAGGATCCCATCGGCGCCCAATTTCGGCGAGAGTGGCGCGGTTTACTGGGTCGAGAGCATTCGCTTCGACGGGGATACCGCCGTGATCGTGAGTCGTGGCGGGGTGTTGGTGGATGGGAAGATCATGGGGCAAAGCGCGGTGACGGTAGCCTTGCAAAATGAGTCGGATGGAGCGGATTCGGCGCTTGGCGCGAACGAGCAGGCTCGAAATGGAGAGAGCGAGAACCAGGAGGAGGCTCGTAGGACTCCAGCCTCCATCGGTTCCACAGTTAAGTTCGTCGGGTTGAATGCTCAGAGCGCCCGCGCGGGCGTCGAGACCAGGTCTGAACCGGCGGTTGCCAGCGATGCGGCTAGTCAGGTCAATCATGTCGCCACACCGGATCCTTCATCTGGGGCCAAGAAAATCAGCGGTAAAGTTATCTCTTGGAGAACGTCGGCAGCCAGTACAAACGGGAGCGACCGCGAATGAGTCGGGACCAGGCTAGCGGCGGGAACAGACGGTACGCCGTGTTCAAGGCTGGGTACCGCCGCTTGTCGGCAGGAAATGACCGTTCATCCACGACCAGTTGTGATTTCGATGATGAGGAACTTAACTATGCCTAACCGGATTGACATATGGTTTGTCCGTGAGTCTCGATCACGGTGGTGTTTCCCAAGTATGCTACCTCGAACCAACAAATTGATATTAAATAAGTTTTTTCTACCACGCCAGGAATTGGGCATATCCGCATCCAAGAGTGGAGGGTTTACACTGATCGAACTCATGGTGACGCTCGCGATCGCGGCCATTCTGTTGACGATCGGCATACCCAGCTTCCGGGATTTGATGATCAAGAGTCGCCTGTCCGGACAGGTGCAGGAATTTTTCGGGACGCTTAATTTCGCGCGTAGCGAAGCGATCAAGCGAGGTAACTTTGTTTCAGTCTGCAAGAGTGCTGACGGCTCCCAGTGCGGCGGCAATTGGAGTGACGGCTGGATTGTTTTTGCCAATAACGACAACGACAGTCCTGCGTCCAGAGACAATATTGGTGGTGCGAACGAGGAACCGCTTCTGCGAGTCTTCCCAGCCCTTCCAAGTAATTATACCCTGAACGCTAATACCAATTTTACAAATTACATAACCTATGACCGATTTGGCATGGCTAATAATATGGGGACCTTTGTATTTTGCGCGAACAGCGATGAGAGTAAGGCAAGGGCCATCATTCTGACCCGAACCCGCCCACGCATCGCTGCCGCGGGTGGTTCAGAAATCGGCAATTGTGAGAATCCATAAATGAACAGACAGTTCCAGCGTTCCTATCAATCTGGTTTCTCCCTGCTTGAGGTCCTGATTACCCTGGTGATCATCGCCATCGGCATGATGGGCTTTGCGGCCATGATGCTCAACTCCATGAAAAACAACCGCATTGCCATGCAGCGCAGCATCGCTACCTTCTATGCCTACGATATCCTAGACTGCATGCGCGTCAACCAGAGTGCAAAAGCAAGTTATGCACGAGATTTCACAGATAGCGCTCCAACCGGAACCAGCGTGGCTGATAATGACCTTAATCTATGGTTGACCGCGTTATCGACCGCACTACCCTCGGGGACAGGGAAAATCACCACCTTGGGTGACACCATCACGATCCAAATCAAGTGGGCCGAAAGCCTGAATGCGAGTGATGATGCTACTCATACTTGGAAAACCGTATCGACGCTATGAAACCAAAATCATTGATTCATTCGCTGATGATGACGCCTTCTATCCGGTGGAAGGGATTTTCTCTCATTGAGCTGATGATCGCGATGACCCTTGGTCTTCTGTTACTGGCTGGGCTTTTCTATATTTATATCAATGCTTCACAAAGTTCGCGCGTACAAGGCGCCCTTACCCAGATGCAAACCAACGCGCGCTATGCCTTCGAGCTTATGGGTCTCGACATTCGTATGGTGGGATTTACCGGCTCTCTGGATACTAGTCCAATAAACGCTGTTCCTACTGCTACCGTGGCAGCGAATTCACCCTTATGCCCGATGATCGATCTCTTTGGCGCCAGAGGCTGCACCACTGGCGGTGCGGGTCCACTGATTGGCTACGAAAACACCAACCCTCCCGCAGTCTGCACGACCGCTAACACGACTGCCTGCTATCTCGCGAACACCGATTCCCTGACCGTAGTGCGGGTAGATAACGCAAACAAATATACTGTTTCGGCACATGCGGCAGGTACCGCTTTCACGTTGCCTACACCTTGGCCGACCAGCAATGCGCCTGTAGCCGGTGAAATCTTCGTGGCGGCGGATTACAGCCATGCCGCTGTTTTTCAAGTAAGCGCTGTGGATGCGAACGCAAGGACCGTTTCTTACACAGGTATCTTGGGGACCTTTGCTGGTGGCACTAATGCGTTGGGTCTCTATCGCTTGAGCGGAGTCTCCTATTACATCGGCAGGAATCCAGCAGGCGAGCCGGCGCTCTACCGAGATAAGTTGGATCACAGCGGTACAAACGTCAGTAGTACGGCGGAAGAATTAGTTCAGGGTGTCGAAAACATGCAGATCACCTACGGGGTCGATACCAGCGTCGATGACACCAACATAAATCTCTCTGCCACGCCCCCTAAAACAACAACGAGGCTACCTCTCCCTGGTGATGGCAGTGTCGATGTCTATTGGACTGCTACGCAAGTCAATACGGGAACTGGCATAGAGTCAGCGATATGCAGTGCCAGCACTAATGCTCATTGGAAGTGCGTCCTCAGCGTTCGTATCACCCTGACGCTGGTGTCAGGGCAAAACGAAAAAGTCGGAACCACGGGCGATCAACTCTTGCGCAAAACTTTCACCAACACCATCGCTATACGGAACCGTCTATGAGAAATCCTCACGTCGCACTTCCAAGCACCCAGCGAGGGGTGACGCTCATTCTCGCCCTTTTGATCCTGGTCATGATCATGATGTATGGCATTCCCGCCGCCATGGACAGCATGCAGAACGAGCGTATGACGGGAAATACCCGCAATCGGGACCTGGCTTTTCAAGCTGCTGAACACGCTATCAAGAAAGCAGAAGCTTGGTTCTTTGAAAAAACTTCAACAGAATTAGCTGCATTGGCGCCTGCTACTGTAACTACCTGTTCTCCAGGAAACACGGATCCCGATACGGCAGACTGCGTTTTTCCTGATGGTCAGTGCCATGCAAATGATGCTGCTTATTGGCAAGCATATAACTGGAATGCCAATACTGTATGTGTTATGACCGGACTAGGCAACCAACTGGATACCGATCTGAGTGCTGCCCAACCCCGTTATGTCGTGGAAAGAATGCCTGATGTCAATTCTCATCCCTATTATCGAATCACAGCATGGGGCGTAGGCAAGGATAGCAACGCCACTGTCATCCTGCAGACTATGTACATGTTTGAGTAAGGAGAAAGTCATGTCGCCGACAACATTTGCGCATTATGCCCGCGTGGTTCTGATCACCACTCTGTTGTGGCCCTTCGGCGGCCATGCTATCCCACTGGATATACCAGCTTTTCCTCTATTTCTCACCTCTGCCGGTGTTCCACCAAATCTGGTACTCACCTTGGATGATTCGGGCAGTATGTCCCGGGCATTTACCCCTGACTTATGCGGAAATCCCAATGATATTTGCAATAGCGGTAATTACGACTCTGATCTTGATGGCCGCCATGTAAAATCGGCTGACTACAATCCAATCTATTACAATCCAAAAACCACCTACACTGCCCCCGTAAATGCTGCTGGAACTATACTAAGCACTTCATTCACTGCTGCCTACATCAACGGGTTTAAAACATCGCTAGGGACAGTTGATCTCAGTCTCTACTACAAACCTTCCTCGGGCCTGTTTCTAGACACTGACGCCACTCACGAATTTATGCAGCATTATGGTAGCGACGTGGCCTGTAAAACTGTTTCTGAAGCAAAGCGATGCCAATACAATAGTAATGTTGGGTTGTCCGCAACACCGAATTGGGTCAACATGGAACCAACGGCTGTAAGTTGCAACTCAGATACCGATTGCAAACGGAAACCCATGCCAGCCTATTATTACGTTTACGATGCATCCAACCCCGGATGTACTGATGCGACGCTGGCGGCGCGATTATTAAATAAGAGTTGCTATGATATCAAAATTGTCAGCACCACATCGGGCGCGGATCGTGATGGAGATGGAACGATTAGCTCCAGCGAGCAAGATGAACGCCAGAATTTTGCTAACTGGTACTCTTTTTATCGGACGCGCAACTTGATGACCATCTCCGCGGCCTCCCTGGCCATGGCTACGCTGACAGAACCAGATGTAAATAAACAAGTTCGGGTTGCCTGGCAAGCTCTTAATAGTTGTCGAGCGAGTAATACCAGTTTGGCCACCAGCAATTGCCGAGGTTGGGATACCAGCGTCCCGGCTGTCAGCAACGCGATCAAACCTTTCTCTGGGACACATAAAACTGACTTTTACAATTGGCTCACGCGCCTGAAAACCAACTCTTCCACTCCACTGCCCTATGCCATGGAGCGTGCCGGTAGCTATTACAGTAATACAAGCGCCAACGGCCCTTATGACGATGATTTAACTAGCTCCTCCAATAATAATATGGCTACCTGTCGGAAAAACTATCATCTCATGATGACTGACGGTATCTGGAATGTTGTTCCAACCAATACTTATGGCAACTATGACAGCACTTCTCGTACCCTGCCGGATGGCAAAGCTTACTCAAGCCAAACGCCCTACAGAGATGGTAACTCAAACACCTTGTCCGATATCGCCTTTTACTACTGGGCAAGAGACTTGACTACTACCTTGGACAACGAGGTCGCGCCTACAACCGTTGATCCATCGGGTACTGCCTCCCAAATCTACTTCAACCCCAAGAATGACCCAGCGACATGGCAGCACATGGTCAATTACACCGTTGGCCTGGGACTCACTCCTTTTCTTACCAGTACCGCTGGCGGCAGTCTGACTTGGGGCAGCAACACCTATGACGGTAGCTATCCAGCTATTCTCGCTGGTACCAAAAGCTGGCCTACCGCAAGTAGTTCTGGCCCAGATGGCAACGCAGCTGACCTATGGCATGCCGCTATCAACAGTCGGGGCAGATTCTACAATGTAGAGGGTCCAAGACAACTGAATAATGCTTTTCAGGATATTATCAATACCATCAGCGCAGCGGCTGCAGCCGGTGGTGGGGCCAAAGTGAGTTCCAACTTTGCGAGGATCACAGAGGCTAACCCCACCGCCTTTTTAGCTCGATTCAACGCGGACTGGAGCGGATCGCTGGAAGCGCTTCCTTTCAACGCGGACGGCACCCTTGGCTCACAACACTACTGGGAAGCGGGGAGTTTGATACCGCCTGGCAATTCGCAATCATCGCCGCGCAAGATCTTTACGTATATCGTTACCACTACTGGGGCTAGCCCTCAGGAATTTACGACTTCACTTTGCGCCAGCAGCAATCCTCTGACGACAGTGCTGGATAAGAATAGCAGCGGAACACCGGACAACCTCTGCTCGCAAAGGCTCAGTTGGCTGCGTGGCTATACCGCCATTACTGGCGCCACTTGGTCTTGGAATTCCACCACCAATACGGGTACGGTAACCTTTACAGCACCCAATCATGGCTTGAAGATAGGTAATTCCGTTGTGGTGCGTGGGATCACTCCAGCAGCCTATAATGGAACCTATACAATTACCAGCGTCCCTAATGGTAACTCTTTTACCGCCGCCCTGGGTACCGATCCCGGTACTTATATTACCGATGAGATTGATGCCGACAGAACCAACGACGACAGAGTCCGCTATGCGGATTTCCGCGACCGGACGACTTCGATCCTGGGTGATATCATGAATTCTGGTGTCGTCTATGCCCCAAAAAAAGATGGCTTTGATTACAGCAATGCCAACGTCAAGGTCAGTGGAGGGGGAGCCGAGTATAAAACCTATTTCGACAGCAAGGCCAGTATGACGCCCGTAGTCTATGTCGGCGCCAACGATGGCATGTTGCACGCCTTCAACGCGGAAGTATGCAACTCTACTACGCCTTGTCCGGATACGGCCCATCCAAATGCAGGTAAGGAACTGTTCGCCTATGTACCAAGCGGGGTGTTTGACAACCTGAGCACGTTGACCGATCCGAACTATACGAGCACCCACAAGTATTTCGTGGATGCTACACCTACCCTGGGCGATGTCTACATCGGCGGTGGCTGGAAAACCTATCTGGTCGGTGGCCTCAGGGCGGGCGGCAAGAGCATCTACGCCCTCGACGTATCCAACCCCACTAGCTTTTCCACGACGAATATTAAATGGGAATTCAGCTACAGTCCGGATTCCAGCAATCTCCGTCACGAGTTGGGGCTCACCTTCGGTCAGCCCCAGATCGTAGCTGTTAGCGTCACCCAGTGGGCCGCGATTTTCGGCAACGGTTATAGCAGCGCATCCGAAAAAGCTTTCCTCTATATCGTCGATCTTTCGGATGGTTCGCTGATCGCCAGGATCGCGACCAACGACGACACATCCAATGGCCTGTCAACTCCCTATCCGTTCGACAAAGACGGCGATGGGATCGTGGATGTGATCTATGCCGGCGATTTAAAGGGCAACCTTTGGAAATTTGAGAAGAATTCGTCGGATATTTGGGTGCTCGGCAATGGTGGGCATCCCTTGTTCACCACGCCCAGTTCCATCAGCGGGACGGCGACGCAGCAAGCGATTACCACTCAGCCGAATGCACAGGTCATAACTATAGATGGTGAAAACAAGGTGATGGTCTATTTTGGCACTGGACGTTATCTGGAGGCTAGCGACCTGACCAGCGACAGCGTACAGAGCTTCTATGCCATTGAGGATGCGTCCCAAAATGCTACGGCTTCCCGCACCGACCTATTGCAACAAACCATCATCAGCAACGCGGTAAACGTTGCTGGCTCATCGTATACGGCCAGGACCGTCACCAACAACACAACAAACGATCCCAGCAATCGGGGTTGTTACCTGGATTTTCCCGCCACGGCGGGTGACCCTTCAGAGCGGATCGCGTCGTCGTCCCTGATCAAGATTTTTGAGACAGTCGGACTGGACACCCGGGTGATTTTTACGACTTCAACACCACCTTCGGATCCGTGTGAAAGAAGCGGCTCAAGCTGGTTGATGGAAATTAGCGCCACTTGTGGTCGTCTGGGAGGTACGGCGCCCTTCGATGTCAACAACGACGAGGAATTCGATGCGAGGGATCAAGCGACCATTGATGGCGAAGTAAACCAGAACCTTAGTGGGCTCAGGCTGAGGCCGACAACCGGCATCGTCAGTGAGATTACCTGGGTCGAAGGCGACGCCACAAGAGGGATAGCCTACAAGATATTACCCGGTTCGACAGGGCAGGTGGAGACCATTGCCAACTCTAGCAACAAAACTAATCCCAATACACCCAAGCGTATCTCCTGGGAGCAAATACAATGACATCCACCGTGACTGTCATACCAGGCCATCGCCACTGGAATCAATTTACCTCCCCCCTCATGGGGGAGGGTCAGGGATGTAAATGGTGGCACGGGGATCATCAGCGGGAATCCGGTTTTACGCTGATCGAATTGATGATTACAGTGGCTATCGTCGCGATATTGGCCGCGATCGCCTATCCGAGCTATATCGAATACGTCAGACGCGCTCACCGGGCTGACGCCAAAACGGCTCTGTTGAACAACGCGCAATTCCTGGAGCGGAATTTTACCGAGGCTAATCTTTATCACAAAAATGCTGGGGGTTCAGACATCGTATTACCTTATCCCCACTCACCCAGTGATGGCGCGGCCATTTACAACATTTCGCTTGACGCAGCGCCTAATCCGGACACCAGCTACACGCTCACCGCAACACCTGTTAGTGGTGGTGCTATGGACGGAGATGTCTGCGGCGCATTGACGCTCAATCACTTGGGCGTGAAGGGTGTTGGAGGAAGCACCGTCGCGGAGTGCTGGGGCAAATAGGCGATATTGTCACTTGGGGGTCGGCTAACTGCCGGCCTTTTTATTTAGGACTTTCGCTTAAGCCGGCTGATAGGCACGAATTCGCGGAGTTGCCGGTCTTCCTGGCCGAGTGGCCTGGCCTGGTTGAGATTTACGAGGAGATGAAGGAGGAGATAGCCGGGTGTCGGCGCGAACTGGCGCGGCTGGAAACCCGGCAACCCGCCGGTGTCACTCGCGTGAAATAGAGATAAACCACTATATCCGCACACTCTCACGGGCGACTTTGCGCCGGCTGCTTACACTGTGCCTACAACGGAAAAAGGCTTACCGGATTGAGTTCGGTAAGCCTTTGTTTTGTCTGGTGCCGGAAAGAGGAATCGAACCTCCGACCTACTAATTACGAATCAGTTGCTCTACCGACTGAGCTATTCCGGCAGGAAAAAATTACGATGAAAATATAGCCAATTTGGCGGTGGGGTACAAGCGTGATGTCTCAGGCATCCCTTATAAACTGGCGGATTGTGGCGAGATGGCGGCGGCTGACTTCCAGTCGGTCGGGGATATCATGGAAGATCAGTGCGTAGCCGCCATCGGCGGTTTTCTCCAGCCCGGCCACCTGTGTCGCCATCACCAGCGCGTTGCGATGCACCCGCACCACCCGCGCGCCCAGTTCGGTTTCCAGCACTTTCAACGATTCCTCGATCAGCACGTGTCCCTGACGGTGGCGGACCGTGACATATTTCTGATCGGCCTGGAAGTAAAACACATCCGCCAGTAGAATTCGCTCCAGCCGCTGGCCAAGGCGGGCGCGAATATGGGTGCGCCCCGTAGTTGCCGGCTGCGTCGTCAGGCTGGCCAGTTGCGCGCGATTGAGCCGACTGGCGTGGTTCAGCGCCTGTTCCAGCCGTTCCAGCCGCACTGGCTTGAGCAGATAGGCCACCGCATGAGCCTCGAACGCCTCCAGCGCGTGATCACCGTAGGCGGTGACGAAGATGATGGCGGGAGGCTGATCCAACTCCCCCAGGCGGCGCGCGGTTTCCAGCCCATCCAGACCAGGCATCTTGATATCGAGCAACACGATGTCAGGCGGGAGGCCCATGGCCAGCCGCAACGCCTCCGCCCCGTGGCCCGCTTCCCCACACGTTTCATAATCGGGCAGACGGGCGATCAGTTCGCGCAACCGGTCGCGGGCGGGAGGCTCGTCGTCGACGATCAGCACCTTCATTCTCGAATACCTGGGCAGGAGTCTGTGTTACAAGTGTAGTAAAAGCCTGATCATGATACCTGCAACCGTTCGCTGGCCGTGAGCCGGACCAGCAGTGGCAGGGTAAAGTTGACCTGGTAATGCTGGGGGGTTTCGACGATGGTTAGCGGATCGAGAATCTTATAAGCCAGTTGTAGCCGTTGCCGAATGTTGTCCTGAGCCAGGCGCTGGCCCGAACCACGAAACCGGGCGCCTTCCACCGGGCGAGGATTGACGATAGTGACTCGCAAATCACGGACTCGCCGCTCGACCTGGATGGTCAGGGTCCCGCCTTCCGGCAGACCTTGAAGGCCATGATAAATGGCATTTTCGACCAACGGTTGCAACAGCAGAGCGGGAATCAGCAGATCGAGCGGCAAATCGGGATCCAGCCGCCAGTCCACCCGCAGCCGGTCTCCCAGGCGCAGGCCCTCGATCGCGAGATAGTGGCGAGTCAGTTCCAGTTCTTCACCCAGGGTGATGGTTTCTCGCTGGACCAGCGCGAAGCGCAGCAAATCAGCCAGATCCAGCACAGCCTGTTCGGCCTGGTCGGGCCGGCTGCCGATCAGGCTGGCGATGGTATTGAGGGTATTGAACAGAAAATGGGGGCGGATTCGCGCTTGCAAAGCCTGCAGGCGAGCGCGGGCTTCGGCCTGAACCTGTTGTTTCCATTGGTGTTGCACGTAGAAATAGCGCAGCGCCATTAGAGTGATAATGCCGCTGATAGTCTGATTGCTGACAATGACCGGCAACGTGACCGGAGGAGAGGGATCGAACCCGGCATCGGCGCCCAGTCGCAATGCCAGCAGGGAGCAGAGGAAGGTGATCAGTTGAACGATGCCAAAGATGATCAGAGTGACGGTAGGGGAGGACCAGCGGACCAGCCAGCCCCGGCAACGGCACAATACCATCGCCGCCGCCAGCGCCACCCACTGCATGAACAGGGAAACCAGCGCCAGTTCGGTCCAGAAGCGTTCCAGGGTGCGGCTTTGGGTCAGCGCCAGTACGAAGGCCAGCAGTTCGACGATCAGCACGATCAGGAATACCGTGCGGTTGTCACAAAAGTCGGGTAGAAATCCTGCCACCTCATCGGGGCCGCCAGACGGAGGATGGCCGGAGGTGCTGAAAAAGCGCATGAGGAGCCTCCATGCGGACGGAAAGCAATGGCGGCATTATGAGCCGGTGGACCAGCTCCAGACAATCAACCGCTTAATTCTTTTACAACTTCTAAATCCGGAACTTGCCCAATGAATCCACTCGCTCCATTGCTCGCTCGATACCCGGTCCTGGTGTTGGATGGCGCCCTGGCGACCGAACTGGAACGCCGGGGCCGCGACCTGCGTGATCCGCTCTGGTCGGCCAAGATGCTGATCGAAGCGCCGGACCTGATCCGACAGGTGCATCGGGACTACTTTGCAGCCGGCGCCGATTGCGCCATCACCGCCAGCTATCAGGCTTCGGTGGAAGGTTTCATGCGGCGAGGTTCGAGCCACGCCGAGGCGCTCGAACTTATCCGCCGTTCGGTTCATCTGGCGCTGGAGGTCCGCGATGCATTCTGGCGGGAACCGGCCAACCGGATCGGGCGGCCTCGGCCGCTGGTGGCGGCCTCGGTGGGACCTTACGGCGCATTCCTGGCCGACGGCTCCGAATACCGGGGCGACTACGGCTTGAGCGAAGCGGAGCTGATGGATTTTCACCGTCCGCGCATGGCCGCGCTGCTCGAAGCGAGCGCCGACCTGCTGGCTTGCGAGACGATTCCCTGCTTCAGCGAAGCCCGCGCCCTGGCGCGATTGCTGGCCGAATTTCCGAACGCCAGCGCCTGGTTCAGCTTCAGCGCCAGGGACGAGGCGCATCTGTGGCGCGGCGAACCTCTGGCCGAGTGTGTGGCGTGGCTGGACAGCCAGCCGCAGGTCGTGGCCGTCGGCGTGAACTGCACCGCGCCGCGTTATCTGCCGGCCCTGATCGAGGCTGCCCGTGCGGTCACCGGCAAACCTGTCGTGGTCTACCCCAACTCGGGAGAAATCTACGACCCCGAGCGGCGTATTTGGAGCGGTGCCTCGGACGCGGCAGCTTTCGCCAGCGAGGCCCGGCGCTGGCACGCCAGCGGTGCCCGGCTGATCGGAGGGTGTTGCCGGACCACGCCCGACCACATCCGATCCATCGCTGCCTGGGCGCACACGCTCTGACGCCTTGGGTATTATCGTCTCACCGCCAAGCTGTCGAAAGACCAGTTGCCATTTAGGAATTCAGCATGAGCACTCGCTTGTGCGACACCGACTTCTTCGGCTGGACGGGTCAGCCGGCCCATCTGCTTCGGACCAGACGTTTCGATCAACTGGGCGTCTTGAATCTGATCGACGAGATTGAGGACATGGATGGGCAAAAACCAAATCCGAGAACTGGATAGCCGGCTTGGCGTTTTGCTGGCGCACCTGCTCAAATGGCGATACCAGCCCGAGCAGCGTAACGTCAGTTCGGAAACCACGATCCAGGAACAGCGTCGCCGGCTGACGCGCCTGTTTGCCGACAGCCCCAGCCTCAAACCTCGGCTACCGAAAGCCCATGGCGACGCCTATGGCGACGCCCGCCTGATCGCCCACCGGGAAATCGCGCTGCCGGAAAGAGCGTTCCCCGAAACCGCTCCCTTTTAGCCTCGAACAAACCCTCGATCCGAATGGCTGGCCAGATTGATCGCTCCCGGTAATCTTTCACGTGAAACCAACCTCCTGCCGACTGATCATGTTTCACGTGAAACCAGGAGAGGGTTCAGCAGATCATGTTCCACGTGAAACCAACCCCCTGCCGGCGGATCATGTTTCACGTGAAACCAGTCACCTTCTCGCTGAGAGCTGCGAATGCTTCCAGGCCCAGGGTTTCCGGCCGGGTACCAGGATCGATGCCGACCGCTTCGATTTGCCTCGCATCCAGCAGTTCACGCAGGGAATTGCGCAGAGTCTTGCGGCGCTGAGCGAACGCCCGCCGCACGATCTCGGCGAAGCAGCTTTCGTCTCGAACCGCGACGACGCGTGTTTCACGTGGAACCAAGCGGACTACCGCCGACCACACCCGCGGCGGCGGGCGGAATGCCTCCGGCCCGACCGCGAACAGCGGCTCAATCTGGCAGCGGTATTGCAGCATGACCGACAGCCGGCCGTAAGCCTCCTCGCCCGGTCGGGCCGCCATCCGCGCCACCACCTCCTGTTGCAGCATGAAATGCAGATCGAGCAGGTGTTCAGCCTGGGCCAGCAGGTGAAACAGCAGGGGGGTGGAGATGTTGTAGGGCAGGTTGCCGACCACGCGCAACCGGGCGCCCGCGCCACGCAGGGCGGCGAAATCAAAGTCCAGTGCATTAGCGTGATGGATCCGCAGAGTACCGAGGCCAGCACAGCGCGCCCGCAGCGGCTCCAGCAGGTCGCGGTCCAGCTCCACCACGTCCAGTTCGCGCGCCGCCGCCAGCAGCGGAACCGTCAGCGCCCCCAGGCCAGGACCGATTTCCACCAGCCGCGCGCCAGCCGCCGGCCGAATCGACGCAACGATGTGTTCGATAACGCTGGCGTCGCGCAGGAAATGCTGACCAAACCGCTTGCGGGGCCGGTGAGGGGCCAGTAGGCCCGTCATGGCGCGGGTGCGGCTCCGGATGGCGGGGGCGGGGATCCCGATGCGTTGGATGCTTCGGCGGCGGGCAGACGCACCTCCACGTAGGCCTCGTCACGCAACCGGCGCAGCGTCAACTCCCATTCTTCGTCGGATCGCCGCCGCATCAGCGCCTCGCGCGTCCGGAGGCGCGAGGCCTCGGGCGTGGCCCGGGCTTGGCGACGTTCGAGTACCTGCACGAGATGCCAGCCAAACGGGGTTTTGACTGGGGCGCCGATCTCGTTCGGCTTCAGTGCGTTCATCGCCTGCTCGAACGGAGGTACCAGCATCCCCGGCGAGACCCAACCCAGATCACCACCACGTTCTGCCGACCCCTTGTCATCGGAATAGATCCGGGCCAGTTCCGCGAAGTCCTCGCCGCCGCGAATGCGCTGGCGCAGTTGCTCCAACTGTTGGCGCGCTTCACCGTCCGATCGTTGCGGCGAGGTCTTGAGCAGGATGTGACGGGCATGGGTCTGGTTCACCAGCGCCTGCTTGGCGGAAGCCGGTGGCGTCGCGGAAGGCCGGGCTTCGCCGCCGCTACCCCGAGCCTCCAGCAATTTGGCGATGTGAAACCCACTGGGGCTACGAATCAGGTCGCTAACCTGGCCGGGCTTCATCCGGGGCACCACGTTGACAAAGACCGTGGGTAACTGTTCGGCCGACCGCCAGCCAATTTCGCCGCCTTCCAGGGCCTGCTGGCCAGCGGATACGCGAATCGCCATTTGCCCGAAATCGGCGCCCTGGCGCAGTTGCGCCAGCACCTCCTCGGCCTTGCGCTTCGCAGCCTCGATTTGCGATGGCGAGGCGCCTTCCGGCAGCGCGATCAGGATGTGGGCCACGCGATATTCCCGAGCGCCACCGCCACCCTCGTCACCGCCTGCGCCGCCCTCGCTGGCGCTGCCGACCATCGAGTCAGCCGCCAGTTGTGCTTGCAGGCTGTCCACGTCCTGCTCGGACACCTGAATCTGGCTGTCTACCAGCTTCTGCCGCAGCCGTCCACCCATGATTTCCCGGCGCACATCATCGCGGAACTGGGCGAAACTGACCCCCTCCTTCTCGATGGTTTGCCGCATCTGCGTCAGGTTCATGTTATTACGCTGGGCCAGGGTTTCGATGGCAGCGTTCAGGGTGGCGTCATCTACGGTGATGCCGTTGCGCTCGGCGGCGCGAAATTCCAACTGGCTCAGGATCAACCGATCCAGCACCTGCTTTTCCAGCACTGGCCGGGGTGGAATCGGCGCCTTGCGTTGCCGCATCTGGGCCTC
>JBDHRD010000046.1:0-18278 GCA_039807425.1 Candidatus Contendibacter sp. | reverse complement strand
CACCATGAACACGGCGTTGAGGATGTTGTTGCCGGCGATCACCCGCGACAGATGACTGGGCTCGCTGCGCTGCTGCACCAGGGCATACAGGGGCACGATAAAAAAGCCCCCGAACATGCCGATCAGCACCACGTCCAGCACCACCCGCCAACTGCCCGGCTGGCTCAGAAAGGCCAGCACACCCAGCAATTCCCCGCCCGCCGGGGGCGCCGCCGGCGTGGCGAAAAACAGATCCACCCCGAACGCGGTCAGGCCGATGGAGCCGAACGGTACCAGGCCGAGTTCGACCTTGTGGCCGGACATCCGCTCGCACAGCAGTGAACCCACGCCGATACCGATGGCGAACAAGGTCAGCAGCAGCGTGATGACATGCTCGCCGCCCCCCAGGGTCAGCTTGGTAAAGTTGGGCAACTGCGCCACGTAGACGCTGCCCAGAAACCAGAACCAGGAGATGCCGAGCACCGACTGAAACACGGTGAAGTTCCGGTAGGTAAACCGGAGGATGTTCCAGGTTTCGCTGATCGGGTTCCAGTTGATTTTCAGATCCGGCGCGGCGGGCGGCGCCGGGGGAATCGACCAACTGCTCAGATAACCCAGTACGGCCAGGGCCACAATCACACCCGCGACCCAGTGGGCGCCCTGCTGCAAGGCGATCAGAACGCCGCCCAGCATGGTGCCCAGCAGGATGGCGAGATTGGTGGCCATCTCGATCCAGGCGTTGCCGCCGACCAGTTCTTCCGGCTTCAGGTGTTGCGGCAGGATGCTGTACTTGGCCGGCCCAAACAGAGTGGACTGGAAACCCATCAGGAATAGCAGCGCGATCAGCAGTCCTGTGTTGCCCGTGGCGAATCCCACCGCCGCGCCGGTCATGATGATGATCTCCAGCAGCTTGACCCAGCGGATGTAGTGCGATTTTTCGTACTTGTCGCAAAGCTGGCCGGCGGTGGCCGAGAACAGGAAGAACGGCAGCACGAACAGGCCGGCGCACAGATTGATCAGGAAATTGGAACGGCTGGGGTCGGTGCCCGCTGCCTGGAACGCGATCAGGATGATCAGGGCGTTCTTAAAGACGTTGTCGTTGAATGCGCCCAGAAACTGGGTGACGAAGAATGGCAGGAAGCGCCGCTCCCTGAGCAGGGTGAATTCATTGTCGTGAGCCATGCAGCGGAACGCTCCCGGATTGGCGGGTCAAATCAGGTTTCGGTGACGCGGATGGGTGTCGAACCCGGCAGGGTCTCGACCAGACCGGCCCCCAGCAGTTGTGCGGGCGTGTAATAACCGCCAGCAGGCGAATTCGCTATCAGCCACTCGACCACCGCCAGCGCGCCTTGCACCGTTACATCATAGCCGTTGGCGGTTTGCACCCGACCGATTTTGCGTGCACCACCGGCGTTCATAACCTCGCCCCACACCCAGGTCGGGGTACGCTGGCGCTGTTCAACATCAGGACCGCGCACAGTAGCGGTGACGCGCTGCTTGAGCAGGGTTTGCACCAGGCTCAACCCGAACAGCGGTTGCAGCCAGGGTAGCAGCCAGCGCCAGCGCAACAGCGTCGGCGTGGCGGGAACATAGGTTTCGATATTGGGAATGCCGGTGTTGTGGAAAGCGGTGGCGACATCCCCCCACGGGATGGTCATCGCGGTTTTCTCGCCCCGGCCGAAGTCGATCCGGCGGATTTTCCAGACCGGCGGCATGGGGATAATGCGACCGTCGCGGCGGACCCGGCCGCCCTGGCCCAGCCCTTCCACCATGGTTTTCGCGGTGCCCGGACTGAAGTCGGAACGGGAATCGAAGCCCAGCGCCAGATGAGTCGCATCCGGCAGCGCCGCCTTGAGCGCCATCGCCAGACAGTCGGTGGGAATGACATCGAAGCCCACGCCGGGACAGAGGATGACGCCAGCCACCTTTGCCTCCGCATCACGGGCGCGCAGCGCCTCAAATACCTCGATCTCGCCAGTGATGTCCAGATAGTGAACTCCTGCTTGCAGACAGGCGTCCGCCATCGGCGCAGCGGTGGCCGAAAACGGCCCAGCGCAGTTCAATACCAGCGTCATGCCGGCCAAGGCCTGCGCCGTCGCGGCGGCGGCGAGCGCGAAGGCTCGGTGCTCGCAATCCAGTTCCCGCGCCAGTGGCGCGATCCGCTCCGCCGCACGACCGGCCAGCACCGGTTTCATACCACGCTGGCGGGCTTCGCGGGCGATCAGTTCGCCGCTGTAGCCGTTGGCGCCGTAGATCATCCAGCGAGGGTTGTTCATGGGGTTCACGCTCATGGGTTTGATCTGCTTGCGGTCCAGCGGATCTGCTCAATTCCCGAGGGTGATATTGTGGCAGCGGGTTTCGTGAAAGAGCGTCGAGGCCCCGATGGCCAGCGCCACGCAGCCCAGCATCAGGAAAAAACCCGCCCGGTAATCGGCCGCACCATACACGCGCACACCGTTCATCAGCGTCCCGTTCCAAGTCAAGTCCATGATCCAGCCAAACAACGGCTGGAGAATGGCCGCCCCCAAAAAGACCCCCGTATTCACCAGGGCGATGGCCATGCCCGACAGCGCGGGAACGACCACTTCCTTCGCCCCGGCATAGGTCAGCCCAAAAGCCCCGCAACCGAACCCCATCAGCACAAACCAGGCCATTCCGAGCAGGCCCGGCGTCCAGTTCGCGTAAACGATGCCCAGCCAGGCCAGCCCGTACAACAGGGTTCCGATCACCAACAGGGGCTTGCGGCGACCCAGCCGGTCGGAAAACCAGCCGCAGAACAGGGTGCTGCAGGCAAAGCTGGCCAGCGCGACCGTGGTGTACAGGGAAGCCGCCGACCGCTCCAAGCCGTGCAGGTCGCGCAGGAAGGGAATCGCCCACAGGCCGAGAAATGTCAGCATGCTGCCGGGCATGCCCAGATTGACCCAAAACCCCGGCCAGGTCCGGCGGGTCGCTAAAACCCCCAGCAAATCATGCCACCAGTGTTGCTCCCGCCCCGCGTGCCGGGTCTGGCCCTCCATCTCCCGAATCGAGGGGAAACCGGCATCCTCCGGGGCATTGCGCACCCCGAGCCACGACAACGCCGCCAGGATCAGAGCCATGACGCCGAAGGCCACGAACACCGCGCGCCACGACCAGATCGTTAACATGCCAGCCAGGGGACCGGCGGCCAGGATGGCGCCGACGTTGCCCAGCAGCAGAGTCAGGCCGCTGATGAATCCGTAATCCCGGTCCCGGAACCAGAGGGTATTGCTTTTCATCAGTCCCACGAACACCACCGACACCCCCAGCCCCACCAGCGCCCGCCCCACCGACGCCTCCCAGAGGGTGGCCGCCATGCCGAACAGGATGGAGCCGATCCCGGACACCACGTTGCCCAGCGTCACCGAGATCCGCGCCCCCAGGGTATCGGCCAACACACCCGCCGGAATCTGCATGGCGGTATAGATGTAGTAGTACACGGCCGCCAACGATCCCAGCGCGGCTCCGGTAGTCCCAAAGGCCCGCATCAAATCGGCGGAGACCACGGCCGGAGCGATCCGATGGAAAAACACCAGGATGTAGGACGCCGCCAGAATGGCGTAAATGGACCAGCACACTCGCTTAAAATGCGCGGGATCAAACGCTTGCGCCGAAGTTCTCGCCACCGGGGCCGTCATCCCCACACCCTCCCCGCCGCGCCTCTGCCATTTCTCCGTTGCCAATCAGCAATTAATCGAGACATACCTACTCCTCCTTCAAGCGACCGAACCTTCGTAGGACGCCCAAGCCACGTGCGATTCGCGCAGGGTGACGCGCATGGCATCGAGGCCGGCGGTGTTGGGTCCCATTTGCCCCTCCTCGATCCGCGCCGCGACACGGTCGAAAATTTCTCGCGCCAGGAATTCCGTGGTGGTGTTGCGACCGGCGAATTCCGGCAATTGGTCGAGATTGCGGTAATTCAGCTCGCCCAGCACTTCTCGCAGGCAAGCGCTGGCCTTGCCGATATCCACCACCACCCCGTCGGGATCCAGATCGGGACGGCGCAACTCCAGATCGACGATGTAGGTCGCGCCGTGCAGGCGCTGGGCGGGGCCGAAGGTCTCGCCCCGGAAGCTGTGGGCAATCATCAAATGGTCGCGGACGCAGACGGTGTACATAACTGAACCTTGAGTTAAGAAAAAGAGGCGCCGAGGCATTCGTGCGGGCTCGAAGCCGAGCGATTACGGGTTCGTCCCCAATGGTATTAGACTATCGTGCCCGAACGCCCGCTATTTTTTCGCCAAACCGCTTCTCTTTGGACTTCGCCGCCCCGTCCCACCATGAATTTCGAGTATTTCGTACACTGGTTTCGCCAAGCCGGCCCCTACATCAACGCCCATCGCGGCCGGACCTTCGTGGTCCAATTCGGCGGCGCGGCGGTGGAAGCCGACACTTTTGCCAGTCTCATGGACGACCTCGCCCTGCTGCACAGTCTGGGCATCCGCCTGGTGCTGGCGCACGGCGCGCGGCCCCAGATCGAGCAGCGGCTGCGTGAAACCGGGCGCGAGTGGCGCTACGTCAACGGCCTGCGGCTAACCGAAGCCGAGGATCTGCGCTACGTCAAGCAGGCCATCGGCCGGGCGCGGATTCGCATCGAAGCACGGCTATCCATGGGCCTGGCCAATTCGCCGATGCACGGCGCCCGCCTGCGGGTGGTGTCGGGCAACCTGGTCACCGCCCGGCCACTGGGGGTACGCGACGGGGTCGATTACGGCTTCACCGGCGAGGTGCGCCGGATCGACGACCGCGCCATCCGCCTGTGGCTGGATCAGGACGCCATCGTGCTGCTGTCGCCGCTGGGCTATTCGCCGACCGGAGAGATCTTCAATCTGAGCGCCGAAGACGTGGCCGCCGCCGCCGCCCACGCGCTGCGCGCTGACAAGCTGCTGATCCTGAGCGAGGATCTGGCATTGCGCGATCCGGCCGGCCAGCCGATCCGCGAACTCAGCCCCAGCGACGCCGAACGGCTGCTGGCCGGGCCGCCCGCCCCGCACGAGGAAACCGCCCGCCATCTGCGGCTGGCGCTGCGGGCCTGTCGGGCCGGCGTGCGGCGGGTACATCTGCTCGACCGGCGGCTGGATGGAGCGCTGTTGCTGGAACTGTTCACCCGCGACGGTGCGGGCACCCTGATCACCGCCGACATCTACGAAGGACTGCGTTCCGCCACCATCGACGATGTCGGCGGTCTGCTGGAACTGATCCAGCCGCTGGAGGAAGACGGCGCATTGGTGCGACGGTCGCGGGATCTGCTGGAAATGGAAATCGACCGCTTCTCTGTGCTGGAGCGCGACGGCGCCATCATCGGCTGCGCCGCGCTGTACCCCTTCGCTGTGGAACGGCTGGGCGAACTGGCCTGCGTCGCGGTGCATCCCGACTACCGCAACAGCGGGCGAGCTGGGATGCTGCTGTGCGGCATCGAGCGCCAGGCCCGCGTCCAGGACCTGACGCGGCTGTTCGTGCTGACGACCCGTGCCGCCCACTGGTTCCGCGAACGCGGCTTCGAGCCCGCCGAGGTCGCCGATCTGCCGGTGAGCAAGCGGGCGCTGTACAACTGGCAACGCCGCTCGAAAGTGTTCATCAAAACCCTGTAAGCTGTTTGCCTCATCGTTATCGCCGAGGACTTCACACCATGCCAACCGCCACCCCGCTCCGGGTCGTCCAGATCAGCGATTTCCATCTCAAAACCCAGCCCGGCAGCCGGCTCTGGGGAGCGGACGTGGACGCCAGCCTGAACGCCGTGTTGACGCACATCCAGAAACGCGATCCCACGCCCGATTTCATCCTCGCCACCGGTGACCTGGTGGGCGACGAGCCGGATGCCTACCACCGCGTGCTTCGGGCGCTGGAGCCGCTGGGCCTGCCGGTCTATTGCCTGCCGGGCAACCATGACTTTCCCGCCACGATGAGCCGGACGCTGCGCGGCGGGATCGTGCGATGGCAGCGGTACTTCGTCGCTGGTCCATGGCAGTTCGTGCTGCTCGATTCCAGCTTCCCCGGCACGCCCGACGGCCATCTGGCCTCCGGCGAGTTGGGGTTGCTGGACACGGTGCTGGCGACCGATCCCGAACGGCACACCCTGGTTTGTTTGCACCACAACCCCCTGCCGGTCGGCACGGCCTGGCTCGACACCATGACGGTCAGCAACGGTGCGGCGCTGTTCGCGGTACTGGGTCGCTATCCCCAGGTTCGCGCGGTGGTCTGGGGACACATTCACGGTGAGTTCGCCGACCAGCGGGGCGATATCCACCTGTTGGCCACCCCCGCGACCTCGGTGCAATTCCAGCCCGACACCCCGGAACCGCGCGTGGACGATCTCCCGCCGGGCTACCGCTGGTTCGAGCTGTATCCCGATGGAACCCTTAAAACTGGCGTGGAACGGGTCGCGGCGACGGTTCGCGCGAACGGCCTGACGCGGCGGATTCCGGCCTGACTGCTATCCCGCTATAATCGCCGCCATGAACATCAAAGACGATCTGGTTCGACACTATCGCTGGCTGCGCCAGTATGGCCTGAACGATTCGCACAGCGGCAACGCCTCGGTGCGGGACGGCGACTCGTTCTGGATCACGCCCACCGGTTGCTGCGCCGATACCCTCAGCAGCGGCGATCTGGCCGAGTGCCGCCTCGACGGCATGATTGGCAAGGGCGCCTCGATGGATGCCCGCCTGCACCTGGCGGTCTATCAGGCCAATCCCGAGACCCGCGCCCTGCTGCACAGTCACGGCCCCTACTCCGTGGCGATGACCATGGACAATGAGGAATTTTTCCCGGCCGATTTTGAGGGACAGTTGTATTTCAGTCGGGTGCCGGTGCTGACCATTCCCTACGATCAGTATGCCGCCCGCTCGCCGCGCATGGTCGGCGAAATTCTGGCCGACTATCCCATCGCCGTGGTGCGCGGCCATGGCGTCTACGCCTGCGCCGACAGCCTCAACCTCGCCTACAAATGGACCTGCTCGCTGGAATTGTCGGCCAAGACCGCCTTCATCGCCCAGCAGGCGGGCAAGATCTGATGGGATGGGAGTAACCCCTCACAACCGCAATCCTCGCCACGCCGCCAGCCAGGCCAGCGCGCCCAGCGCCGCCGCCAGATCGAACATCGCCACCGGTCCCAACCCCGCCCAGAAGTAGCCGGCGGCGAGACTCCCCACGGCGTTGCCGGCCCCGAAGCTCAAACTGCTGTACAGCGCCTGACCTCGCCCCTGGAGCGATCCGGGGAAAAACTGGTGAATCAGGTGCATGGACACCGCATGGAATACGCCGAAGCTGAAGGCGTGGAGCATCTGGGCAAACAGCAGAACCGGCAACTCGCCCGCGAAATGGCCGATCAGCAACCAGCGCAGCGCCGCCAGCGCCAGCGCCACCAGCATTAGCCGGCGCGGCCCGCGGCGCGGCAGCAAGCGTGGCATCAGCAGGAACATCCCGACTTCCGCTGTCACGCCCAAGCCCCACATCAGACCGATAAGCTCGCGCGAATAACCGCCGGTTTCCAGATATAGCGAGAAGAAGCCGTAATACGGCCCGTGCGCGGCCTGATTGAGAAAACAGGCGGCGAAGAAGGCGATCACCGCCGGTTGGCGCAACACCTGGCCGAGCGGTGGCGAGGCGTGGTGGGTCGGCGGCCTCGGCGCTTCCGCCACCAACAGGCTATTGAGCCACAGCACCGCGAACATCCCCCACAACAGCGCCGGCACGAGGCCAACCCCCCAATCCTCGACCAGGAATCCGACGCCGACCGCCGCGCCGATGAAACCCACCGATCCCCACAGCCGAACCCGGCTGTAATGATGGACGTGTTCCCCCAAGCGATCGAGGGTGACCGCCTCGAACTGCGGCAGGGCCGCGTTCCAGAAAAAGCTGAACAGCAGCGTCACCAACGCCAGACCCAGGAACGAGCCACCCGCTGCGTACACCCCGCCAAAGCTCAGCACCGACGCCAGACAGGCCCAGCGGACGACGCGCATCCGCTGGCCGCCGCGGTCGGCCAGCCAGCCCCACAGGCTGGGCGCCACCAGCTTGGTCGCCTGCGGAATCGCCATCAGTTCGCCGATCCGCGCCGGCTCGAACCCCAGCGCCAGCAGATAAAGACCCCAGTACGGCAACAACACGCCCAGGATGGCGAAGTAAAACAGGTAAAAACCGGACAGGCGCAGGTACAGGCCGAACGTAAGCACGGATTCAGAAATTTTCGTGCGACTGCTCAGCCGGCATCCTCGCGCGGCGCGGCGCTGGGAATTGCCGGCGTTGCAACGCGCACATCTAGATTCTGGGCGCGGTGGCGCAAGGCGTGATCCATCAATACCAGCGCCAGCATCGCTTCGGCGATGGGCGTGGCGCGGATGCCGACGCAGGGATCATGGCGGCCCTTGGTCACCACTTCCACCGGTTCGCCGTGCAGATCGATGGTCCGTCCCGGCAGGCGAATGCTGGAAGTCGGTTTCAGCGCGATGCTGGCGACGATGTCCTGCCCGGTGGAAATCCCACCCAGCACACCCCCGGCATTGTTACCGAGAAATCCCGCTGGTGTCAGTTCGTCGCGATGCTCGGCGCCGTGCTGCTCCACACAGGCGAACCCGGCGCCGATTTCCACACCCTTGACCGCGTTAATGCCCATCAGCGCGTGAGCGATGTCGGCGTCCAGCCGATCGAACACCGGCTCGCCCCATCCCACCGGCACACCACTGGCCACCACCGTCACCCGCGCGCCGATGGAATCGCCAGATTTGCGCAAAGCATCCATGAATCGCTCCAGTTCCATCACCTGGTCGGGGTCCGGGCAAAAAAACGGGTTGTTGTCCACCTCTTCCCAGACCAGTCGAACCGGCCGGATCGGGCCAAGCTGGGCCAGATAGCCTCGGATGGCGACGCCGTAGCGCTCGCTCAAGTATTTTTTAGCGATGGCGCCCGCCGCCACCCGCATCGCGGTTTCCCGCGCCGAGGACCGGCCACCGCCCCGGTAATCGCGCAGGCCATACTTATGGTGATAGGTATAATCGGCATGGCCTGGCCGGAACCGGTCCATGATCTCGCTGTAATCCTTGGAACGCTGATCCACGTTCTCGATCAGTAACCCGATCGGGGCGCCGGTGGTGCGACCCTCGAACACCCCGGACAGAATGCGGACCTCGTCCGGTTCGCGGCGCTGGGTGGTATGGCGACTCTGGCCCGGCCGGCGGCGGTCCAGATCGCGTTGTAAATCCGCCTCCGCCAGCGTCAAGCCGGGGGGGCAGCCATCCACGATCGCGCCCAGCGCGGGACCGTGGCTTTCACCGAAAGTGGTCACGGTGAACAACTTGCCAAAGGTGTTGCCAGACATACGGAAAATTTCCTGATTTAGGCCCGCCCGATGCCTTGGATGATGGCGCGGGAGTTACTGAAAAACCCTTCGGCATCCCTATGCCGGAAACTGACCGATTACCTACACTGCGTGGGTATATCATATCGCGACGGCTCAGGGCCGTGTCCGCCTTGGCCATCCCAGCGAGGAACGCTACCCAGTGTGACGCGGCGACGACCCGCACGGGAACCCAAGCACCACCGGATCGCGGCCATAGCCCCAGGTTACGGAATCCGAACATGTACATTCCAGGTTATCAGATCGAGCGCGAACTTGGCCAAGGCGGCATGGCGATCGTCTATTTAGCCCTGCAGGAGTCGCTGTACCGTCATGTCGCGCTGAAGGTCATCAAGCCCATTCTCACCACCGACGATGAGTTCGCCCGGCGCTTTCTGCACGAAGGCCGCATCATTGCCCAGCTTAACAATCCGCATATCGTCACCGTCCACGACATCGCCTCTCACGAAGGCATCTATTACCTGTCCATGGAATATCTGCCGGGCGACACCCTGCAACAGCGCATTCGCGCGGGCATGCCGCTCAAGGAAACCTTGTCTGTCGCCCGGGCCATCGCCGGCGCCCTGCACTACGCCCACCAGCGCGGCATCATCCACCGCGACATCAAACCGCAAAACATTCTGTTCCGCGAAAACGGTAGTCCGGTGCTCACCGACTTTGGTATCGCCAAGACTCTGGGCAGCAGCACGATCATGACCCGCACCGGCCTGTCCCTCGGCACGCCGCGCTACATGAGCCCGGAGCAAATTCGCGGCCAGGCAGTGGATGCCCGCGCCGATCTCTACAGCTTCGGGGTGCTGTTCTACGAAATGCTCACCGGCAACGCGCCCTACGCTGCCGATGACAGCTTCGCGCTGGCGATGATGCACGTGACCGCGCCAACTCCCGAACTGCCACCGGAACTGCACCGCTTTCAGCCAATTCTGAACAAGCTGCTGGACAAGGCCCCCAACCAGCGCTTCCAGAGCGGTCAGGAGTTCATCGATGCCCTGGACCATCCGGAAACCCTTCCAGCCGCACCGCCCGACATCCCCGACTTGACCCGACCGGTCCAGGCTCCCCCGGCCCTGGCGGGCCGGCCAGCGCGCCGGTTCGGTTGGCAAGCCGGTGTACTGATGGCGCTGGTAGGGCTGGCGCTGGCGGGCGGCGGATATTTCTACTGGTCCCGGCCCGAACCGCGGCCGCCGATTCCCCATGTCGTCGCTCCACCCGTCCAGTCGCCCACTATTGATGCCGCCGCCCAGCGGCAAACCGAAGCCGGGCAGCTACTCGCCCAAGCGCGCCAGCGCCAGCAGGCTGGCGCGCTGGAGGACAGTCGCGCCCTGATCGAGCAGGCTCTACAACTCGCACCCGGCCATGCCGAACTGCTGGCGCTGCGCAACGATGTCAACGGAGAGATCGCTGCCGCCCGAACCCGACAGGCGCAGGAAGAGCAGCGGTTGCAGGCGGAATTGCAAGCCGAGCAATTTTTGGAGCAGGCGCAGCGCGCCCGGCAACAAGGAGCACTCGACCGCAGCCTGGTGCATATCGAACAGGGCTTGCAGTCCATGCCCAATTATCCCGGTCTGCTGGCTCTCAAGCGCGAGGTGCGGGAACAGCAAGCCAGACGCCAGATCCAGGAAGAGGCGGCCCACCAGCAGGCCCTGGCCGAGGAACAGCGCAAGGTCGAGCAGGCCCGCCTGCGCGCCGAGGCCGAGCGGCGTCGCGTGCAAGCCAACGAGTCGCTGGCGCGAGGGTTGGACGCACAACGCAATCGTGCCTACGAAACCAGTCTGATGTACATCGATCAAGGCTTGGAACAGGTTCCCGATCACAGCCGGTTGCTGGCGCTGCGCGACCAGGTTCGCCGGCAACTGCGCGAAGCCAAGGCGCCGCCAGCACTCCTTCCCGCTCAACCGCCGCCCGAACCCGTGGACCGGACCGCCGTCCTGCTCCGGGAATGCGCCGCACACCTGCAAGCCAACCGGCTCACCTCTGGCAAGAGTGGCAACGCCGCCGATTGTTACAGTCGCGTGCTGGAACGCGAACCAGGTAACACCGAAGCGCGCGATGGTCTGGAACGGATCGCCGACCGCTACGCTGATTTGGCGGCGGCGGCGGTACGGCAAGGCGACGTTAAGGCCGCCAAGAATTCGCTCGATAAACTGGAACGGCTGAGTCGTGGCGATCCCCGGCTTGCCGAGTTACGCGGGCAACTGGCTGCAGCTCAAAAACCCATCAGCCCACCACCGCTCAGCGACCGCGTGGCGCGGGTCGAGCCACCGCCGGAACCCAAGCCAGAACCCCGGCCAGAGCCCAAGCCGGCAACAGAAATACCGCCGATCAGCCTGATTTCCGTTCCGCAACCGGCCGAGCCCACTCCGGCGCCCCAACCCGCCACGCCGGAGCCTTCCCCTCAGCCGCCCGCGGCCGAACAGGCCTGGGCGGCGATCAAGGACAGTAACAATCCCGCTGAAATCCAACAGTTTTTGACCAGCTATCCCAAAAGCCGGCAGGCTTCAGCCGCGCGGGCAAAGCTGAAAGAGTTGCAAAAGCAGCCGGGCATGCCGGCCCGGCTGCTCGTCCGGGCTGATCGGGAAGATGCCGAGGTGCTGATCAATGGCCAGAATGTCGGCACAACACCTCTGGAAGTGGAACTCAAACCCGGGGTCTACAAAGTTCAGGTCCGCCTGGAAGGCTATACCGACTGGAACGGGCAGGCGAATATAAGCGCCGGCGAACAAAGCACGCTAACGGCTTCCCTGTCCCCGAAGCGAACGGAGATTACCGCCAAATCCACCGCTCGATCGCCGGAACCGCAACCGGAACCGGAACCGCAACCGGAACCGCAACCGGAAGCAGAGCCGCCCAAACCCCGCCCCGCCGCATCCCAAACGGTGGCCAGCACAACCCCATCCACCTCGTCCAACTGCTTGCGGGGCAATTGCCGGAATGGCGAAGGCGTCTACCGCTTTCCGGATGGCAACGAATACTCAGGAGACTTCCGCAACGCCAAAATGCATGGCCAAGGCACCTACACTTATGCCAATCGCGGTGAAAAATATGTTGGCGAATGGCGCAACGGCGTCATCAACGGTCAGGGGGCTTATTACTATCGCAGCGGCAACCGTTATCAGGGTGAATGGCGCAACGGTGACAGGCACGGCCAAGGCACGTATCTCTACGCCAACGGCGACAAGTACGTCGGTGATTTCGCCAACGATGAGCCCAACGGTCGGGGGACGTTCTACTACCGAAACGGCGACCGCTACGAAGGCGAATTTCGCAACGGCCGCAAGGATGGCCAAGGCGTCCTGTACGAAAACGGCATGCGGATCGTCGGCGAATGGCAGGATGATCGGAAGGTTCGGGTCACAGTCGAAAAATAAGCGGGCAAAAGGAAGGCGGAGCATCCGGCTGAATGCCGAACCTCCGCCTTGACCCTCAAAAAAACCCGGCGCTTTATCACTCAATACCAGGCAATCCTGCTGCGAGAACGCTCCGTCGTTGATGGGGATCCTGATGAAGGTGGTCCTAACGATGGAGCAGGGAATGCTGGATCATGCGGCGCGACAGGATCGGCCAGCCATACGGAACGAAATCCGTGTTGCTCTCCTCCAGGCATCGGACCGAATGCATCTGGGTACCCTTGATCGGCACATCCCCGCCATAACCGCCGCAGTAGCTGCCCCCACTCGCGCTGACGCAGGATGCCGCGCCACGATAGGGACAGCTATGTTTGTCCACCGGCATGAGCCCTTCGCTTCCATAGCGCCTGGCTTTCACCGGTCGCGTGATTTCGGTTTTCATTCGGAGATTCCTCGATTTGATGGTAGCGGCGCCGCCTCTCTCCCAGCACCTGTTTTCTTCATTTTTTATAGAATGTTATCGTTTAAGTCATGCTCTGGGATGCGTAATATCAAGTTTTGGAATCCTGGAGTAAATAAGGAATTTTGCGGGCCTTATCAGGGTTTTCCCCATAGATGAAACCGAGCATCAACGTTACTGGAGCAATAGCCTTTGTCGGCATCCTGGCCTGCCTGGCTACGCTGGCTGGGTTCGCCGGCCGATTCTGGTGGGGATTCGAACTGGCCACGCACTTCCGGGTGCAATATGCGCTCGCCCTTGGTGGCTTGACTCTGGTTCTGCTGGCCCTGCGTCAATGGCGCTGGCCGGGGCTGTTCGGAGCGTTCGCCCTGCTCAACATGGCGTTCGTTGTCCCTGGATTTTGGGAAAGCGATCCGGCAACGTCCCCCTCCACCGAACCCTCCCCCACTCGGCGCGCCCTGCTTGCCAACGTGAACGCGGAAAACCGCGATTTCGAACGGATTCGGCGCCTCGTCATCACATCCAATCCCGATATCATTCTGCTGCTGGAAGCTACGCCATGGCTGCTCGACCGGTTGCAAGATCTCGGCGAACGCTATCCACACCGCGTAGCCGAACCTCGCGACGACCTGTTCGGCATCGCCCTGCTCAGCCGTCATCCTTTTGCCCAGAGCCAGATCATCCGTTTCGGCGATACCACCAGTCCACCCGCCATCGTGGCGACGATCACCGCTGACCAACACCCGTTCACCCTGATCGGCGCTCATCCCTGGCCGCCGGTCAGCGCCACACTGGCCGAGGGCCGTAACGCACAATTACGCGCGCTGGCCAGCCAGGTCCGCCAGAGTCAGCCCCCCGTGCTGGTGCTTGGCGATCTCAACATCTCTCCCTGGTCGCCGTGGTTCACCCGGCTGCTCACCGATGCCGGTCTGCGCGACAGCCGCCGCGGGCGGGGCATCCAGCCGTCCTGGCCCGCTGGCTGGTGGCCTCTATGGATTCCCATCGACCATGTCCTGTTCTCCGAAGGCATCCGCATCCGGCATCGAGAAATCGGCCCGGCTATCGGTTCCGATCATTACCCGGTTATTGTCGATTTTCAGGTTTCCAGCCCATAATTCGACAAGCCAATCATCAATCCACTGGAGGTTGTCCTCATGCTCTTCGTTTCTTCCTCCGACCCGGAATCCTCCACGGAGTCCGATGCGGTTCCCGATTCCTCCAGACGCGCGTTTTTCACCCGATTGGCGACCCTGGCCGCAGCCGCCGGTCTCGGCCTCGTCTCGAAATCCGGCATGGCCTGGGATGAGCCTCCCGCGCTGGCCAAGCCCAACTGGCTGGCCCCCCCTCCCCGGCGGTACTGGAACCGCTCCCCGGGCCGACCCTCCTACTACTACGGCGATCCGCCACCCCGCGCCTGGAATCCACCGCCGGCCCGAGCCTGGGACGCGCCACCGGCCCGGCCTTGGGCGCCACCCTGGACCGCGACCGACCTCAACGCCAAGGTCGAACGCTACGTGACGCACCTGCGCCAAACCGGCCGGATGCCGGCCAACGAACGCACCGCCTGGCTGGTCTACGACTTCACCAGCCAGCGCTTCCTGGTCACCATCAACACCGGTCTCCCCTATCAGAGCGCCAGCATGATCAAGCCATTCATCGCCTTGGCGTTCTTTAACAAGGTCCAGGAAGGCCAGTTCGACTACACGCCCCTCCGCCAGGAACGAATGGAGGCGATGATCCAGCACAGCGACAATCGCGCCACCAACTATTTCATCGAACTGTTAAACCAAACCAGTTACCGCTCTGGCCCCGCCGAGGCGGAACACACCCTCAAGCGCAGCCATCCCGGCGTGTTCCGGCAAACCCGGATCGTCGAGTACATCCCCAGAAGCGGCCGCACCTACCGCAACCGCGCCTCCGCCATGGACTACCATCGCTTCCTGCAAGCGCTCTGGTACGACCAATTGCCCTATTCCGCCGAACTCCGGCGGCTGATGTACCTGCCGAACCGCGACCGCGTCTACACCGGCGCAGTGGGCGTGCCGCGCGGCACGGCGGTCATCGACAAAACCGGCACCACCGCCCGGCTGTGCGGCGACATGGGTATTTTGGTCGCCCGGGGCCGCGACGGTCGCAACTATCCCTACACCTTCATCGGTATCATCGAAAAGGCCCGGCCGACCCGGAACTATGGGGCCTGGCAAAGAGCCCGCGGCAACGTCATCCGGGAGGTGTCCAACATCGTGTACGGCCATCTGCGCCAAATGTACGATCTGGTTTAATCCGACTTTCGCCCACCGCGCCGAGGATACTTCGCCCCATGCCTTACGATTTTGACCATGCGCCCAACCGGCGCGGCGCCGACAGCCTCAAATGGCAACGCTACGGTGACGCCCTGCCGCTGTGGGTAGCGGACATGGATTTCGTCTCGCCGGAACCGGTGCTGGCGGCGCTGCGCGAACGGGTGGCGCACGGGGTGTTCGGCTACGGTGCACCGCCGGACGAATTGACGGAAACGATTGGCGCGCGGCTGGCCGATCTCTATGGCTGGACGGTCACCCCGGAGCAGATCGTCTATCTGCCGGGGCTGGTCTGCGGCTTGAACGTGGTCTGCCGGGCGGTCGGCGAACCCGGCGATGCGGTGCTGGTGCAAACCCCGGTGTATCCACCCTTTCTCTCCGCACCCACGAACCAGGACCGGCGATTGATCGCTGCCGAACTGATCGCGGAAACGCACGACGGGCGGCTCTACTACACCTTCGACGATGCGGCGTTCGCAGCGGCTATCGACCCGCGCACTCGGCTGTTTATCCTCTGCCATCCGCACAATCCGGTCGGACGAATGTTCGGTATCGAGGAGTTAAACCGGCTGGCGGCAATTTGCGAGCACCACGATCTGACCATCTGCTCGGACGAGATTCACTGCGATTTGCTGCTGGACGGGCGGCGGCATGTTCCGCTTGCGACACTGTCTCCGGAAATCGCCCAGCGCTGCATCACCCTGATGGCGCCGAGCAAGACCTTCAATATCGCCGGCCTGGGGGCGAGCTTCGCCATCATCCAGAATCCCGAACTGCGGCAGCAATTCAAGCACGCGATGCGCGGCATCGTGCCGGATGCGAACATTCTCAGCCTGAATGCCGCGCTGGCCGCCTACCAGCACGGCGGTGACTGGCTGCGGGACTTGCTGGTTTATCTGGCCGCGAACCGGGATTATGCGGTTGATTACGTCGGGCGCTACCTGCCGGGAATTTACACGACGGTCCCGGAAGCGACCTATTTGGCTTGGCTGGATTGCCGGGACGTGGGCCTGCCCGGTAATCCACATGAGTTCTTTCTGAAAAAGGCCGGCGTAGCGCTGAACGACGGCGCGACCTTCGGCCCGGGCGGCGAGGGTTTCGTGCGGCTGAATTTCGGCTGCCCGCGCACCCTGTTGGCGGAGGGGCTGGAGCGGATGCGGGTGGCGTTGCAACAGCATCCACTCTTATCATCTGGCCGACAAGCTGGACGACACACGGGAGCGACGGGTGACCGAGCCGATGCTGGCCGGCATGTCGCTGAGCGAAGCATCAGAAGACGACAATAAATTCAAATAGTTATTACAATAATTGTACTGAATCAGCGCCAGCGCCCGAAAGGGTGGGTAAATCAGCCCAATCCCGCGAATTTGGGCAGCAATAAGCCCCACCACACCCTTCATAGAGGGCCGCCCGGAGTTTACGACGCCGGAGGCTCTCCCACGCTGGGCCGTTGTGGTGGAGCACGTGCAGAGTCATCCGACGGTCAGGGCCGAGCCTGTCAATCTTTCTGTAAAAGATCCAGCGTCCTTTTCAGCGCGGCGCGGGTGGTTTCGTTATTCTCCGGCGCGGTCAGCGCCTGCCGCATGAATTCCACGGTCTTGGGCGGATTCTGGGAAAAGCGGTAAGCCGCGGCGAATGCCCCGGTCGCTTTCTCGACCTGGTTCGTCGCGCCATACACCTGCCCGAGGTTGTACCACGACGAGGATCGTCCCGGCGAAAGGGAGATGGCGTACACCAGTTGATGTTCGGCGCGTTTGAACTGGCCGAGTTTGAGGTTGGCGTAGCCGAGATTGCCGGCCACCTCGACATCGGCGGGATCCGTTTCCTGAGCCTTCTGGAGCGCGGTCGCGGCAGCCTGATAGTCATTTCGCTTAAGCGCATCCAATCCCTGCTGGTTCAGGGCGCGGGCTTCCTTGACATTCTGGTGGACTCGCCTGGACGCGCTTTCGAGTTGCTGGCGGGTCGCGTTCAAACCCGCTTCGTCATTTTTCGCCGCCTGCCCGAGCACCCGCTGGACCGCGCCGAACACGGCGTCATACTCGTTGGCCCCAACCGGCGTGGTCACGCCCAGCACCGCCGCCAGCACCATCATCCTCCTCAGTATCCAGTTCATCGTCATGCCCTCCCTCTCGGTTATTTTTGCCGCTGCAAGAATCGCGTCACCTCCAGCGCGAACGATTTCGCCCGCCAGGTGCTGGTCGCGGTGACGTGGGTCGCGTAGGGCATGACCCAGATTCCACAGTTGGGAATCGCTCCAAACATCTCCAGAATCTGATCGAGCGGCGCCACGGGATCCCGGTCACCGACCACGATCAGCGTCGGCTGAAAAATGCACTCCAGAATTTCCAGATCGTGCGCGTGATCGGTGGTGGCCGGTTCCAGCGCCTCCGACACCCGGCCGATCACCTCCTCCCAGGCATCCGGCCCGCCCTGCGGCCGGTGGATGTCGCTCAACCACTTGTGCATCCCAATATCGCGCCAGTAGGCGGGGTTAGCCATGTCGCGGGTCCCGGCGTGGGTTTCCGCATCCTTGCGGTAGCTGATCCGGTACAGCACCAGCCTGTTCACCCGGCCGGGATGGTAGAGGGTCAGCCACAACGCCACCGCCCCACCCATCGAAGACCCCACCAAGCTCGCCTGGGGCAGGTTCAGTTCGTCCATCAGTTCCAGCACGGCGCGGCCCATGTCGGCCACGGCCAGTCGCTCGGCCACCATCGGGCTGCGGCCGTGGCCGAGATGATCGGGGACGATTACCCGGAACTGGCGGGCGAACAGCGGGATTTGCGGCTTCCACTCCGCCCCGCTCATCCCCCCACTGT
>JBDHRD010000271.1:0-2901 GCA_039807425.1 Candidatus Contendibacter sp. | reverse complement strand
AATGGGTCACGGTGCGATGGCCGAACTGGCGTTCCAAGGGCACCGAGACGAACCAGAACAGCCGGCCCACCTTCGATGGCGGCAGGTCGATGTCCGGCAGCCCGCTGGCGATGGCGGCCAGCAGCCAGCCGATCCCGTCCGGCCGGTAGCCGAACCGGGTCGTGCCACCGAGGTCGAGGACGGCGGCGAAGGCGAGGGGGGTGCCGAGGGTCAAGCACTCGCTCCGCTGGCCAACAACTGCGAGCCGGCCGCAATGGCGAACCTTCAGGGTGATTGGAGCACGAGGCTGCCATCGGGCGTGACCGCCCGTGTCGGAATGACAGTGCGATCCTCGCCGATCATCACCCCGAACAGATCGCGGGTGAACGGCTGGTTGCCGAAATACCAGGAATGGCTTTTCGTCCCCATAAAGCCGCGAGGTTGGTCAGCCGCGGCCATGGCAGGGTCTTCGACCAGCTTGGCATAGTACGCCGTGCAATCGACGTTCACCGCCTGGGGCGGAGCATCGCCGGGCAGCCCGCTGCGCCCGACGCGCGGCGCGACGCCGAGCCGTTTGACGTTCGACAGGTCCAGTACTTGGTCGTGACGGCTGGCGTAGTTGGTGAGGCGGAGGCAATGCCGGTACAGGGAGGCGGAAGCGCTGTTGCCGGCCGCCAGGGAGGCCGCCGACACGTCGCCCGCTGCGAACAGGACCTGGCTCACGATCCAGCTCAGGTTGGGGAGTGCGCGATCGTCGGCGTCGTCGAACGCTTCCCGAATAACATAAGCGCCGGTGGAGTGCCCGAACACGTGGATGTTGATCGCGCACCCCGGGGTTTGTCGCGCTGACAGATAGGCGATCCCGTCGGTGACCAGCCGCAAGGCGGTGGCCTTGGCCCGGTGGCGGTCGGGCAGGTACGCCAGGGCCTGGTCGTCGCTCGGCCAGTCGAACGAAGCAATGACGCCCTTGAACCCCAGCGCGATTAAATCCTCCTGCAAACGGCGATGGCGTTGGATCACGTCGTCTGCGCTCATGTTGTAGCCGTGGACGACAAACAGCAGATCACCGCGCGCCTCGCCCCGCTCGTTTTGCCAAACCGCTGCGGCGCGGACCGCTTGATACCAGGCGGCTGGGGTGATCGCCTGGGCAGGCGCCGGCGCTTGACCGGGCGGAACCACCAGAAATTTGCTGGGACCGACGTCGGCGACGAACGCACCGTTGCGGACCGCCCGAACCGAGAGCACGTAATCAGCCATGGCCTTTTCCCCTTCGTCTTGAGTTGGTGTAATCAGCATAGCACCAGTGCTCCCCGCCGCAGGCTCATTCGCCTTCCCCGCGCCCCGGAACAGGAATACCCGGATGGAGATGACCACCGCCGCCCGCATTCCGGCGAAGAGGTCCAGTTCGGTGTCGCCGGTGCCGATGGCCAGATAGCGCGCCCCGACCACCGAGGCCAGGGCCACGATCATGACCGGGGTGAAATCGAAATAGCGCACCCCCGCCGCGTGGCGCAGCGCCCGCATCTGGCGCCAGTCCGTCTGCCGCGCCTGGGCATCCAGCCCGATGAATGCAGTCAACGAGAAAGAGACTATCGCCGCTTTTTTGTCCAGCACGGCAATGCCTGCCAAGTCCACATCGCCGCCGGGGATTCGGCCCGGTGGGAATTATCCACCGCGACGGAGGATAACCCGCGCCGGCGGGAGCGTGGCGGTTGCGGGAACGCATCGAGCCCGGCGCGGGACTATAGGAACAATCACCCTGGATTCGAGAGGTTCCGCCATGGCGCACGGGCGCTTGAACTGGAACATTGTTCGTCATGATCTGGTGGTCGGGAGCGGTCCGCGCGCGCCGAGCGACCTCGACGCCCTCCGGGTGGAAACCCACGTGTCCGCCATTCTGTCGGTGCAACACGACGACTGCCTGGAGCAGCAGGGGATCGACTATCCGGGCCTCGTGCGGCACGGCCGCCGGCTCGGCTTGGTCATGGAACGCTGCCCCTTGCGCGATTTCGATCCCACCGATCAGCAACGCGGCCTGCCGGCGGCGGTGCGCGGGCTGCACGGGCTGCTGCGCCAGGGCCACCGGGTCTACGTTCATTGCACCGCCGGGATCAACCGGTCGCCGCTGGTGGTGCTGGCGTATCTCACTCTGGTCGAAGGGATCGGTCTGGAAGAAGCCATGACCCTCCTGCTGCGCGCCCGTCCCGAAATTTGTCCCACCTGGGAGGCGTATCACGGGTGCCGGCAGGAATTGACGGCGCGGTACGAAGACCGCATCCGCCAGCGCGCATTCGAGTTGGGCCAGCGGCCTTACCACCTATCAGTCCCTCATCACGGGGCAAACCCGATAGAAGGGGGGTAAAGGTTGTTGCATTTGCAGCTTCCGGTGGAGCGCGCGCAGACCTCGGGTAAACCAGGAGAGGGCACTGCGGGCAAGCTTTCTAAAGCTCCAATGGTCGGGATCGATTTATTCTTGCGTTTTTTTCCAGGGGCGTCGGGTGATCGCGGGCCTCCTCCTGGCCGACGCGTACGCACCAATACATCGCCAAGGCCATGATTAACAATAACCGATCCAGTCGATCCGCAGCACGGAGTTGCGTGTCTTGTAACTGAAAACCGCGGCTTTTGAAGTCCGAGAACAGCGGCTCAATGGTTTAATCACAAATGACAAATTTTGCCTGATCCGCTGTGGGCGGCTGACGCTGAGCTGGTGGCGCCGGCGGTTACGGCTACGTGATTCGGCGACGGCGACGTACCTTCACGAGGTTTCCGTTCCTCGTGGAGGTGCCTATGAAGCCGTCATGGCCAGTGCGCCGATCACTGCAGACGAGCCCGGATGGGGCGCGGCGGTGGAATCGGGGTTACCAGCACCTGCCGCGTTGGGCGATGCTAACCGGGCAGGAGGTGACTGATGAGTCTGGC
>JBDHRD010000045.1:0-18659 GCA_039807425.1 Candidatus Contendibacter sp. | reverse complement strand
CGTGAACAGGCCGATGTCGGACACCACCAGCCATTGCGTGGCCCGGTTCTCGTAGCTGTCCGGGTCATCCTTGAGCGGCTCGGCGGCGATGATGTAGATGCCCGGCTGCGGGTCGCGCACAATCTCGCTGATCGGCACGGCGGTGGTGACGTCCTGATTGCGCTCGCCGGTTGCCAGGGCCAGGGTCCCTTCCCACAGCAATTCGCCGGAGTTTTTGGCGACTCGCTTGATATCGTAGCCGTCCAGCGGGTTGGCGATGCGGCGATCCAGGATTTGTTGCAGCAGATTGCGGTCGTTGACGCGCAGCACCCGCACCCGCGCCTGGTCCAGATTGACGCTGATCAGCGGCAGTTGCTGGCCGCTGGCTTTCGGTAACACGTAGGCGGTCCCGCGAAAACCCAGCGTCGGCTTGCGGTCCTCGACCCTGGCGGTGAAGTCCTGCGCGGCGCGCGTCTTCTCGCCCGTGGCCGACGGAACGCCGGCGCGCGCCTTGATCGCGTAGCTCTGGCCGTGACGGACGCCTTCCACGCACAATTGTTGCTCCTGGACGCTGACCACCGGTTGGATGGCCGGTTCGATCACCAGATAATCCTCGTAATGAACTTGCCGCCCCTTGGCGAGGTCATCGGAGAAACGGAGACAGATTTTCGGGGTGGCGCTGTCGGACTCGACCTCCACGCCCTTGATCTGGAAAGCGTGGGCGTCGGCCAGTTCCTGATAGCGCTTGGCGATGCGCGGGTTGTCCTCCAGTTCCAGCCCTTCGCGGAAAGCGGTGAGGGCCTGTTTCGGCTCCCTGGCACGGTCGTAGAGTTCGCCCAGCCGGAACAGGGCGCGGGCGCGCTCGAACGGGACGCGCGCCGCCTGATAGGCGTTCCAGGTGGCCTGCCGGCTTCGCTCCCTGGCGCGGGCGCGCGCTTCGTCGTCGTCCTTGGCCTGTTCCGCCCGGGTTTGCCAGAATTGACTCAGGTTCAGCCACGCCCCGACCGGCTCGGCGCCAGCGGCGATGGCGGTTTCCTGGCTGGCGATGGCGGCGGCCCAGTCCTTGCGCGCCATCTGCTGCCCGGCCTGTTGCAACAGGGTGTCCGGCGACTGGCCGGCGGTGGCGCGACCGTCGCGGATCAGTTGCAGATATTGAGCCGCCGCCACAGCGAGCGGCGTATCCTCGACGGCGCGGGCGCTGGCGGACAGTAGCAATACCAGCAGGGCGAGCAGGGGCAGCAGACGGGGCATGAGAAACTCCTCGGCGAGGCAACCGGCTGGGGAAACGGTGGTTTTTGGGCTGACCTGGTCGAAGCCGGGCTTTCAACCACGACTTAACAACCACGATTTAATGATAGACCTTTCCAACCCGGTTGGCGGGCGATGGGCGGGTCGCGTCGCCAGCATGGCGAAATACGGTTTGTTATGAAAAAATAGTATGAACTGTTGATTGCAACGCATCGGTTTTCATCGTGATCGATTCGGAGGGTTATCGGCCAAACGTCGGCATCATCCTGTGCAACGCCGATGGACGCTTGTTCTGGGCGAAACGGATCGGCCAGCATTCCTGGCAGTTTCCCCAAGGTGGCATCCGGCGGGATGAGTCGCCCGAGCAGGCCATGTTTCGCGAACTGGCCGAGGAAGTCGGCTTGCGGCCGGAACATGTCCAAGTGATCGGCTGCACGCGGGGCTGGCTGCGCTATCGCCTGCCCAAGCGCCTGATCCGCTGGGGTAACCACCCGACCTGCATCGGCCAAAAGCAGGTCTGGTTTCTGCTGCGGATGTTGGGCGGCGAGGAAGCGGTGTGCCTGGATTCCTCCGAACACCCCGAATTCGATCACTGGCAGTGGGTGGACTATTGGTATCCCTTGCGGGCCGTGGTGCCGTTCAAGCGACATGTCTACTGGCGCGCCTTGTGCGAACTGGCGCCGCTGCTGTTGCCCCTGAGGCTGCCGAAACGGCCTTCTTCCGCTGGGATTCATGATAGAGTGATGCCCGAGTGGCCCCCCCATCGAAATCTTGGATTCGACCGCTTGCCGACGCCGGTTCGGACGCTGGAGGCGGCCATGGAGGTCGCCGCAGCCGTCATCGAGGTCGCCAGGGAAGCTAACCTTGCGATCTCGGAACCAGAGCGACCGGCGGCGGCCAAATCCGTGCCTGTTTTGCCCTTGCACCGGGTGGAGACCTGCCCGCACCCGGTCATCACCCGCATGGTCGTTTCGGCGCGGCGCGGTGGAGTCCTGGAACCTATCATGGTGGTCGCCACGCCGGTGCGGGAGGCAGCGGCCCCCTCGCTGGTAACCGAACCGCCCTCGCCCTGTCCGCCGGCACCGCAGTCACGCCGGGTTTCCCGACGCTAAACCAGCCTACCTCCCATTACCTTCAGCCGAGATCGGTTCCATGCTGGACATCCTGCGGCGCATCATCCAGGACATTAACGCAGCCCAAAACCTGCACGAAGCGCTCAGCGTGATCGTCATCGAGGTCAAGGCGGCTCTTCACACCGACGTCTGCTCGGTGTACATGACGGACCCGGTTCGCGGCGAGCACGTGCTGATGGCCAGCGATGGCCTGCGGCCGGGCGCGGTCGGCAAGGTGCGGCTCAAACTGGGACAGGGCCTGACCGGGCTGGTCGCCAGTCGGGCCGAGCCGGTCAACGTCAACGATGCGCCCGCCCATCCCGCCTTCCTCTACGTTCCCGCCACCGGCGAGGCGCCGTACCACGGGTTTATCGGCGTGCCGATCATCCGCCGGCGCAAGGTGCTGGGTGTTCTGGTGGGGCAGCAGCGCGAGCAGCGGAAGTACACCGCCGACGAGGAAGCGTTCCTGGTGACCCTGGCCGCGCAACTGGCCGGTTGCATCAATCAGACGGAACTCCGCCAGGCGCTGGATCGCCTTGGCGGCGACGCCCAGTCGGATAGCCTGTTCCTGGAAGGGGTGGCCAGCGCCCCCGGTCTGGCGATCGGCGAGGCGGTGGTGGTGTTTCCGGCCGCTGCCCTGGACCGGGTGCCGGACAAGGATATCGACGATCCGGAGGCCGAGGCCTCGCGGTTCCGGCAGGCGGTGGCGGCGGAACTGGCCGAGTTACAGCAACTCAGCGAGCGAATGCGGTTACTGCTGGCGGCCGGCGACCGGGCGCTGTTCGACGCCTACGCCCTGCTGCTGGGCAGCGACAGTCTGGTGAACGGCACCCTGGAGCGGATTTACGCCGGCAACTGGGCGCCGGGCGCGCTGCGCGCCACCGTGCTCGAATACGCCAACATTTTCACCGAGATGGATGATCCCTACCTGCGCGAGCGCGCCGCCGACATCCTCGACCTCGGCCAGCGATTGCTCAACCGCTTGCAGGAGGCGCAGGCGGTCGACCGCCATTACCCTGGCCAAACCATTTTGATGGGCGACGAAATCAGCGTCTCCCAGTTGCTGGACGTGCCGCCGGAGCAGCTCAAGGGGCTGGTGTCGGTGCGCGGCACCGGCGCCTCGCACGTTGCCCTGCTGGCGCGCGGCCTGGGGATACCGGCGGTGTTCGGGATCAGCAACCTGCCGCCGGGCCGGCTGAACGGGCGCGAGGTGGTGGTGGATGGCTATACCGTGCGGGTATGCATTCAGCCCGGCCCGACGTTGCGCCAGGAATATTTGAAGTTGATCGCCGACGAAGTCAGCCTGTCGCGCGATTTGCAGCACCTGCGCGATCTGCCGGCGGAAACTCCGGATGGTCATCGGGTCGATCTGTACGCCAATTCAGGGCTGTTCGCCGACATCGCCGCCGCCCGCGACAGCGGGGTGGAAGGCGTGGGGCTGTATCGGTCGGAACTGCATTTTTTCCTGCGCGACCGCTTTCCCGGCGAGGAAGAACAGACCGTGTTGTACACCCGGGTGCTGCGGATGATGGAGCCGCGCCCGGTGGTGCTGCGCACCCTCGACATCGGTGGCGACAAATCCTTGCCGTATTTCCCGATCGAGGAACAGAACCCGTTTCTCGGCTGGCGCGGCATCCGCATCAGCCTTGATCAGCCCGACTTGTTCAAGACCCAGTTGCGAGCGATGTTGCGGGCGGGAACCGACCATCCGAACCTGTCGATCCTGTTGCCGATGATCGGCGGCGTCGGCGAACTGAGAGAGGCGCTGGAATTGCTGCGCGAGGCTCAGGCGGAACTGGCGGAGGATGGCATGGCAGTCAGGGTGCCACCGGTGGGGATCATGGTGGAGGTGCCGTCGGCGGTCTACCAGATCGACAAACTGATCCGGCTGGTGGATTTCGCCTCGATCGGCAGCAACGACCTGACGCAATATCTGCTGGCGGTGGATCGCAACAACGATCGGGTAGCCAAGCTGTACGACTCGCTCAACCCGGTGGTGTTGGCGGCGATTCGCCACGTGGTCGAGCAGACGCGGGCCGCCGGCCGACCGATCAGCGTCTGCGGCGAGATGGCCGGCGATCCAGCCAGCGCCCTGCTGCTAATGGCGATGGGCGTGGACAGCCTGAGCATGAACCTGGGCAGTCTGCTCAAGATCAAGTGGCTGATCCGCAGCGTCCGCCACGACGAAGCCCAGGCGCTCCTGGCCGAGGTGGTGGACTTCGACAGTGCTGCCGCCATCCGCGACCACGCCAACGCTTTTCTGGAGCAGCATGGCTTGGGTGGGCTGTTGCGGGTGGGGAAGTAAAAGGTCCTCCCCGGAATAACCGGTTCAGACGCGAAGCAGCGCCCGCCCCCGAACCCGGAAGCCCGCACTCCCGCCACCATCAGGCCGCGGCGGAGGTTCGACTGCCCTTGCGGACGGCGGCCAGAATCCGGTCTTCCAGTTCGATACGCACCGCCAGTTGTTCGCCCAGACGCGACAGTTCCTCGTTCAGTTCGACTAGTTCTGGAGCGGACAGGTCGCTGTCATAACGGTCGTGGAACGCCAGCGCCGCCTGCGTGGTGCGGGCGATGCGGGCGTAGAAGCGCCGGGCCAACTCGCGAGCTTGGCGATAGGGTGAGTGGGCAGGCTGGTCTTCCAGCGCTTGATAGACCTCGAACGGTCCCAGGGCCAGATAATCCACCAGCGCCTGTCGGAACCGTTGCAGCAGATACCGCTGGACCGGCTCGAGGCGGGCGTGCGGCTTGAAGGCGGCGAGTTTGTGATACAGCACCAGGCTTTCCTGACGGGCGGTCAGCAGCTTGGCTGCCAGTTCGGGCAACGCCTTGCTGTGAACCGGGTCGGCAGTGATCGTAGCATTCATGGCAGATCCTCCAGGTGGTCATGTTTTTGCTGTTTTGGTTGTTATTGCAGCAGCTTACCGCGAACGCCACTTCAATGCCAAACGCCTTGCAATTACTCCGACCAGTCAGCTCACGCCGGGAAGCGGAAACACGGAGGATGTTTGAATCACTATCCTACTACCCGATCACGCAGATAGACCGGCAACGCCTGTTCCGCCGCCACCCATTCACCGCGCCGGGAGGGAGCGGCCGCCAACCGGGCGACGTCGCCGGCACGCGGGTAGCAATCACCCCACCAATCGCTGATGGTCAGACGCCGCGCCAACGTATCGGCGTGGGCCGACCAGCCGCTACCCGCGCCGAACCACTCGCCGACCGGGGCGATCACGGCCTCTGGCGCGCAGCATCGCTCCTCGCCCAGCAGTTCGGCATCCGCCCCGGCGATCGTATAAACCCCCCAGTAAACTTCGCCCATGCGGGCGTCCAGCGCCGCCGCGACGCGCGTCTGGCGGGTTGCCCGCGCCGCGCCCAGCGCCAGTGCCGCCAAGGTGGACACCATCGCGACCGGCAGATCGGCGGCAAAGGCGATGCCCTGAGCGATGCCCACTGCGATCCGCACGCCGGTAAAAGCGCCCGGTCCCCGGCCGACCGCGATGGCGTCCAGTTGCATCACGCTCAATCCGGCCTCGGCCAGCACCGACTCGATCATCGGCAGGATTAGGGTCGCATGGCGGCGCGGCGCCCATTCGTAGCGTTCCAGTACGGCCCCATCCACCCAGACTGCGGCGGAGCAGGCTTCGGTTGCGGCGTCCAGCGCCAGCAGTTTCAAGAAAGCACCTCCACCCTGATTCCAGCGATCATGGGTTCATCCTGTCCTTCTGCAACAGTTCGTCCGGCACAAACGGTTTTCGCAACTCGCCAGAGTTACCGCGTTGCTGTTCATTCTGAACCGGATCGACTGGCTGCATCGGCCGCACCGATTGCACCGGCTGTGGCTGGGCTGGCTGGATGCGCTGCATCGGCTGCGGCTGGGAAGGAGAAACCGGCTGGATGCGCTGCATCGGCTGCGGCTGGTCGGGCTGCGGCTGAAGCGGAATGATGCGTTGCACCGGCTGCGGCTGGGAAGGAGAAACCGGCTGGATCGGCTGCGGGCCACGTCGTGACCAATCGCCCCGCTGTCCTTGTTCATCCTTGTTTCGATACCGTGGTTCTCCCTGATGGCGGTCCTCGTCCCACCGGCGGCGGTCGCCCCGCGGGCGATAATCGTCCCCGTAATAGCCACCATCCTGCCGATGAGAATCTTCCCATTGGCGGCGGGCGCCCTGTGGGCGATAATCGTCCCCGTAATAGCCACCATCCTGCCGATGAGAATCTTCCCATCGGCGGCGGTCATCCCTCCCGTATCCCCCGTATCCCCCGTATCCCCCGTATCCCCCGTATCCCTCATACCGACCGTCATCGTTGGAGTAATCGTCTCCGGGCAGGGGGGCGCACCCGCCGAGCATCAACGCGCTGCTCAGGCCCAGAACAATAAGCGGCAGTTTGTGCATCATCATTCGATCTCCCACTTAGCACGAGCATGGGTTAGCTCACCGTTATCTTTTCCAATCCGGAACATCCTGATCTTCCCAATTGGGTCTACCGCCTCTATCGCCACGTGAGTGCGTAGCACGCCAGATATCACGCACGTTGACATACCATACGCCACGGCGAAACCGAGCCACATCCCCGAGATCTACCCATCCCCAGTCGAAACCGACCTTGATTTTGTAGCTTGGCCTGACCTTGATCCGCTCCTCGTCCACAGCCAGAAAGGCTGATTCTCCCGGCACGATCTCCCAGGAGTCGCCGATCCGCTCCCGTCGGTGCGTCCACATGGTAACGTTGACGGTGTCTCGCCAGTCATTGGTGACTTGAATCAGGCCGCGTGGACCGTCATTGGAGTATTCCGGCTCGAATCGCGGGAATTGATCCTGCGCGATACTTCCTTGCGGAATCAGGAGCAGGGCGGCCATTAGAATAGCGAAAATGTGAATGATCCTCGTCATGTGTGAATTCCTCTGAGGCAGTCGTAAGGTGGCGAGCATTCAAGACTCAACATCCTTAATTAACCCTGAACGTAGGCAGGTTTAGAGCAGTTTTTAGCAATTCTACCTGGTAGTGTTCCTGACGCGGATACGGATATCGATAAAATCCTTACAATATTTTGATTATAAAGCGATTTTTTTGAGTCTATATCCACGTCTGAAGCACTATCTGTGTTCAGGCCAGCCGGTTGCGGAACATCCATGACGCGATGGGCAGCGTGACGGCGGCAATCCCCAACAGCGCCAGCATCTCGGGGAGGAGTTGGCCGATCCCGGCTGCTTCGAGGTAAATCTGGCGGGTCATGCTGATCGCGTAGCGCAGCGGATTGAGATAGGTCAGGTACTGAAGTACATCCGGCATGTTCATGATCGGCGTCGTCAGGCCGGACATTAGCATGAACGGCATCATGACGATGACCGAGCCGATCATCGCCTGCTGCATGTTCTTGGCGATGGACGAAATGAACAGGCCGATGCCCACCGACGCGGCCAGGAACTCGATCAGGCTCAGATAAAGGATGAGGTAGGAACCGGCAAAAGGAATCCGGAACCAGAGTTGGGCGACCAGCAGAATGGAGGAGGCTTGAATCAGACCGACCAGCATCGAGGGCAATGCCTTGCCGATCATGATTTCGTAAGGTCGGAACGGGGTGACCAGTAATTGCTCGAAGGTGCCGGCCTCCCGTTCGCGAGCGACCGACATGGCCGTCAGGATCATGGTCATCATCATCGTGATCGTGCCGATCAGCGACGGGATCATGTTCCAGCGGGTTTCGAGGTTGGGGTTGTACCAGGCGCGCGTGGTCACCTGGACTCCGGGTTCCGCCGAGAAGCCGTTCTCGTCGCGCCATTTCCGGGCGAAATCGGCGGTGATGGTACTGAGATAGCCTTGCGCGGTACCCGCCGTGTTGGTGTTTCGCCCATCCGCGATGACCTGGACCTTGGCGGTTTTCCCCATCATCAATTGGCGCTCGAAATCCCGGTCGATGGTGATCGCCAAGGCGGCCCGCTTTTCCGTGATCTGATCCGCAATCTCGGAGGCTTTCTGCAACGTGGCCACACGATCGAAGGCGCCATTGCCATCGATGGCCGCGATCAGCGCCCGTGAGGCCCCGCTATGGTCGCGATCCAGAACGACATACGGGACGTTGTTGAGGTCGTAGCTGGCGGCATAGCCGAAGATCAGGCATTGGAGAATGGGCGGCATGAATACCGTAATCCGGCTCTTGGAGTCCTTCAGGGTTGCCAATAATTCCTTGCGAATGAGTGCGAGGATGCGATAAAGGGATTCGATCATGGCAGCCTCAGTCAATCCGCTTGCGAGAGGACTTGATGGCGATCCGCATCAGAATCGCCGCCATCACGGCCAGCACCGCCATATCGGGCAGGATGACGGCCCACACGTCGCCGGCGAGAAACAGCGTCTGCAAGGAACTGACGAAGTAGCGCGCCGGGAAGATCAGGGTCACAGCCTGCGGGCCAATCGGCATGCTGCGAATATCGAAGATGAAGCCCGACAGCATGGTCGCCGGAAGGAAGGTCACCAGGAAGGTGATCTGGTTGGCGAGAAACTGGCTCTTGGTCACCGAGGAAATGACCAGGCCGATGCCAAGCGCGACCAGCAGGTAGAGCGAGGACACGAGGATCAGCAGCCACAACGATCCGCGTAGCGGAACGCCGAACAGCAACTGGCTGCCGATCACCGAAAGCGCCAGCCCGATCATGCCCATGACGAAATAGGGAATGGTCTTGCTTAGCAGGATCTCGCCCGGACGGACCGGCGTCGCAAACAGCGCCTCGAAGGTTCCCCGTTCCCACTCACGCGCGATCACCAGCGAAGTGAGCAAAGCCCCGATCAGAGTCATCACGAGAACGATCACGCCCGGCACCAGGAACCATTGACTCTGGTTGGCCTCGTTGAACCACATCCGGTTGTCGATGCTGATGTTGGGTATTTCCGGCGCCGGACGGCCATCCTTGGCATCCCGGGCCTGCCAGGTGCTGATCGCACCTTCGACGTAGGCCGAGGCAATTCGGGCCGTATTGGCGTCGGTCGCATTGACGGCGACCAGGAGCATGGCGTCGCCCTGGGTAACATCCCGCGAAAAGTGCGGTGGGAAGCGCAGGATGGCGCTGACCTTCTGTTTCGCCATCAGTTGCTCGGCCTCGGCCATGGTGTGTGCTGGATGCACGATAAAGTAAGGCGATAGGCGGAGCGCCGACACGGCACTGTTGGTGTCCTCGGAGGCGTGCTCGACCACTACCGCGACTGGCAGATTCTCGATGTCGAACGAGAGGCCGTAGCCGAACAGGATCAGCATCAGCAACGGCAGGATGACACCGATGGCGATGGCGCTCGGGTCGCGCAGAATCTGCCAGGTTTCCTTGCGGGTCAGCGCGATGACACGGCGGATGCTCTGGCGGCGTGCACGGATCAACTCACCGATCATTGGGCAGCCTCCCTGGGTGCACGGCGGGATGTTTCGACGATGGAGATGAAGGCATCTTCCATCGTCGGCTCGCGGCCATCCGGGCGTCTTGCCTTCGCGCGGATATCGCCGGGAGAACCTTCGGCCAGCGAGGCCCCGCCATCCATGATGATAATCCGGTCGCAGTATTCCGCTTCCTCCATGAAGTGGGTCGTCACGATGACGGTGACCCCTTGTTCCGACAGCGTGGTGATGCGCCCCCAGAATTCGCGTCTGGCGAGTGGATCAGCGCCGCTGGTGGCTTCGTCCAGAAAAAGGATTTCCGGCTCATGAAGAAGAGCGGTGGCCATGGCCAGGCGCTGTTTGTATCCACCGGGCAATTGACCGCTGGGCAAACTCGCCATCGAACCGAGTTCGAACTGCCCTTTCGCCCATTCGATCCGCTCACGCTTCTTGTTGCCGCGAAGGCCATAAGCGCTGGCGAAGAAATCCAGGTTCTCATCCACGGACAAGTCCCCATAGAGGGAGAACTTCTGCGCCACATAACCCAGCTTCGCCCGCGCCTCGGCCCGCGACGTTCGCAGGTCGGCGCCGGCCACGCGCAACTTCCCCCCGGTGGCTGGAATCAATCCGCAAAGCATCCGGAACGTCGTGCTCTTGCCGGCGCCGTTGGGGCCAAGGAGGCCGTAGATTTCTCCTCGCCGAACTTCGAAGGAAACGTGGTTGACCGCAGTGAAGTCACCAAAGGTGCGCAACAGGTCAGTCACCTCGACCGAGACAGTCCCGGCCTCGCCACTCGGACGACGCTCCAGTGTGATCGTGGTTGATTGAATTTCGCCAACGGCGGCCCGGAAGAGCATCATGAACCCGTCCTCAAAGCGAGGCGCTGTTGGCTCATAGGTGACGCTGGCGTCGCCGGTATCACGGACCGGTGGCTTGGCTTCCCGGGTCACGACGCGCACGATCCCCGCTTCGGGGACCGCATCGACAATACCGTGATGCTTGAAGAGACGCGCTTGCAATGCGCGAGCCGTCGACCCATCGGTCGATCTGGCCATGAACACGCAGCCTTCGGCCCGGGCAGTAATTTCCCTGGGGGTTCCCTCCGCCAGGACTTTGCCCAAATGCAGCGCGACCGTATAGTCGCAAAACTCGGCTTCGTCGAGGTACGAGGTGCTGACGATCACCGTCAGCCCCGATTCGCGCACCAGCAGGCGAACAATCTCCCAGAGTTCCTTGCGCGAGAGCGGATCGACCCCCACCGTGGGTTCGTCGAGGAGCAGCAGATCGGGAGAGCGGACCAGCGTACAGGCCAGTCCGAGCTTCTGCTTCATGCCGCCGGACAAGGCGCCAGCCAAGCGGCCGGTAAACCGCCCCAGCGCGGTCATTTGCAGCAGGCGCGGATAGATTTCGGCCCGAGCCCCCATGCTGATCCCGTGCAGATCCGCATAGAGGTCGAGATTCTGTTGCACCGTCAGGTCTTCGTAGAGGCCGAATTTCTGCGGCATATAGCCGATACGATCCTGCACGGATTGCGGGTCGGCCGAAGCATCGATTCCCAACACGCGCACGGCTCCGTCATCGGTGGCCACCAGGCCGGCAATCATGCGCAGCAAGGTGGTTTTCCCACCCCCATCCGGTCCTACCAAGGCGGTCAAGGTATTGCGCTGCGCCGTGAAGGACACCGCGTCGAGGGCTTTGACGGTCTCGCCAGTTTTTCGACGGAAGGTCTTATGGACGTCCTGGATTTCAACCGGCTGCGCCGTTCCCGGGTAGGTCATCACTGGGTCGGGACGCCGGCGGTCCCTGCTCCATCAGGGAGGATCTTCACGGTCGCTGGCATGCCCAGGCGCAACAGGTTGTCGGTGTCTTTCACGAAGATACGGGTTTCATAGACCAGATTGGTACGCAGATCCTCGGTCTGGACTGTTTTAGGCGTGAACTCCGCGACCGGGGAGATAAAGCCGACCCAACCCTCCAGAGGACGATCCGGCATGCTGTCGATATGGATTTCAGCGCGGGAGCCATTGCGAACCTGGCTTAGATTCGGCTCCGCCATATAGGCACGAACCCATTTTGTACCGATGGTGGCCAGGGAAAATACCGGCTTGGTGGGGGAAGCCATCTCACCGGGTTCCATCAACCGAGACTGGACAATGGCATCGAAGGGGGCATGCAATTCCGCATCCGCCACCTGCTGCCGCAACAGGGCCAGTTGCGACTCGTAGCCGTGCAATTGCGCCTTGGCTTGCGCGATGTCTTCGTCCCGGGGGCCGATGACGGCCAGCTTGTGGGCGTTCTGAGCCACCTCTACCTTGGCGATGGCCATATCCACTGCGGCTTTTGCCTGATCGACCTCGTCCTTGGTCACTGCCCCGGTCCGACCCAAAGTCTTGCGCCGTTCGTATTGCACAGTCGCATACACCGCATCGGCCTTGGCCGATTCCAGATTGGCCTTGGTCTGCGCGATTTCTTCCTTTCGGGTACCATTTAGCAGCCGCTCCACCACCGCCTTCTGGGATTCCACGACCGCTTCGGCCTGCGCCAGTTGGGGAAGGAGACGGCTGGTGTCAAGACGGGCCAGCAACTGCCCCTGCTTGACCACCGCGCCTTCCTCAACCAGGACCTCGGCGATCCGCTCATTCCCGTTGAACGGGACCGATGCCTGGCGAAAGTCGATGTTACCGTAGAGGGTCAGCGCTCCGTTCTCAGTGGGTCGGTGGGAATACCACCACCCGCCGCCAGCGGCGGCAAGGACCAGCAATACGGAGGCCAGGAGTCGGGTTTTCTTGTTCATGATTGGGTTCTTCGACGGTTCTTGTGGAAACTGGGGGTCATCTCCCTTTGTTCATGACCTGAAATTAACACTAAATAAGAAAATCAATGGATTAGAGTGAATTAAAATTAAAAATTCCCTTGGGTGAACCTCTAATTCGCCCGACCTCCATAGAAACCGTCGAAGAGCCTTAATGTATCATAATTGATGATTTCAATGAATGATCCTCAAAACTGCCTGATCTCCCGTAAAAACCATCAAAGACATAAGGCAATTTCCGCAAATAAAAATACTGAATCGGGTCGGGCTGACGGGATTGCGCCCGTCAGCCCGACCCGATCAGGGACCTGGTATAGTCCAATCCCTAACGGTAGCGCCGGCGTTCATCGGCCAACTATTGACGAGGCGAAAGGTCGAAACCTGGGAGCGGTTCGCGGAAGCGTGCAAGAATTTACGTTGAAATCAGACAACCCAGGAGGTGGCTGTCATGTATGTAACCGCGCCACAAATGGCCGATCTCATGCCGGATGCCCGGCAGCTGCTCAGCGATGAACCAGAAATGGAAAGCACCCAACACTACCAACAACTGGCGCTACTGGTCAGCAGCCTGGAGTGGCGCTGGCGGGATCGGGGTGACTTTTTCATCGGCGCCAATCTGACCGTCTACTATACCCATCAACAGTTACGCCGCCGGGAATTTCGCGGTCCAGATTTCTTTCTGGTGCGCGAGGTGAGTCGAGAGCCGCGCAACTCCTGGGTGGTTTGGGAAGAAGGCGGGCGCTACCCGGACCTCATCATCGAACTGCTGTCGGATTCCACCGCCAGGGTGGATCGAACCGACAAGAAAGCCCTGTACCAAAACATCTTCCATACCCCGGAATACTTCTGGTTTTCACCGATCACGCTGGAATTCGCCGGTTTCCGTCTGACGGGAAAACAGTATGTGGCGATTCCCGCCGATGCGCGGGATTGGCGCTGGAGCGAGGTGCTGGGGCTGTATCTGGGGGTGGCGAACGGTCAGCTACGGTACTTCGATGAAGCCGGTCAGATGGTTCCCTCGCCGGCGGAAGCGGCGCAATGGGAACAACACCAGAGTGCACAGGAACGGCAACGGGCCGAACAGGAACGGCAACGGGCCGAACAGGAACGGCAACGGGCCGAACAGGAACGGCAACGGGCCGAACGCCTGGCGCGACGGTTGCGAGAGTTGGGCGTCGAACCCGATTGATTCGCGCCCGGAGAGGCCCTGCCTCGACCGGTGGATCCTACCCGGGGCTGGTTCTCCGCTCACGCGCGGCGCAGCGTTCCACGAACTGGCCGATGCGCTCGAACGCTTCCCGCGCCTCCGGCAGGATCGGTTCGAAGATATGCCAGACATGCAGCATCCCTGGCCAGGTTTCCAGTTCCGCGCTGGACCCGGCGGCACGGGCCTTATTGACGTAGCGCCGGGCGTCGCCCAGCATCATTTCCGCCTCGCTGGCCTGCACCAGCACCGGTGGGAGTCTGGACAGATCGCCAAAAACCGGGGAGATCAGCGGGTTCGGCGGGACCATCCGGCTCCAGAACCAGGTCAGCAGGAGATAGACGGACTTGGGAAGGCGCAGAAACCGCTCCAGGCCGGGTCCCAGCATCAAGTCCGTTTCCCGATGGCTCTTGAAGGTGGGGCTGGATAGCGTCATGTCCACACTCGGCGACAATGCTATCGCACCGTTTGCGGTTCGCAAACTGGCGTCGCGCGCCCAGGCGATGAGCATGAGCACCAGGTTACCTCCCGCCGAATCGCCGGCCACGAACAGTTCGCGAACCGGAGCCGAACCGTCGGGACCGTGGTCCAAAATCCAGCGATAACCGGTCTGACAATCGGCGATCATGTCCCGGCGCGAATGCTCCGGCATCAGCCGGTAATCCAGCACCAGCACTGCGGCCCCAGTGGCTCGTGCCAGACGGGTGCTGATCATGCGATGGCCGCGCGGAGAACCGCTGACGAAAGCGCCACCGTGCAGGTACAGCACCCGGCGATTCGGATCGGATTGCGGCGCCAGCACCCACTCGCCCGGCACGCCGCCGGCGTTGGTTTCCGCGATGCGATACTCGGAAACACCCACCAGCGCCGGCTCCAGAAACCCTCGATCCATCACCCGCCGGATCACCGCCAGCCGCTGTTTGAGAGGGGCCGACCGAATCTCGGTCGCGGCTTGTTCCAGCAGGCGCACCGCTTCCTGATGGTCAGCGCTGGCGGCGTCCCGCAGGCTAGGGCGATTTTCCACCGGCTGATCGTAGGCTAGCAGGCTCGGACCCTTCAAAAAACGGTGGATCAGCAGCCAGGCCGCAAAGAAGATGAACAACAGTGTCGCTAACATCCAGTCCAACATGAATTTCCACTCCTCAGAGCTTGCAATCGCACCGTCCTTGCCAGGGGCGGCGCTTTAAAATCCCCTTTTAAGTCCAGGGCCGCACGGTATGGCCATGATTCAGGGGGCCGCGGCCCTTGCCGAGGCCAGGCGCGGTACGGATCGCTTCCCGCACGTAGGCCAGCGCCCGCTGCACCGCTGCGTTTAGAGGCAGCCCCTGCGCCAGCCCGGTGGCGATGGCCGAAGCCAGGGTGCAACCCGTGCCATGGGTGTTGCGGTTGGTGGTGCGCGGTGCGGTGAAGCATTCGTCGCCGTTGGGCCATACCAGCCAGTCGGTGACGGTATCGCCGGGCAGGTGTCCACCCTTGACCAGGACCGCTGCCGGCCCCAAATCGAGCAACTGGCGAGCTGCTGCCGCCAGATCGTCCGGTTCCCGGATCGACAGCCCGCTCAGCACCTCCGCCTCGCGGACGTTGGGCGTGATTAAAGCGGCGCGAGGTAGCAAGCGCCGGATCAGTGTTTCCCGCGCCGCCGGATCGAGCAGGGAGTCGCCACCCTTGGCGTACATCACTGGGTCCACCACGACCGGGATGTCGGACGCCGCACAGTCCAGCGTCTCGACCACGATTTCGATGACGGCGGTGTGATGTAACATGCCGGTCTTGACGCAGTCGGCGCCCAGGTCGTCCAATACTACTTGCATCTGCTGGGCGATGAAGGTTGGTTCCACGCCGACGATGCCGAACACCCCTTGGGTGTTTTGCGCGGTCAGCGCGGTGATCGCCGTCGCCGCGTAGCCACCCAGCGCCGTGACCGTCTTCAGGTCGGCCTGGATTCCCGCGCCGCCGCCGGAATCCGAACCCGCCACAATCAGTACCCGTCCGCTCATCGTGATGCATTCTCTCGAATTCAGAGTTTTAAACCATTGCAACGATTGCACGCTGCGGTAAAAGCAGGTAGCGTACCGCGCTTTCACGGAATGTGGTGATTATAACCATGCGGATCGAATCCCCCTTGTGTCTGTACACCGGCGTGGCGCTGCCTGAGTGGATCGACTACAACGGCCACATGAACGTCGCCTATTACGTGCTGGCGTTCGACCATGCTACGGACGCTTTCATGGAGTATTTGGGCATGGGAAGGGACTATCAGGAGTGTCAACGATGCTCCACCTTCGTAGTTGAAACCCATGTCAACTACCAGCGCGAATTGGCGGCTGGTGATCCCATCCGCATTACCACCCAGTTGCTTGGCTTCGACAGCAAACGGATTCACTACTTCCATCGGCTGTATCACGCTGCCCGGAGCTTTCTATCGGCGACCACCGAACTGATGGTGATTCACGTGGATCTGGCCGAGCGGCACAGCGCGCCGATGCCCTTGCCGGTTCTGGAGCGATTGAGCGCGTTGATGGCGGCGCACATGCAACTGCCGCGTCCGCCCCAATCTGGTCGAGTGATGGGGGTGCGCGCCAAATCCCCAACCATTCAACCCGAAACGCCGGTATTGCGCCTGCTGTCCAGATAGGCCGGAAAGGAACTGGTGCTTGAAGGAACTGGTCAGCGTTTGTTCAGTTTGGCTAATCTACCCTGATCGCAAAATTTTAGTCATCGGAGGCATGTCATTATGGTCAAAGTTATACCTTCCTTGCTGCTTGTAGCCACGCTTGGGGCGCCGGCGCCACTGTTGGCTGGCGGCTTGACAGGAGATGCGATATTGGGCGGCGCGTTGGGCGGCGCGTTGGGTGCTGGCGTGGGCGCCGAGTTGGGTGGGCGCGATGGCGCGATTCTGGGCGGCGCGTTGGGCGGCGCGGCGGGGACCGCTATCACCACTCGCCGCCACCGTCGGCCCGAGGTGATCTATGTGGACCGTTACGGTCCTCCCCGTGGTTATTATTCTCACCCGGGCCGGCATCGGGGCTATCACAAGCATGGATATTCCCGCCGTCACTACGACTACGACTGAGTCAGTGGACGGATAGCGGTCGAGCGGTTGCCCGCGCACGCGGGTTCCGCGCGCTGTTGAAACAGCAATGAAACGATTCGTTGTGGCGCGGTCGCGGCAAGCCGAGTCTGCCCGAGATCCTTCCTGAATTGAAAACGAAATTTCGGGATCGGTGGTGGAATTTTGCTATGCTCAATAAAGCGAACTCCCCTGGTGTACTATCACATCCGGGTTGAGCGAGTGAGATTGCCCCCCACAATCGAACAACGAATTCCGTTTTGACCCAATTTCCCCGACGCGTCCTGCTGGCGGTAGAAAAACGCATTCCGTCGGCGTTGCTTGGCTCGGAAGGCTGGCTAAGGGTTGCCGTGGCCGTTGTCAACGCGATTCTGGTGATCGCGCTGGCGCACGCACTCGCCGGTTTGACGCTTGCGATGCTGACAGGCTATTCCCTGTTCCCGACGGGCGCCCCGGCGCTGGTGGAGTCTAAACCAGGTTCCGACAGCACCACGCCTGCGCACCCCGCTTCTGATAGCGCCATCGGTTCGTGGCATCTGTTTGGCCAGGCGGAGGCCGTCCGGCCAGTGGAAACGCCGGCCGTCCCCAAACCGGCCACCCCACTCAATTTACGGCTAGTCGGGATTTTCTTTATGGAGCAGGGTAGCGATCGGGCGCTGGCCTTGATCGCTGAGAGCAACGGCCCGGAACGCGGCTACCGGATCGGCGAGTCGCTTCCCGGCGGCGCCCGCTTGCAGCGCATCCAGCGCGACCATGTGGTCATTTCCCGAAGCGGACGAGAAGAAATACTGAAGCTGCCGAAGTTGGGCGAAACCGCGGCTCCGGCAATCACACCGATGATGACTCCACCTGACGCGCACGAACCGCCAGTCGAACCGTCGGACGAACTGCCGGCTGAACCGCTGGCCGAGCCACCGCCCGAACCGGTGTCATCCAGGGGGCCTGGAGTGATCGATGCCACCGCCGTGGCATTCCGGTTACGCGGTGCAATGATGACCCGGCCAAGGGCGCTGGAAGATATCGCTTTCGCCAGCCCTTATTTGCAAAACGGTCAATTCGTCGGGTTTCGTCTACGACCGGGGCGCCACCCGCAGACCTTCCGGCAATTGGGCCTGAACGGTGGCGACGTACTCACTGAAATCAACGGCAACCGTCTGAACAGTCCCGTGCAGGGGTTGACCCTGCTTCGGGAAGTATTGAACGCCGGTCAGATCGACGTGCGGATATTGCGAAACGGTGCGGAGATTCCCTTGACCTTTTCCCTGGGGGGGCAGTCGCCGTGATGAATCCCATGGCTTTCCGCTGGTCCGCCATTGCTGGCGCCACGCCTACCGATTTCCGACCATGATCCTATCTCATTGGCTGAATAGATGGCTTTTTTCCCTGTGTCCGCCTGTTGTGCGCGGTGTCTTGGGCGTATTGCTACTGGTGGGTTCGATGCTGGCTCTGCCGGCGGGCGCCGCGCCGGTGACGCTCAACCTCAAGGATGCCGAAATCAACGCCCTGGTGGAAAGCATGTCGGTGTTGACCGGCAAGAACTTCATCGTCGATCCACGGGTCAAGGGTCGGGTAACCATCATCTCCTCCAAGCCGATGGATGAGAAGGAACTCTACGAGGTATTCCTGGCGGTGCTGGGGGTGCATGGTTTCGCCGCGATTCCCAGCGGCAATGTGATCAAGATCGTGCCGGCGGCCGGAGCCAAGCAGGAGAATGTTCCCACCGTAGATCGGCGGAGCAGCGTCGAACCGGATCAGATTGTGACGCGGGTGATCCAAGTCCAGAATGTCTCTGCCGCGCAGGTCGTGCCGATTCTTCGCCCCCTGATTCCGCCACAGGGCCACTTGGCCGCTTATACGCCGACCAATGTCCT
>JBDHRD010000044.1:0-18751 GCA_039807425.1 Candidatus Contendibacter sp. | reverse complement strand
CTTGATGTCGATGATCTCGGTCGTCCACCAGGCGGATGCCGCACGGACCAGTTCTTCAGAGGTTTTCATGCTCGAATCGCCTCCACGCGCATTACAAATTGCTTATTGTATTATGTATAGAATAGAAAGTTGTCTGAAGCTACACTGTATGAGGATTTTTAAAACTGAAGGTGCGATGTTTCGGCAAAAGGATGTTCCATAATTAAGACACTAAGATGGCCCTCACTGAAGAGAGCCTCCTTGGCCCGTATCCGACCTGCTCAGCCAATTTGTTCATATGGCTCATGAATAAGGTTTGTTCGAACGAGGTAAGCGATGGCGATTGAATATTCACTGGCTCATCTGACGGTATTGGGATGCCCGCCACCCGAAATGGTCTATATTGCCGCCCGCGCCGGCTACGATTATATCAGCCCCCGCCTGATTTACATGGGTTTGCCCGGCGAACCGAACTACGCGCTGGCCGACAATCCCGAAATGCTGCACCAAACCAAACGCGCCCTGGCCAGCACCGGCATCAAGGTCCACGACATCGAACTGGCGCGGGTCCATGACGATATGCACGCTACCAAGTACCTGCCAGCGATGGAAGTGGCCGCTGAGTTGGGAGCCAGGGCGGTACTGTCGAGCATCTGGACTCCCGAGATTGATTACGCCAAAGAGAAATTCGCCCAGATTTGCGATCTGGCGAAGCCATTCGGTATGACGGTCAACCTCGAGTTTGTCCCGATTGCCAGCATTAATACTCTGGCTAAAGCAGCGGATATGTTGCGTTCGGTCAACCGCGGCAACGCCGGTTTGATGGTCGATATGCATCACTTTCACCGCGCGCTCGACAAGCCTGAAGATCTGGACGCCCTGCCACGGGAATGGTTTCACTTCGCGCATCTATGCGATGCCCAAGCGGAAATCCCCGAGGACCGCTCGGAGATGATCCGCATCCTGCGCGAGGAACGGTTGTACGTCGGGGAGGGTGGCATCGACATAGCCAGCATTTTGAACCACCTGCCGCCGATCGTGTATTCCATCGAACTACCGCACCTCGCTCGCGCCAGGGAATTCGGCTACGCCGAACATGCGTTCCGCTGCCTGGAATCAGCCAAGGCTTACGTAGCCCAACATCGCATCCACACTGATTCAGCACCCTGAATCCATCTTCAAGCCTTCGTTATGCTGCTATCATGAAAACAAGAGTCAAGACTCCCAAAGTTCGAATCGCGGTCGCCGGCGCCGGGCTGGCCGGTCAGCGCCACATCGACATCGCCGTGCACGACAATAAAGTGCGATTGTCCGCCATCGTCGATCCGGCGTTGGCCAGCGAACTCGGTGAAGTTCATGGCGCTCCGGTGTACGAATCGCTGACCGAACTGTTCGCCAAGGATCGCCCGGATGGGGTGGTGCTGGCGACGCCGAACAAGATGCATCTCGACCAGGTGCTGGAATGCATCGCCGCCGGCATCCCCACTCTGGTCGAAAAACCCCTGGCTCATTCTCTGGAAGCCGGCATTCGGTTGTGCGAAGCGGCGGAAGCGGCCAACGTCCCGGTCCTGGTTGGCCACCACCGCCGGCATAGCGCCATTATGGACAAGGCCGTCGAACTGGTCCAAAGCGGCGTACTGGGCAAGATCGTGGCGGTGACCGGCTATTTCCTGCTCTACAAATCGCAGAACGAGGGCTATTACGCTGGCGCGCACGCCTGGCGCACCGAGTCGGGCGGCGGCCCCATCCTGATCAACATGATTCACGAGGTGGATAACCTGCGCACCCTGTGCGGCGATATTGTCGCCGTACAGGCATTTACGTCGAATGCTACCCGTGGTTTTCCGGTAGAGGACACCGCCGCCATTGCGTTCCGTTTCGCCAACGGGGCCCTGGGAACCTTTATCCTGTCCGATACCGCCGCTTCCGATCATAGTTGGGAACATACGGCCGGCGAGGACCCAATCTTTGATCCAGCCCACAGCGAGGATGCCGACTGCTATCACTTGGCGGGCACGCTGGGCTCTCTGTCCATTCCAACCATGCGCTTGCTTCGCTACCCGGACGCTGAAGACCCGTCCTGGCACAAGCCGCTGGAGCGGAGCACGATTGAAATCGAGATCGTTGATCCACTGGTTCGCCAAATGGAGCATTTTGCCGAGGTCATTCTCGGCAAGGCCAAGCCCTTGGTGAGCGCCCGCGACGGCTTGCAGAGTCTCCGTGTCATCGACGCCATCTTCGAAGCTGCTCGAACCGGCTGCACGGTCAGCACGATCCAGTCATAACTCTTCAGACCCCCTCATCCCGTCCCTCCTGCACAAGGGGGGATGGAGACTGAAGCAGACAGTACGTTGTAGAACTTTCTCATTGCCAAGAATCGTTGAAGCGACGGTTTGGCGGTTGCAGACGTAGGAATAGGGATTATTCTTAAATAATCGTGGGCTTGTGCCGGCCCGTATATAACGTCCTATACAGGTTGTGGAAATTCCCCTCCTTGGCCAAGGAGGGGTGGCGCGCAGCGCCGGGGTGGTTCGACCGTGGCGATTCCACAACTCCGATAGGAGCGCTATAGAGAATCCGGCAACTCATCGATAATAAAAAAAGTAACCATCTGTGCGGATGCAGGCAGGGTCCAAGCGAGTCTTGACCCGCGTCACCATCGCGATGCCTCGCGTTGGCGCATCCGGCAGGATGAGACAACCCTGAGTCAAAGGAGGAGAAGAATGGCAACAGCAGCGCATCGCGTTGAGCCAGGCGCCCCTGCGGGTGGTCAACAGACCAGGGGTGCGGTTTCCGCCGCGAGTACCCCACCTGCTTATATCCGTGGCACCACCCTGCTATACCCGGTGCTGGGCTCGCCGGTTGCCCAGGTTCGGGCCCCGATGCTTTACAATGCATTGTTTTCCACGGCGGGGCTCGACTTGGCCTGCGTGCCGATCGAGATCGCGCCGGCGGACTACCCGATGGTGTTCAAGGCGCTGTTCCGCGCGCGCAACATCCCCGGTGCGATGGTGACGATCCCCCACAAGACGGCGACCGTCGGCCTGCTCGATGCGTACAGCGACGCCGTCCGTATCGCCGGCGCCTGCAATGCCGTCGTCCGTCGTCCCGACGGCGCCCTTTACGGCGAACTCTTCGATGGTACCGGCTTCGTCCGCGCGGCCGAGAAACACGACTTTTCCGTCGTCGGCGCGCGCTGCCTCATCGTCGGCGCGGGCGGAGCCGGGGCAGCAATTGCGGCGGCCCTGGCGACCGCAGGCGCCAGTGGGGTCCGGCTCTACGACACCCGCATCGCCCATGCCGAGGCGCTCGCGGCGCAGTTGCGCTCGCACTTCCCGCATACCGACCTCCACGCCGGCGCCAACACCCTCACCGGTTTCGACCTCGTTGTCAACGCGACGCCGCTGGGTATGGAAGTCACCGACCCGCTGCCGATCGACGTCGCGCAAATCACACCAGAGATGGTCATCGCCGAGATCGTGATGAAGCGCGAGATCACGCCGATGCTCGAGGCCGCGCGCGCGCGCGGCTGCCGCATCGTGCTCGGTAAAGAGATGCTGCAGGAGCAGATACCGCTCTACCTCGATTTCTTCGGCCTTGCGCCCGTGTCCCCCGGTGCGGCATAGATGCACTGACCCGAATTACGGAATTTCCACCCAAACACAGCCAAAGGAGAATTCATCATGTCCGAGCACGGTTCAGACGGATCGATCCAGCCGGATCACGTCCGCCCGAAAGGTGAGTTCAAGATGATGGCAGTCATGTTTGTCATCAGCCTTGCGTTGTTCGTCGACTCGCTGCGCAGCGATGGTATCTTCCAAGGGCATAGCGCCGGGCCGGGCAGCATCCCGCAACTGGTGAGCGGCGCGCTGGTGCTAATGATCATCGGGCTGGCGATCCAGTTCTTCAGGAAGCACTACCAGGAAGGCACGTTCGGCGACCTGCTGCATCACCTGTTCGACAAGGAGGTCATCATCCTGCTGGTCATGCTGGTGCTCTACGCCCTGGTCGTCGAGACGATCCACTTCGTGCCAGCGACCTTCCTGTTCATGGTCGGGACCATGTACCTGCTCGAACCCGACAAGGTGGTGCTGAAACTCATCGTGTCGGCAGGCACGCTGGGCCTGTTGTACCTGATCTTCTCGACCCTGTTCCAGGTCGTCCTGCCCTGACCCCGCGGAGGAAGCAACCATGTACACGGGTCTCGAAGGCTTTCTGCAACCGTTCATGAGCCTCAGCCTGATCATGTGGGTCGGCGTCGGCACCCTGGTCGGCCTGTACGTCGGAGCGATCCCCGGCCTGTCGGTGACGATGGCGGTTTCACTGCTGATTTCGTTCACCTTTTCGTGGGAAGTGCTGCCGGCGCTGGCCATCATGGTCGGTATCTATACCGGCGGCGTCTACGGTGGCGCGCGCTCCGGCATTCTGCTCAATATTCCCGGCGCCCCGGCCGCCGTGGCGTCGGCGTTCGACGGCTATCCGCTCGCCAAGATGGGGCTGGCCGGCGAGGCGATGGGGCTCTCCACGACCCAGGCGGTCATCGGCAATTTCCTCGGCATCATCGTGCTGGCGCTGTTCGCGCCGCTGATCGCGCAACTGGCGCTCGTCTTCCAGGCGCGCGACTACTTCCTGCTGGCGTTCATGGGGCTGTTCCTGGTCGGCAGCCTGTCCGAAGGCAACCTGCTCAAGGCGCTGATCACCGCGTTCCTCGGCATCGTCGTGGGTCTGATCGGCATGGACCCGGAAACCGGCCAGGGACGCATGACCTTTGGGTCGACAGCCATGCTGGGCGGCATCCACTTCGTGGTCATCATGATCGGCACCTTCGGCATTTCGGAGGCGCTGGTGCAGTTGCAGACCAGGACGCTGCCGGTCAAGCAGAAGATCACCCGGATCACTCCGGCCTGGGACCAGGTGGCGAGCAACATGTTCCTCACGCTGCGCGCCTCGACCATCGGTGTGATCATCGGCGCGTTGCCGGGCACCGGCGGCGATATCGCCGCGCTGATGGCCTACGACCACGCCAAGCGCACAGTCAAGAACCCGTACCCGAAGCCCTTCGGCCAGGGCGCCTACCAGGGTCTGATCGCGCCGGAAGCGGCCGCCAACGCGGCGATCGGCGGCGCCTTCGTGCCGATGATGACGCTGGGCATCCCCGGCGACTCGGTGACCGCGGTGCTGATCGGCGCGCTGATCATCCACGGCCTGCGGCCGGGGCCGATGCTGATGCGCGAGCAACCCGAGTTCTTCTGGTTCGTCGTCGGCGCGCTGTTGCTTGCCAACATCTTCCTCTACATCTGGGGCATGACCGGCATTCGCGCCTTCAGCAAGATCGTCGAGGTTCCCAAGCCGATCATCATCCCGATCATCGTGGTGCTGACCTTCGTGGGCGGCTATTCGATCCAGAACAGTATCGCCGACATCTACTGGATGATCGGTTTCGGCATCCTGGGCTACTTCATGAAGCGCTATGACTATCCGGTCGCCCCGCTGGTGCTCGGCGTGATCCTCACGCCGATCATCGACAGCAACTTCCGGCGTGGCGTCCAACTGGCGCACGGCAGCGCTGCGGACTTTTTCGCTGGGATGTTCACCAACACGGTGTCGCTGGTCATCCTCGGCCTGATGGTCCTCACCGCCGTCATCTCGAGTCCGAAGGCGATGGCGGCGATCAGGGGCCTGTTCGGCAAGAAAGCGGATTGACCTTCCGCGACAGGCGAACGATGCGGATCTCCTGGTTTTTCGGCTTCGGCTGGGTGTCCGTCCTGACCGTCGTGGTCTGTGGGCTGGGGATCCACTACGTTGGCGGTCCGCTCGGCTGGGCGTTGTACGTACCGTTTCTGATCGTCGCCGTCTACATGACGGTGCGCTTCAGGCTGTACAGCACCCAGCCGTGGCGGCGCGTGCATGGCCGGGCGATGATCGCCTACGGCCAGTTGGCGGGGCGGGAGTACGACGCCGCGAAACAGGAAAACCGCGAATTCGACATCACGGTGCCCTGCCGGGGCCTTGCCCTGCACCTGTTCGGCCCGAATCCGCCCGAGGAGATCGGCGCGCTGCTGGGCGACGGCAGGAACCCGTATTATCGGGGACTGGTCGAGACTTATCCCGCCGTGTTCCTGCCGGGAGGAGACGAAAAGCGCCGGAAGGATGTGCTGGACGGCGTGCGCCGCGATATCGAGGCAAGCGAACTGGGACCGGACGTCCTGATCGCCAAGGCCATCGAGCGTCAGCATGGCCGACTGGAGGCAGCCAAATATCTGCGCGCCCTGCTGCTGAGGGAGGTTCGGTAGGCGGCCGCGGGAGTCGGGGGCGAGCCCGGGGCATCACCTTCCTCGTTCCTTTGGCGTCGCGGTTTCCTGAGTGGTTGATGACGGTCGGACCCCATCGCCGGCCATTTCATGAGCCGATATGTTTTTTTTCTAAAACGAGAGGAGAAGAAGAGTGAAATTCAGCAAGTGGTCGAAAAGGGTTGTGGCCGCGAGCCTGTTGGCCTTCGGAGTCGCCAACGCGGCCGACTATCCTACGCGCACCATCAATGGCGTCATCGCCTGGGGCGCCGGCGGCGGCACCGACACCGTCACCCGACTGACGACGCCGGTGGCGGAAAAAGCGCTCGGCAAACCGATCATCCTGGCCAACAAGACGGGCGCGACCGGCGCCATCGCGGCCCAGGCGGTCGCGTCGGCCAACGCTGACGGCTACACCATCATGTTCCACGCGGAAAACCCGCAGCTCTACCAGGTGTTGGGTCTCTCCCAGCTCTCCTACGACGACTTTGAGCCAGTCCTGCTGTTCGTCCAGGGCTCGACCGTGATCGTCGTACCGAAGGACTCGCCGTTCAAGAGCTACGAGGACTTGATCAAGGCCGCGAAGGCCGAACCGGGCAAGCTGTCCATCGGCACCAGCGGCGTTGGCGGCCAGCCTTGGGTCACCGCGACCCTGTTGAAAAAAATCGAAGGCGTGTCCTTCAACATGGTTGCCTTCGACGGCGACGGGCCGCTCGTCACTGCCCTCCTCGGCAAGCAACTCGACGTCAGCGGTCTCGCCGTCGGCGCCGCCGTCCAGTACCTCAAGAACGGCGACCTGCGCGCGTTGGCGATCATGAAGAACTCGCCGAACGAGTCTCTTCCCGACGTTCCGTACATCACCAAGCTGAATCCGGCGTTCACCGACGCGATGAAGGCGTCCGGGTTTTTCTACGGCGTGTTTGTGAAGAAGGGAACGCCGCAGAACATCATCGACAAGCTGACGGCTGCCTACAAGACGGCGCTGACCGACGCCAAGTTCATCGAATACGCCAAGAACAACGGTCTGGCCGTGCTGGGCATCACCGGCAAGGAAGCCAGGGACTTCATGAACAGTTGGCGCTCGCAGGTGTCGTGGTTGATCTGGGACGCGGGCGCGGGGAAGGAGTCGCCCGAGAAGTTCAACATTCCGAAGCCGGCCGCTAATTAACCAATGGCGGCATGAGGCGGGAGACGGGCGGCATAAGCCGCCCGTCTTTTTTGAATCGTCGATTATTTTCGTGGCTTGACCAATTCCAGCCGCGCTTCGTCTGCGCAAGCCCCTTCCCCGGCCCGCCGCGGCGGGCCGCGATCCCGCGACCCGAACAGCCTCCACGCAACGCTGACAGCCAGCAGATCGGCCACACCGCCCATGGTCAGCCGTTGCAGCCGGTAGCGGCGGTTCGCGTCCGTCAGAAACGCGGCGGGATCGATACCGTTCACCAGTAACGCTTCCAGTCTTGTCCCGTCACGTTTGAGTCGAACCAGGCCAGCAGGGCCACAACGGCGCAATGCGGTGGTGTCTTCGACGGTTTGCATCAGCCGCGCCATGGCCAAAAACAGGCTGTCACGCCGACCGAGCCTCATCCGTCCTGCATCGCGCAGCGCCAGAGCGCCGACCTCGAACACGGACGGAAACCCGCGCAGCGCTTCCCGGACAATGCCGCCAGCGCCGTAGCGGGCGCGCGCTTCGCCACCCTTGGTATGGATTGGCAATCCATCGGTAAAGAGCCCATGCGCGGCTTCGGCCACTGCGACGCTGACTGCGGCGCTATCCCGCGACGCAGCGGCATGAACCGCCCCCAGCAACAATCCACCCAGAAAAATCGCGCCCCGGTGGGTATTCGCGCCCAGTTGCTCCAACATGGCGCGTTCGGCGGCGATGCCTCGCTCGCGCAGCCGCTCGATGGAATGGCCTGCCTCCAGGTCAGCGGCGCAATCGAAAAAATAGCGCTCCAGCAACCGGATCGAGCGCGCCATCAAGGGGTAATTCAAATCCTGGTGCGAGCCGTTGTCCCGGCGATCAACCAGTCCCGGCTTGGGGGTGAGATCGAGTTCCCATTGCAAGCCGGCGACCAGCCGCGCCGCCAGTTCCTGCATCGGTGAGAGCGCCGGCGAACGGCGCGAGCAGATAGCCGACATGGTCGAGCAGGCGCTCCATCGGGTGGCGGTTCAGACGAATACAGTCGGTGGCCGGTTCGGCGCACAACAGACAGCGGCGGGCAGGCTGGCCGATGTCGGCGCGGCCGATCCGCGAACCGTTGGCCGCATAAACGTCGAAATCGAGCAGGCACGCGGCTGGAATGGCGGTTTCGATAGCCAGACCCACCGCTTTCACCCGCCAGGGGTCGGCTGCCGTAGCGACGATCCGATAGGGGCCGAGCGCATCCTCGCCCGCGGCCAGGGGTTGGCAAACGCCAAGCTCCTGGTCGAGTTGTCGCAATCCCCAGGCGAACAGAGCGGCGCTGCCGGGTGGCGTTTTATCGGGGCCGGGAATCGCACTGGAAACGGCCACCAGCGTGCCTGTCGCACCGTCCAGCAGCGTGGCCAGCGCCGCCTCGCGGGCATCGCGGGCGGCCAGCAGTTCAGATCTTAACCTGGCGAATGACATCGGTGATGGTGCCGTCGCGGTACTCGATCAGGCCGACGATCCGGTCGGTAAACTCAATCGGCCGGGGAGCGCCGGTAATCGCGTAGATTTCATCCCTGAGCTGGGTGATCGACTTCACCGGCACGCCGCGCCGCTTCAGTTCGGGCTCCAGCGCCTGATACGGACCGTTCAGGGCCACGCCGCGCTCGGTCACCACCACGTCGATGGTTTGGCCGGGCGTCGAGATGGTGGTCACTTCGTCGCGCACGATGGGCAGCCGGGCGCGGATCGCCGGCGCGACGACGATGGCCAGCCGGGCGCCGGCGGCGGTGTCGGCGTGACCGCCGGTATTGCCGTTCAGCGTGCCGTCGGATTCGGTGTTGACGTTGACGTTGAAGTGGATGTCCACCTCGCGCGCGCCCAGCACCACGCAGTCCAGCTTGTTCACGACGCAGCCGGCGTTGAACGGGTTGGCGTACATGTCGGCGCTCATTTCGATATGGGCAGGGTTGCGAGCCACCGAGGCGACGGCTTTGAGATCGAAACTTTGCACGTCGAACAGCGCTTGCAGCAGCCCTTCTTCCAGCATGTCGACGAAGTAGCCGGTGATCCCGCCCGCCCCGAACGAGCCGGTGATGCCCTGCTTGCGCATCATGTCCCGAACGTTGGCGGCGACCGCGAGCGAAGCGCCGCCGGAGCCGGTCTGGAAGGAAAAGCCGTTTTTCAACAGACCCGACAGTTCGATGACGATGGAGGCGTATTTGGCGATTTGCAGGCCGATGGGATCCGTGGTCACCCGGGTCGTGGTCGAAACGATCTTGGCCGGATTGCCGAGCGAATCGATCTTGACCACGTAATCGACCTTGGTCTGCGGAATGGAAATCGGATGCGCCGGATAGGGCACCAGATTATCGGTGACAGCGACGACGCAGTCGGCGTAGTCGGCATCCGAGTGGCTGTAGCCGACCACCCCGCAGGCCGAAGGCCCGCGACTGGCGCAGATGTTGCCGTAATCATCGCAGGTCGGCGCGCCGACGAACGCGACATCCACCTTGATATCGCCGCACATCATGGCTCGCGCCCGCCCACCGTGGGTGCGGGTGATGATGGGGATGTCCAGTTGGCCGGTCGAAGCCATCCGGCTGATTTGCCCGTTCACGCCGCATTCGATACGGGTGATCACGCCATCGCGGATAAACGGAATCAGCGCTTCATGCACCGGATGCACCGACGAACTGGCGATACCGATGTCGCGGATACCCAGCGCGGCGATTTCCCTGACCACGCTGTTCAGCACCAGATCGCCGTTGCGCAGGTGGTGGTGGGCGCCGATGGTCATGCCATCGCGCAACCCGGAGGCTTCGATGGCCTCGCGCAGCGACCCCAGCAGCTTTTTATCGCCAGGATTGACCCGCTGGATGGGACGCGCCGCCCGTGGCCCTTCGGGTTGGATTGAAAACGGATCGCGGTAAGGACGCAGCGCCCGCCCGCCCCAGGTTTCCGGTATTTCCCGGCCGAGACTGTTTTTGCTCATGACGCCATGTCCCCGTAAATCACGCTCTCATCGATGTCGGTATCCACCAGTCCCAGCGATTTGGCCGCCAGCAACACCCGCACGGCGCGGGCGACCACCGGCGCATCCACCATCTTGCCGCCCAGAGAGACCACGCCGGTGCCTTGTTCCCGCGCGCCCTTGATGGCGTCCACCACTTGCAGGGCGTAGTCGACCTCTTCCGGCTTCGGGGCCAGCACCTCGTGCAGGATGTCGATCTGACGCGGGTTGATCAGCGACTTGCCGTCGAAGCCGAGCACCTTGATATGCTCGCATTCGCGGCGGTAGCCTTCCTGATCCAGGGTATCGGCCCACACCGTATCGATGGCCTGGATCCCGGCGGCGCGGCAGGCCATCAGCAGCAATTGCCGGGGCACCACCAGATGCTCGCCGGTCTTGGGCCGGTCGATTTGCAGGTTGGCGGTGAAGTCCTCGACGGAGAAACCCAGCGCCACCAGCCGCTCGGACGCCCGGGCGATCTCGTTGACGTTGAGAATGGCCTGGGCGCTTTCCACCGAAGCGATGATCTTGAACCGGCCGATCTCGCAGCCCAGATACTCCTCGAACTCGGTCAGCAGGTCATCGAGCCGCCGCAGGTCGGACGGCGTCTCGCACTTCGGCAGCCGCACCCCGTCCGGCAGAGCAGGCAGAATCTGGGCCAGGTCGTCGCGGAAATACGGCGTATCCAGGCCGTTGATGCGGACGTAGATTTCCTTGTTGCGCTGGGTATAGCCCTCGATGAACCGGCGGGACAGCAGCCGGGCGGCATCCTTTTCGCTGCGCGGCACCGCGTCTTCCAGATCGATGACGCAGACATCGCATTGAAACACCGGAATGTTCTGCAACATGGAGGGCATGTTGCCCGGAACGTACAGCAGGCTGCGCCGCAAGCGGTGGGACTGGGTCATGGTCGCGGCCCCTTCAACTGGCGCGCCGCAGCGCGGTTTCCACGCGGGCGTCGATGGCGTAGTCCAGCGCGCCGCGATCCGATACCGCGATGCGGCACCGTTCGACCGCCAGCCGCTTGAGCACCTGTTTGATCCGCGCCTCGATCAAATGACCGAACTGCTTTTGCACGGTGGATTCGACCTCGATAACCAGATCGTCGGCCGGCTCGATAAACACCATGAGATCGCTGGACTGCATGGTGCCCGCCTGGGCTTTCTTGTTGATGCGCATGTTAAAAAACCTCCGTAACGGGGTACAGCGGAGCGGGTCTTGGGCTGGCGCGCGGCGCTGGGCGTCATCCTTCGTGGGTGAAAAGCAGGTTGGCCCGATTTTGCCGCTGCAAATAATCCAGCACCGACGCGGGCAATGCCTGGGCCAAAACGTGGTCGTCGCCATCGCGCAGTTCCTCACGCGCCTGCCGGGCGTGGATCCACTGCCCGGCGGGGATGTCCGGCCCCACTTCCCGCAGGCCGATGTCCCAGCGCGCCAAGTGCGGCCGGATCATCGGATGGTAATTTTGGTCGGTGAACGGCGGCGGTTCCACCCCCACCACCCGCGTCTGGATGTAAAACGGCTTGGCGATGTGCCGGCCAAAGACCTGCTCTTCCAAACCGACGCGGATTTTGGCGGCGTCGTCGCCAGGGCGCAGGAAATAGCCGGGAAAGCGATCCACCGGCAGGCGGTAGGGGCCAGTCTCGGTGACGACGGCGCTGGCGATGCGCGCCACGCTCCGCCGGGCCAGTTCCAGCCGCGCCGATAGCGGCAGCCAGTGCGGGCCGTCGGCGCGCACGAAAACATACACGGTATCGGCCTCGCCAGCGGCGCGTTCCACCAAACGCAAGTGGCCGAGGGTGAAGGGGTCGGCGTCGGTCAGCACCGCCGCGTTGCGGCCCGGTCGGGCCAGGGCGGCGCGCTGGGCCAGATACTGGCGGATTTCGCTGCCGTGCTCCAGCCAGGTGATGCCGCCGAATTCGGCCAGCGGCTTGAACCCGAGGCGGGTAACCGAATGGACCGAGCAGGCCCGCGTGAAAACAAAAAATCCCTCCTCGCCAGCCGCGCGGCCCAGCCGCATCAGTTCGGTGACGATCGGCGCAATCACCCCCTCGCCACGAAATTCCTCCGCCACCACCAGCATCTTCAATACCCGGCCGCGCCGGGCACCGCAGGCGACCAGTCGGCCATCCCTGAAATACCCCACCAGATCGTGAAAATTGGTTTCAAAGCGGAGGTGGTTGCTTTCGATCAACTGCCGCGCGAGTTGCTGGTCCCGGCGGCTGCACAAGGGAAGGGGGTAATCCACGGCAGCCGCTCTCAATGCCCCCGCGCCAGCAGTGGGGCGTGTTTTTTGCCGCCCAACTGGGCTTCGGCCACACAGATAGCGCTCATGTCGACCAGTCCCCGCACCCGGGTGGTCTGCGTCACGATATGGGCGGGTTTGGCCGCGCCGAGCAGGATTGGTCCCACCGCCTCCCCGCCCCCCAGCACCATGAGCAGACCATAGGCGATATGAGCGGCATCGTCGTTGGGCATGATCAGCAGATTGGCGGCCCCCCGCAGGACGGATTCGCCGAAGAAGGTCCGGCGCATTTCTTCGGATACAGCAGTCTCGCCGTTGATTTCGCCCTCGACGATGAGATCGGGCGCGCACTCCTGCAACCGGTGCAGGGCCGCGCGCATCTTGAGCGCCGACGGACTGTTGTGGGTGCCAAAATGGGAGCGCGACAGCAGGGCGACTTGCGGCTTCATGCCGAAGGTGCGCACCTCAGCGGCGGCCAGCAGGGTCTTCTCGACGATGTCGTCGACCGTCGGGTCGGGCGTGACATGGGTGTCGCAGAGAAAGTAGGTGCCGGTGGGCAGGATCAACGCGGTCAACGCAGCGAAATCCCGCACTCCCTCGCGCAGGCCGATGACCTGGCGGATCCGTCCCAGATGGCGCTGGAATCGGCCCACCGTGCCGCACAGCATGGCGTCGGCGTCGCCGTTTTCGACCAGCAGCGCCGCCGCCACGGTCGCGTCGGTCCGCACCAGGGTTTGCGATTCCTGCACCGAAATCCCCAGGCGTCGCGCCCGCCGATGATACAGCACGCCATAGTCGGCATAGCGGGGGTGATCACCGAGATTGACGATCTCGCAATCCTGGCCGGGCTCGAGCCGCAAGCCAAGCTGCTCGATCCGTCGTTCGATCACCTCGGGCCGGCCTACCAGCAGCGGGAAGGCGATGCCTTCATCCCGGACCTGTTGGGCGGCCTGCAACACCTTAAGCTCCTCGCCCTCGGCGTAGACCAGGCGCTTGGGTTGGCGCTTGGCTTTCTCGAATACCGGGCGCATCACCGAACTCGAGGTATAGACAAAGTTGGTCAGCCGCTCGACATAAGCGTCCATGTCCTCGATGGGTCGGGTCGCCACGCCCGTGTCCAGCGCTGCCTTCGCCACCGCCGGCGCGATTCTGATGAGCAGGCGCCGGTCGAACGGTTTGGGGATCAGGTAATCGGGCCCGAAACTGAGCGACTGGCCCCCGTAGGCGCGGGTGACCTGGTCGTCGGAGGTTTCCGCCTGCGCCAGATCGGCGATGGCATGCACGCAGGCCAGCTTCATCGCCTCATTGATGGTCGTCGCGCCGACGTCCAGTGCGCCGCGAAAGAGATAGGGACAGCACAGGACATTATCGACCTGGTTGGGGTAGTCCGAGCGCCCCGTGGCGATGACGGCGTCGGGCCGCGTGGCCCGGGCGAGTTCCGGCAGGATTTCGGGCAACGGATCGGCCAGCGCCAGAATCAGCGGACGGTCGGCCATGTGGTGGAGCATCTCGGGTTTCAGCACGTCCGGCGCGGACAAACCCAGAAAGATGTCCGCCCCGACGATGGCCTCCGCCAAGGTTCGGGCCTCGGTCTCCACGGCGTAGACTTCCTTCCAGGGATTCATGCGTTCGGCGCGGCCCCGATACACGACGCCGGCGGTATCCGTCACCACGATATTCTGTTTTGGCAGACCCAGACTCACCAGGATGCCCAAACAGGCCAGCGCCGATGCGCCCGCGCCCGAAACCACCAGTTTGACGCAGGCGATCTCCTTGCCCGCGACCCGCAAGCCGTTCAGCACGGCCGCGCCCACGATGATCGCCGTGCCGTGCTGGCTGTCGTGGAACACTGGAACGGTCATGCGCTCGCGCAGCGCCTGTTCGATCCGGAAGCAGTCGGGGGCCTTGATGTCTTCCAGATTGATGCCGCCGAACGTCGGCTCCAGACAGGCGATCATTTCGATGAGCCGGTCCGGATCCTGTTCAGCCAGTTCGAGATCGAACGCGTCGATGCCGGCAAAGTGCTTGAACAGGGCGGCCTTGCTTTCCATCAGCGGTTTGGTGGACAGCGGTCCGATATTCCCCAGGCCGGGCACCGCCGAGCCGTTGGTGATCACCGCCACCAGGTTTTGCCGCGCGGTGAGGGTTGCCGCTTTCCGGGGATTGTCGGCAATCGCGCGGCACGCCACCGCGACGCCCGGCGAATAGGCCAGGGCCAGATCGCGTTGCGTGTCCATGGGCTTGGTCGCGACGACGGCGAGTTTGCCCGGTTTGGGCTGCTCGTGATAATCGAGCGCGGCGAGATCGAAGTTGTCTGCCATAGCGTTAGCTGTCCTCATGGTCAATGCTGGCGCGCTGGATGCCGTCGGATTGCGTGAATCCCTCGACAGGCTCCCCAAAAATCAGGCATGGATAATTGTATTCTATAAGCTTATCGAATTTTAAGGCCTTTACTTGCCATCCTCACCAGCGCGGATGTTTCCTGCTTGCGGGCCAGCTTGCGGATACGGGAATCAATGCAAACCGGACTGGAACCACCAGATCAGACCATTGAGGGTCAGAAATGAAAGGATGGTCGTCGCGAGCAAGGCCGCCGCACTGACTCCCTCCAGACGGTGGCGTTGCGCCAGGATGGGATAGATGCTCATGATCGGCATGGCTCCAAACAGAATGCCGGCCTGCTTCAATTCATCGGACGCGCTCCCCAAGCCCAGCAGGGCGCAGCCCTGAAAGGCCGCGAAAACCGCCAGCGGATGCGCGATGAGTTTGCCAAAAGCAATCGGGAAAATTTTGAGTCCCATGCCGCGCAGCGGCAGGCCCACCAGCGACCCACCGATCACCAGCAGCGATACCGCGCTGCTCGCCTGCGCAAGCAAAGTGATCGTGCGACTCACCGGGGCGGGTAGTTTCAATTCGAGCAACGACACCGTCAGCGCCGCGATCAGGGCCAGAATCAGTGGATTGGAGATTAGCCGCCGGAGCAGTTGCACCACGATCTGGCGGCGGTTGGCGCCGGCCAGCGTGCTGGTTTCCACCAGTAAAAGCAACAACGGGATGACGAGTATGTTCTCGATCACCAGATTCAGGGCGAAGGCGCTTGGCGCAATCGCGGGCAACGTCAACAGCAAAATGGGGAAGCCGACAAAGGCGCTGTTCGGGCAAGACATGCCCATGGCGGCATAGACTGCGGCGGTCGCTCCCAAGCCGGCGACGTAACGGGACCAGAACCATCCCAGTCCAATGACCAGCAGCGTGCCCGTCGAGTACGCCAGCAGATAGGCGATGTTGATGACTTCATGGATGTTGCGCCGCGACAAGGCATCCAACAGCAGGCACGGCAAGGCCAGGTTGAAGACCAGCTTCCCGAGCACCCCCATGTCAGCCTTGCGGAACAACCCGAAACGAACCGTCATCGCCCCGATCAGGATGATCAGGTAGATCGGCGTGGTGATGGCCAGAATCTCAAGCATGTCGTTCATCCTTCCAGGCGATTGCCGCTCACGCTGCTATTACCGGGCGGTGCAACCCCGAGGGGGCCGAAAGATTTTAGTCCACCGAACGAAGTGAAATGAATCATCAGCAACTCAATGCGTATTGATTTATAAGGATTTTTTACATAATTAAATGGCGTTTATGAAAAATATCCTTAAAAATCCATGTCACAAATTAAGAGACCGGGCTTGCTGGTGAATCATGGTTCAAGCTATGGACTTTGAATTTAAATGTTGTATTTTGCACCTAATAAGGACTGGTCAACTGAGTAAGTGATAAATAGCCTACGAAGGACTTCACCCCTATGCATCGTCGAAAATGCATGGATTCCAGACCGTTGCGAGGGGCTTGGCCGTGACCCCCTCATGGCCTCTCGCTAAAGATAAGCTGCCGCTGTACCGGGGGTTCTTTCAGTTCGTGCATAACGCGCACACTCACGGTAAGGGACTGTATGGAATCCCAAAATCTCATCGATATCACCCGCGCCATTCAACTCTCGGTTGCACCAGCGTTCTTGTTGGTGGCCATGGGTACTTTGATTACGATCTTGAACACCCGATTGGGTCGAATTGTCGACCGGCGGCGCAAGTTGCAGGACAGTCAGATCGAACTGACAGAAGCGCTAGCCACGGAAATCAACCAGGAACTCGCTGTATTAAACCGGCGCAGAACTCTGATCTACTTTGCGATCCTGTCCGCGGTGTTGGGTGCGCTACTGATTTGTCTGGTGGTAGCCAGTACGTTCCTGGGAGCGCTGCTGTCGGTGGAATTGACGAAGCTGGTAGCCAGCCTGTTCGTGTTGACGATGGGAACCATGATCGTGGCGTGGAGCCTGTTCCTGCGCGAAGTCTATATCGCGGTGGATAAATGTACAGATTCCGGACTGTTGCGGGTGGCCCACGGGAGCGAGAGGCGGAGGCCACCCAGCACGGATTCCGAACCGGCGTGACCAAAACTCCACTCCGACCGTGATCCACCTTCAAAATTAGGAAGTAACGCTTGACAGATATTGCGCCATCGAATTATTTAAGGTGTTACCCCTACGTCCGTACAGCGGGGAGCGCCATGTTCAGGTCCGTTCAACTCCATCAAAAACGAGAGTCGCTCAATGGCTGGCAAATCGAAAATCATCTACACGCTCACCGACGAGGCGCCGCTGCTGGCGACCTGTGCTTTCCTGCCCATCATCCGCACCTTCACCAACCCCGCCGGCATCGAGGTCGAGAAGAGCGACATTTCGGTGTCCGCCCGCATCCTGGCCGGGTTTGCCGACTACCTGACGCCCGAGCAGCGCGTGCCGGACACCCTGACCGAACTCGGTCGACTGACCCAGTCGCCCGACACCATCATCATCAAACTGCCCAACATCAGCGCCTCGGTCGCCCAGTTGAAGGCTTGCGTCAAGGAGTTGCAGGCCAAGGGCTACGCCATCCCCGATTATCCGGAAGACCCGAAGACCGACGAGGAGAAGGAGATCGCCACACGCTATGGCAAGTGCCTGGGCTCGGCCGTGAACCCGGTGCTGCGTGAGGGCAACTCCGACCGCCGCGCGCCGCTGGCGGTCAAGAACTACGCACGCAAGCATCCGCACTCGATGAATGAATGGAAGCAATGGTCGCAGACCCATGTTTCGCACATGCACCACGGCGACTTCTCCAGCGGCGAGAAGTCGATGACGCTGGACCGCGCCCGCGACGTCAAGATGGAGCTGATCACCCAGTCGGGCAAGACCCTCGTGCTCAAACCCAAGGTTGCGCTGCAGGACGGCGAAATCATCGACTCGATGTTCATGAGCAAGAAGGCGCTGTGCGAGTTCTACGAGCGCGAACTCGAGGACTGCCGCCAGGCTGGCATCCTGTTCTCGCTGCATGTGAAAGCGACGATGATGAAGATCTCGGATCCGATCATCTTCGGCCACTGCGTGAAGACCTACTACAAGGACGCCTTCGAGAAGCACGGCAAGCTGTTCGACGAGTTGGGGATCAACGTCAATAACGGCATGGTCGATCTATACGAAAAGATCAAAACCCTGCCGGAATCGGAGCAAGACGAGATCATCCGTGACTTGCACGCCTGCCAGGAGCATCGCCCGGCGCTGGCGATGGTCGACTCGGCCAAGGGCATCACCAACTTCCACTCACCGAACGACATCATCATCGATGCGTCGATGCCGGCCATGATCCGTGCCGGCGGCAAGATGTGGGGCGCCGACGGCAGGCAATACGATTGCAAGGCGGTACTGCCGGAATCGGCCTTCGCCCGCATCTACCAGGAGATGATCAACTTTTGCAAATGGCACGACGCCTTCGATCCGCGCACCATGGGTACGGTCCCGAACGTCGGCCTGATGGCGCAGAAAGCCGAGGAATACGGCTCACACGACAAGACGTTCGAAATTCCGGAGGATGGCGTCGCCAACGTCACCGACCTCGCCACCGGCGAGGTGCTGATGTCGCAGAATGTCGAGAAAGGCGACATCTGGCGGATGTGTCAGGTCAAGGACGCGCCGATCCGCGACTGGGTCAAGCTCGCCGTGACCCGGGCGCGCAACTCCGGCATGCCGGCGGTGTTCTGGCTCGACCCCTACCGGCCGCACGAGAACGAGC
>JBDHRD010000043.1:0-18826 GCA_039807425.1 Candidatus Contendibacter sp. | reverse complement strand
AACCGGTGGCCGATTTCCGTCGGAATCAGTGGCCGATTAGCTTCGGAATTGGTGGCCGATTTGGCCCGGAATACGCAGACGGATTGGCTCCTTGGGAATTCCCTGGGTGAAATATTTATCTAAAAGCAAATACTTGCATTATTTTTCCGTACTGCAATACGCTGCATTTAAATAAGGCTCCAGTGCATTCCGTAGTCGCAAAACATAAATATTTTTATAAATCAATTAGTTATGGATACCGGGAAACACCAAAGAGCCAAAGCTCCCAGCGACCCGATTAGGCTCGCCACTCCCACACTTCGCCCGCGTCAGCATCTACTGCAACCCCAACCATAGAAAATCCAAGGCCCCTGAGAATCCTGGTTGATGGATTTTCTTCCTTGAGCGTGAACGCCTTTAGCATGATTTCAGGAGCGTGGGATCTAGCAAGCGAAACAAGGGATGCTGCTGTTTTCGATGCATATCCCTGACCTTGTTCTTCCTCAAGCGTGAAGTACGCAATTTCAACATAGCCGTCTTTAGGAGGGCCAACAAACGCGCCACCACCAACGCCTCTGTTATTGACTATAGCGACGTAGCCAATCCAAGGGGGCACAAAACCAATGCGGCGATAAAGGTCAGCAGTGGCTTGGCAGTTGGCAACTAGCGCCTCCGGCATATCCGGAATGGCCTGAGCTGGAATGCCGCTTTGATCTAAAGGTACGAGTGAAAATGTCATAAGAGCCTAATCGGGATACGGAGAAGCCTCACGGCTCCCTCCTCCCACACCACCGTGCGTACGGGTCACGTACACGGCGGTTCGTTGGCACAGGTTAAATCGTCGACGCAGCGGGCGCAGGCTCTACAGGGATGTAGCTTCTTCCATCTCAAACGGGTTGTGCGCGGCGAAGATGCGAACCTCCGGGTGCGCGGCAGCGAGAGTTCGGAGTCGCGCCTGATTGTGCAATCGCAGGCTCCGATCAGTTTGCACGATTGCCTGAAAAGCGCCGACCATCCAGCCACACTCACGTACTGACCGCTTGATCTCGCGGTCGTCGAAATAGGCGTCCCCAGCGTGCAACATCCAACCCGCGGGGGCCTGCAAAGCCACTCCGCAGTGGCCCATCGTGTGTCCAAACAGCGGTACTAATAGTAATTCTGGAGGTAGACCGCGCAGTTCGCGCACCGCCTCGAAACCAAACCAGGGTTCGCCCTCTTCGCTGTAAGTCTCGGCGTGAATGCCATGTGCCCACATTGCAGGCAGGTAGCGGTGCCGATCCTTGAAAGTTCGACGTTCCGTGCACTGCTTCATTTCTGCTGCATGCAGGTGCACCTTTGCATTCGGGAAGTCTGCGAGGCCACCAACGTGATCGAGATCCATGTGTGTCATCACGATGTGGCGCACATCAGCCGGATCGTGGCCCAATGCACGGATCTGGCAAATTGCCGCGAGCGACGGGTCGCACTTGGGATTGGCATAACCGTAGACAAATGAAAAACCAAGTCGCGACGTCAACTTGGCGTAGTCCAGCGTACCCAAACCGGTGTCCACAAGTACGAGCCCACTCGCTGGCGTCTCAACGAGCAAGCAATGGCAAGCCAATTTGCGACCACGTAGTCGCAGGCGTTGGATACAGGCACAATTCAGATGGTGGACTTTCAGGGTAGACGACATGGCGCGATCTCACATAGGTGATTTTGCAAGGCTATAACCGTATTATGGACGCAGCAATGCCGATTCGGTCTCCATGTCGTAACGGTGTCGCTACGAGGCACGGTTAGCGCGGCAGAACGTCGTGGCCAGACAGCGGCCGCATTATCACAAATTCAGACGATTTCCAGAACTCCACCTCTCGTGGTTTTTACAGTGACCTCTGAAAAAAATACGACTTCATCGACCGCCCTGGTAACCGGCGCCTCGGCCGGGCTGGGTGTGGAATTCGCCAAACTGCTGGCGCAGGACGGCCATAATCTGGTGCTGACAGCGCGCAGCCAGGATCGGCTCCAGCGGCTGGCCGACGAACTGCGCCAGCAATACGGGATTCGGGCGCAAGTCTTTGCCCGCGATCTGAGCCAGCCCGGCGCCGCGCCAGCCTTGGTTGAGGCGCTGGATCAGGCCGGGCTGGCCATCGATATCCTGATCAACAACGCCGGTTTCGGCCTCAACGGCAAGTACCACGAGAATCTGGCCGAGCAGGAATTCGCTCTGTTGCAATTGAATGTGGTGGCGCTGGCGCAACTCACCCGGTTGCTGCTGCCCGACATGGTCGCGCGCGGCTGGGGGCGAGTCCTGAACGTGGCGTCCACGGCGGCGTTCCAGCCGGGGCCGTACATGGCCGGTTACTTTGCCTCCAAGGCGTATGTGCTGTCGCTCTCCGAGGCGCTGGCCCATGAATTGAAGGATACGGGCGTCAGCGTGACGGTACTGTGCCCCGGCCCGACCCAGACCGAATTCACCGAGCGGGCCGGCATCAAGGAATCGCGGCTGTTCAAGTTGGGCGCGCAGCCGGCGGAAACAGTGGCCAGCAGCGGCTATCAGGCGATGCTGAAAGGTGAAACCGTCGTCATCCCCGGCCTGCATAACTGGGCGTTGGCCCAATCCGTGCGCTTCATCCCGCGCGGCATGGCGCGAGCGCTGGCGAGTTGGCTGGTGAAATAACTCGAAGGCAAATCACTCCTCCTCCACCGCCGGCCGGCGAATCCCCAGCTTCTTCATGCGGGCGTAGAGCGTGCCGGGGTTCAGGCCGAGTCGTTGGGCCGTGCCGCCCGGGCCTTTAATCTTCCAGCCGGTAGCCTGGCACACCTGCAGAATGTGCGACCGTTCATGGGCTTGCAGGGTATCATCTTTGGCGACGGGTTCGCCGGTGCTGGCTGAACCCGGGCGCGCGGGGGCCGGGCGGAGGGTGGGACCCAACTGGATGGCTTCCAGCCGCAGCGAGGGGCCGGGCGACAGGATGATCGCGCGTTCGAGGACGTTCTCCAGTTCGCGCACGTTGCCGGGCCAGTCGTAGCCGGTCAGCCGGTCGATGACCTCCGGCGAGAGCGCGGCCATTTTCCGGCCCAGCCGCTGCGCCTTGCGCGTGACCAGGTAGGCGGCCAGCAGCGGGATGTCCTCGCGCCGCTCGCGCAGCGGCGGCAGGTGGATGGGGAAGATCGCGAGCCGGTGGTAAAGGTCGCTGCGAAACCGCCCCGCGCGCACGGCGTGTTCGAAATCACGGTTACTGGCCGCGATGACCCGCACGTCGGTCTTCAGGGGCCGTGCGCCGCCCACCCGCTCGAATTCGCCGGATTGCAGCACCCGCAGCATTTTCGCCTGCGCTTCCAGCGGCAGTTCGCCCACTTCGTCCAGGAAGAGCGTGCCGCCATCGGCTTGCTCGAACCGGCCGGCACGGCGCGCGATGGCGCCTGTGAACGCGCCTTTCTCGTGTCCGAACAATTCGCTCTCCACCAGCGTATCGGGCAGGGCGGCGCAATTCACCGCCACGAACAACCCCTCCCGCCGGCTACGCTGGTGGATCGCGCGGGCCACCAGTTCCTTGCCGGTGCCGGTTTCGCCGCTGATCAGCACCGTGGACGCCGTGGCGGCGACCAGGTCCACCTGTTCCAACACCCGGCCCAGAGCGGGACCGCGGCCGACGAGATCCACGTCAGTGCCCTCCAAGCCCACTTCCTGGCGCAGAAACCGGTTCTCGTTCAACAGCCGCGCTTTCAACTGCCGCAACTCGTCCAGTGATTTGCGCAGCGCCTCCTCCGTTTCCCGTTGCTCGGTTACGTCGAGCGTGTCGTGCAACCAGCGAGCGTGGCGGCCCGCGCGCTCCTCCAGCGAGAACGCGCGGGCCCGCAGCCAACGCCACCCACCACGGCCGTCGGCCAGCCGATAGATCACTTGGAACAGCTCGCCCGTGGCCAGCGAGCGCTCTACCTTTTCCAGATAGGGCTTGACGTCCTCCGGATGCATCCTCGCCAGCAGTTGTTCGACACTGTACGGGAGGCTGTCGGGGGCCAGGCCCAGCTTTTCTTCCGGCGGGGCATCTCCGAAAAAATCAAGTTCTATCCCGCTCTCCGTAACGTGGGCCTCGCCCAGCACGGAGAAGGCATTGGCGGCCAGCTTCCAGAGTTTGTCCTGCTCCGAGCGGAGTTCGGAGCGGGACGCTTCCAGCTCCCGCAGGGACTGGCGCAGCGCTGCCTCGGTCTCGCGTTGCGCCGTGAAATCCCGGTTCAGAAAAATCCACTCGACCGGCCGGCCGTCGCGGACCCGGGTCGGCACCGCGCGGCCTTCGATCCATCGCCAGCCACCGCGACCGTCGGCCAGTCGGTAGCTGGCGTCAAAGGCCTTGCCCGTGGCCAACGAATGTTCCACGGCCTGCTGGTAGCCGGGTGTATCGTCTGGATGCATCAATAGGAAGACCTCCCGGATCGTTTTGGGGAAGGCGCCCGGCGCCAGACCCAACTTGGTCTCCGGACAGCCATCCCCCAGACAGGTCAGGAAAATGTCGTCGTCGGTAACGCGGGCCTCGCCCACGACCAGAAAAGGGCTGGAGGCCAGCTTCCAGAACTTGTCCTGGGCTTCCGCGACCGGGCAGGCGGTTGTAAATGGCGTGATATCCATGGGAACCGAGGGTTGAAATAGTGAACCAGTTGACTAAATAACCCAAAAAGGTTGATCAGTCAACCGTCAAACTCCTTCCAACCCGTCAAAATCCTGATAAACATTTTTGGTTTTATCCTCTGTTTTCAAGTGCTTAAAGTGCGTTCCCTTGGTGATACTGTCTCTGGCACGGGAATCGCAAAAGCGGATTGGCCATGATCCGAATCACCACACCATTGCGAACCGTCGGGCACGGTTCAGGAGAGATGCCATGAAAAAATCCATGATCGCGACGAGCAGTTTGGCTTTGTTGATGGGCGCGGGCGTCGCACTGGCGACCGGCTGGAACCAGGAGAGTTTCCCCCCCTTCTCGGAAGTGGATACCAACAATGACGGCCAGGTCAGCATGGAGGAAGCGAAGGCGCACCCGGGCGTCACCGCCGCGGCGACGAAAGCCATGCCGGGCAGCACCGCCGAGTCGGCCATGAAGAGCTTCTTTAGCGAAGCCCATCAGAAGGACAAGAACAAGCCCTACGACTCGCCCCTGACCGAGAAAGAGTGGCAAGGCATGACTGGCAAGTAAGCGATCCCACGTGGCCAGGAAGCCCTGCCCCGTCGCCCGCGCGACGGGGGTCTCGCGATGAGATTAAGGGGCTTTTCGCAGAGCGTTCCAGCCGAAGGCGCGCCAGCCCAGCCGATACGATCCCTGGCCCGCGAATCGCGGAGGTGGACTGGCCATGATCCGAATCACCACCCGTCACGAACCGGCGCACACGCTTGTCGTGATCGACGGCCGGTTAACGGTGGCGGATTTGCGCGCCATCCGCCGGGTGCGCAAGTCGGTGGGTGGCGCGGTCGCCCTGGACCTGGGTGGATTGGAGGCCTGCGCCAAGGACGGGATCCGGCTGCTGCAGGATTGGCTGGATGCCGGCGCGCGACTGAACACCGCCACGCCGTTCCTCCGGATGGTGCTGCAGGACCGAAAAGCCCCGAATTCCCGAGCAGAACCCCCGGCAGCACCCGACCCGGATTCCTCCAACCCCCCGTCCCGAGCCAGCCCCCTTCCGCGCCGGCGACCCTGAAAATCTTTGGTGACAACCCCCATGCTGGAGAATCGTGCGATGAAAAGATTCGCAATCGACGGGATCCGATGGAGTTCTCGTCTCCGCTCGAAAGGCAATCTCCGTTTAACCTTGATCCTGGTGGCCGGTCTCGTCTGCGGCGGCGCCCAGGCCGCTGACACGGGGCCGCGCCATCACGCGCAAGGCCCATACGACGCCGCCACCTCCACTTATGGGGTGGTCGCGGGCGACGACCTCGACGCCATCGCCGAACGTTTCGGGGTCACGGCCGCCGAACTCAAGGCAACCAACCGGCTCGCCGCGGACGCCATCCAGATCGGCCAGAAGCTGGTGGTGGCCGTTGGCGCGGCTGAAGGAGGACCGACGGGCGGCCTGCAAATCACCGGCACCCTCGGTTCGCCCAGCGCTACCACCACCATCCCGGGCAACCAGTTGCCCCCGCCGGCGCCGAAGTTCGGCGGTGTAATCAAGGACGACGCGCTACAGTCCAAACCCTGGTGGCCGCCGCGCGTGGTGCCGCCGAAGGGTGCGCCGAACATCCTGCTGATCATGACCGACGACTCCGGCTTTGCGATCCCCAGCGTCTTTGGCGGCGTCATCCCGACGCCGAGCATGGAACGTCTCGCCAACAGCGGGCTGCGCTACAACCGCATGATGTCCACCTCGCTGTGCTCGCCGACGCGCGCCGCGCTCATCACTGGGCGCAATCATCACTCGGTCGGCTTCGGCGTGATCGCCGAGCAGGCCACCGGCTTCCCCGGCTACGACAGCGTGATCGGTGCGGACAACGCGACCATCGGCCGCATCCTGCGCGACAACGGCTACGCGACGAGCTGGTTCGGCAAGGACCACAACACGCCGACCTACCAGGCCAGCCAGGCCGGGCCGTTCACCCAGTGGCCGACCGGCTTGGGCTTCGACTACTTCTACGGCTTCGTCGGCGGCGACGCCAACCAGTGGGGGCCGAACCTGTTCCGTAACACGACGCAGATCTATCCGTTCAACGACTACCCGAGCACGCTGAAGATGGACCGCTCGGATCCGAAGGCGGCGATCTGGCCGGTCACCGGCAAGGAGTCCTCGTGGAACCTGATCACCGCGATGGCCGACGACGCCATCGACTGGATGACGCGGATTCACCAGACCGACCCCAGACAGCCGATCTTTCTCCATTACGTGCCCGGCTCCGCGCACGCGCCGCATCACCCGACCAAGGAGTGGGTGGACAAAATCCGGGCCATGCACCTGTTCGACGATGGCTACGAGAAGCTGCGTGAGCGCATCTTCGCGAACCAGAAGAAGCTCGGCGTGATTCCGCGGGACGAGCAATTGACGCCCTGGCCCGCTGACATCCTCACCCCGTGGGACAAGCTGTCGCCGGAGGCGAAAAAGCTCTACATCCGGCAGGTCGAGGTGTTCGCCGCCTATGTGGCCTATACCGACCACGAAATCGGCCGGGTGATCCAGGCCTTCGAGGACTTGGGCAAGCTGGACAACACGCTCATCATCTACCAGAACGGCGACAACGGCACCAGCGCCGAGGGCGGGCCGGAAGGCACCTTCAACGAGGTCGCGTTCTTCAACGGGGTGCGCGCGCCGGTGGACGTGCAGATGAAGTACTACGATGCCTGGGGCACCGAGTTCACCTACAACCATATGTCGGCGGGCTGGTCCTGGGCCTTCGACACGCCGTTCGACTGGTTCAAGCAGAACGCCTCCCGGCTCGGCGGGGTCAACCAGAACATGGTCATCTCATGGCCGGCGCGTATCAAGGACAAGGGCGGCCTGCGTGAGCAGTTCATGCACGTGATCGACGTCGTGCCCACCCTCCTGGAAGTCACCGGCATCGCCGCGCCCGAAGTCGTGGACGGCATCCAGCAGAAGCCCATCGAGGGAGTGAGCTTCGCCTACACCTTCGACGCGGAGAACGCCAAGGCCCCGTCCCGGCACAAGACCCAGTACTTCGAGATGATGGGCCAATGGGCGCTCTATCACGACGGCTGGCTGCTGAGCACCAAGGTCAACCGTGCGCCATGGGATGCCTTCGGCGCGGCCAACCCCGACCCGCTCAACAACCAGGTGTTCCAGCTGTATGACCTCTCCAAGAGCTGGAACCAGTCCGAGGACATCGCCGCGCAGAACCCGGACAAGGTCGCGGCGATGCGCAAGATGTTCGTCGAGGAGGCCAGGAAGTACCAGGTCTTCCCGCTCGACGCGTCGGTAGGAGCCCGAGTCGCGGCTCAGCGTCCGAGCCTCACCGCCGGATTGACCGAATTGACCTACACGCGGCCGATGACCGGCGTACCCCAAGGCGATGCGCCGTATTTGCTCAACACCTCCTACACCCTCACGGCGGACATCACCGTGCCGCAGGGCGGGGCCGAAGGCATGATCGCCACCTCCGGCGGGCGCTTCGCGGGCTGGGGTTTCTATCTGCTCAAGGGCAAGCCGGTGTTCAACTGGAATCTGCTCAATCTCGAATGGGTCAAGTGGGAGGCTCCGGAAGCGCTCACGCCCGGCCAGCACACGATTGAGTTCGACTTCAAGTACGACGGCCTCGGCGTCGGCACCATGGCCTTCAACAACTTCTCGGGCGTCGGCAGAAGCGGCGCCGGTACCCTGAAGGTGGACGGCAAGGTGGTCGAGACGAAGAAGATGGAACGAACGATCCCGATCATCCTGCAGTGGGATGAGAGCTTCGATATCGGCTCCGACACCATCACCGGGATCGACGACGCGGACTACCAGCCACCCTTCCCGCTGACCGCCAAGCTCGACAAGCTGACCATCAAGATCGACCGTCCACAACTCTCGCCGCAGGACATCAAGACGCTGGAGGAGGGCATGGCGAAAGCCGCCGACGCGAAGTAAGTCTTTTGGGTTGTGAACTGCGCGGGCCGCTCGCAGGCGGCCCGTGCCTTCAGGGTACCTTGAAAAATTCAAGGCGCCGGTGCGGTGTAGGGACGCACGGCCATTTTCGGGCACGTAAGCGGATGAAAATAAAGGTAAAGGCGCTCAGAAACCACGCCTTTCGAATGCCGCCTTAAAAGATCCAAAGAACCGTATCTTTCAAGGTCCCCTTCACAGTCGTGGCAAACAAACAAATGAAAGGAGAAAGAGCATGCGAGCGGGGCTAACCAAGTTGTGGAATGTGGCGCTGGTGCTGGCACTGGTGCCGGCACTGGTGCCGGCAATCAATACCGGTCAAGCCAAAGAAAACGTCTTTGAGGCGTTACCACATGCCGTGGATGCGTATGTCTACGGTTATCCGCTGGTCACGATGGAGATGACCCGGCGCGTGATGACCAATGCCGAGAAGCCGGAAGGCACACACGCCCCCATGGGGCAGTTTGTCCGGATGCGCGAGTATCCGTCCGCGGCGTTCCGGGACGTGACCGCGCCGAACGCCGACACGCTGTACACCACCGCGTGGATTGATGTCGGCCAAGAGCCGTGGGTGTTGAGCCTGCCGGATGCACGGGACCGTTATTATCTGTTTCCAATGCTCGATGGCTGGACGGAAGTCTTCCAAGTACCGGGCAAACGCACGACTGGCACCGGCCCGCAGACCTACGCGATTACCGGCCCCGGCTGGAAAGGCAAACTACCGGAGGGCGTCAAGGAATATAAATCGCCCACCGCCATGGTCTGGCTACTGGGCCGCATCTATTGCACCGGTACGCCGGAAGACTACGCGGCCGTCCACAAATTACAGGACGAGATTTCGATTGTCCCGCTCAGCGCCTACGGCAAACCGTACACACCGCCAGCCGGCAAGGTTGATCCGTCCATCGACATGAAAACCGCCGTGCGCGATCAGGTCAACGCCCTCAGTGCCGACGAGTATTTCAACTTGCTGGCCAAGTTGATGAAAGACAATCCGCCCGCAGCCAAAGACGCCTCGATGGTCGAGAAGATGGCCAAGCTGGGCATTGTCCCCGGCCAGCCTTTTAGCAGCAGCAAACTCGGCCCGGTCGCAAAGGAGGCGTTTGACATGGTGCCGAAGATCGCCAATGAAAAGATCATGCTTTGGCTGAAGGAAGGCATCCTCGCCGGCGACATGAAATTGGAGAATGGCTGGCTGTTCACCACCAAAACCGGCAACTACGGTACGAACTACCTTCAGCGTGCCCTGATCACCGCCATCGGGTTGGGGGCGAATCGCCCGCAGGATGCGGTCTATCCCACTTCCGAAGGGCCGTCCGCTCTCGGCTCGTATACCGGCGCGAAGAAATACGTGATGCGCTTCCCGAAAGGCGAACTGCCGCCCGCTCAAGGTTTCTGGTCACTGACGATGTACGACAAGGACTACTTCTTCGTGCCGAACCCGCTCAACCGTTACAGCATCAGCCCCCGGCAGAACCTCAAGGCCAACGCCGATGGTTCAGTGGACCTCTATATCCAGAACACAAGCCCCGGCGCGGACAAGGAGTCCAACTGGCTGCCGGCGCCGAAGGATAAGTTCATCCTGATGCTGCGCCTCTACTGGCCGAGCGACAAGGATCCCTCGATCCTCGACGGCACGTGGAGGATTCCGCAAGCCAAAGCTGTGGAATAGACATTCGTCGCGAACCGCGCGAGCCGTCCCAGTACTCCTCGGGACAGCCTTCGACTAACGCTAACATGAAGAAACTACTAACATTTACGGCTGTGGCAGAGGCGCTACCCGCATTGGCTTGCTGGTCATTCCACCGCTCGTCGCGCGCGTCCTGTTCGGCGCGGATTTGGCCGGCGTTTCAATCCCGGTCGCGCCTAGCGCCGAGTACGCCGACACCCAGGTGGGTCGGAAATACGTGGTGGACACCTCGAAAGGGGTCGGCAACGCCATCAACACCGGGGTTTCGGATTACGCCAGGGCCTATTCGACCTGGGCCTACGCCCAGCAGACGTTCGATGGCTGGGCGCAACAGTTCCGGGCGCGGCTGGATCAGGCCCACGGCTGATAGTCGCCCGGCGCAACGTCAGGGAAGCCGAGTCATTGCCCGCCCAGCCGGTCGGTTGGCGGATTGCTGAAGCACGGGGGGAACATTCAACCCCCTTACCGAGGAGGAAACCATGTTGAAAATGAAACGAATGATTGATGCGGTCGCCCCGACCGCGCCGCTCCGGCTTGTCCTGGCGTCGCTGCTGGTCGCCGCCCTGGGCCTCGGCCTGCAAGCCTGCGCACCGGCGCCCGTGTCCCAATCCCAGGCCGACGAACAGCGCGCCGACATTCGCGCGATGGCGAACGAAACGATGGCGCGGCTTTACCAGCAATATCCCGAGTCCCGCCGGCTGTTGCAACGGTCGGCCGGTTACGCCGTCTTCAGCAACTTCGGCTTCAAGGTGCTCTTCATGGGCAGCGCGACCGGCGAAGGACTGGCCGTCAACCACGCTACCCGGCGGGAGACCTTCATGCGAATGGTCGAGTTGCAGCCCGGCTACGGGTTCGGCGTGCAGCGGTTCCGGCTGGTGTTCGTGTTCGAGACGCCGCAAGCCTTCGATCAGTTCGTCCAGTCGGGCTGGGAGTTCGGGGCCAACGCGATGGCCGCCGCGCGGAGCCCCACCCAGCAGATGGGGAGCCAGTTGGGCGTGTCGGTCTCGCCAGGCGTGCTGATGTACCAGATCAGCGAGCAGGGCGCCATCGTCGGTGTCAGCATCACCGGCGCCAAGTACTACCCCGACCCGAACCTGAACTAGCCGAACCGCTTCGGAGCCATGCCCATGCCAACGACCCCACCGATCTCCATCGTCATCGGACTGCTGGCCCTCGGCGCGACCCTCGCCGCGCCGGCCTGGGCGGAATTGAGCGCCGAGCAACTGGCGAAGATGGCGCAAAACCCGATCGGCAATCTCATCAGCCTGCCGTTTCAGGATAACGTCAACTTCAATGTTGGCCCGGAAGACAGCACCCAGAACGTGCTGAACATCCAGCCGGTCATCCCGATCAGCCTGAATCCGGACTGGAATATCATCACTCGCACCATCATCCCGGTAATCTCGCAGCCCGCGTTCGTGCCGGGGGATGATCGTACCAACGGCCTGGGCGACATCCAGTTCACCGCCTTCCTGTCGCCGGCCAACGCCAGCGGGCTGATCTGGGGCGTGGGCGCCATCGCGCAACTGCCGACCAACAGCAACGACCGGCTGGGCAATGACCGGTGGGGGTTGGGACCGTCCTTTGTGGCGCTGCATCTGGACAAGGGCGATCCCTGGGTGTACGGCGCGCTGGTCAACAACGTCTGGTCGGTCGGCTCGGGCGACGATCCCAGCTACAACAACTTCCTGCTCCAGCCCTTCCTCAACTACAACTTTCCGGAAGGGCTGTACCTCACCAGCGCGCCGATCATCACCGCCGACTGGAAGGCGGACAGCGACGACCGCTGGACCGTGCCGCTCGGCGGTGGCATCGGGAAAATCTTCCACTTGGGCAAGCTGCCGGTGAACACCCAGATCCAGGGGTTCTACAACGTGGTGACGCCGGACGACGGTCCCAACTGGACGCTGCGCCTGCAAGTGCAACTGCTGTTTCCAAAATGAGTTTTCGAGAAAGTCCAAACGAGGTCACGACGGCCCGCGAACCCTTAACCTCCCCCTGAATTGAACGAGGATCGATCCATGATGACGCGATGTTCCCTGCTGACCGCTGCGGCGCTGCTGGCGACGCTGCTTGTGGTTCCCGGCCTGACCTGGGCCGCCGAGGAGCCGGCCAGGAAAGCCGAAGCCAAGACCGAGGAGGCGGCGAAAAAAGCCGATTTCCTGTTCGTGCAGAATGCCCAGAGCATTCATTACGCTGATGGCAAGCTGACCCTGAAGGGCGTCAGCCCGACCACGATCCTGTTCTCCGACCGCCCCGAGCGCATCGCTGGCCACATGGCCACCGCCCGGTTCGTGCCGTTCTGGTCGAAGGGCAAGGACAGCTTCCTGGCCGATCCCCCCAACGCCACTCTGTCGGTCGTCGACAAAGACAAGGTCAACGACGTGGTGGTGGAACTGCGCGACCCGGTGCTCAAGGGCGACGAACTCAGTTACAACGTCCGCGTGCTGGAGGGCGAGATGCCCGCCAAGGGCGGACCGGTCTCGCTGTTCATCGATGTCATCGGCATGCCGCTGACGCCGATGTCCTACGCCGGCGTCGCCCGCCGAAGCTACCGGCGAGCGTTCTACTACTGATCCCGCCAACGAACCGTTCCCCGAACCTGAATTGGAGGGCAATCATGCAGGCCAAATTCTGGCGAACCGCCTTCACGTTCGCCTTGCTTTTCCCATTAACCGTGGGCACGGCTCTTGGGCAGGATAAAGTCCCGGCGCCGGCCCCGACCGCGCCGCCACCCGGACGGGTCCTGGAGCCGGGCGCGCTCGACCTGGTCAAGAAGATGAGCGCCAAGCTGGCGGCCACCCCGGCGTTTCTGGTCCGCACCCGCAGTTCGCTCGAAGCGCCGGGCGGCACCGGGCAGTTGCTGACTTTCTTCACTGAATCCGTGGTCGCGGTCAAGCGTCCCAACCAGTTGAGCGCCGAGATTCGCGGCGACGCGCCGCCGTTCGATTTCTATTTCGACGGCGCGAAGATGACCGCCTACGAGCCGAATCACAAGCTCTACGCCACCACGGACGCGCCCAAGACTCTCGACGAACTGATTCCGTTCGCCGCGAAAACGGCCGGCATCCTGCTGCCGTTCGAGGACGTGCTCTCCAGCGACCCCTACGCCACCCTGACGAAAGACGCCACCAGCGCGTTCTACGCCGGGTTCTCGGTCATCCGCGGCGCCCGCTGCGAGCACGTCGCGCTGGCCGCGCCCGGCATCGCCGGGGAAATCTGGATCGACGCCAAGACCGACCTGCCCTGCCGGATCGCCGGCACGCTGACCGACGCGCCAGGCGCCCCGCGCTTCGCGGTGGAGTATTACGACTGGAAGCTCGATCCGAAACTTCCGGACAAGCTGTTCGTGTTCGCCAAACCCGAAGGGGCCAAGTCGATGGATTTCCGCGCCCTGACCGGGGCGGGCCAGAAATGATGGTGGAGGCAACCGTGATGCGGAACTATCGGAAACAGATACTGGCGCTCGGCATGGCCGGGCTAATAATCCTGCCGGTGCAGGCCCATGCCTGGGGTGGCTTTCGCGGCGGCGGCTTCCACGCCGGAGCGGGCGGCTTTACCACCTGGCATCACGCCGGCTGGGGCGGCGGCGGCTTCGGCGGCGCCTACCACGCCGGCTACGGTGGGGTGACTCACGTCGGCTACGGTGGGGTGACCCATGTCGGCTACGGCGGCGCCTACCACGCCGGCTACGGTGGCGGTGCCTACTACCACCCCGCGTATCCGGCAGGCGGCTGCTGGGGCTGCACCACCGGCTACAGCGCCGGCGCGGTGGCGGCCGCCGGCGTCGTGGGCCTGGCCGCCGGCGCGGCCCTCGGCTCGGCGGCCAGTAGCACGACGGTAGTGCAACAGCCCGTGTATGTTTCGGGACCCGCCCTCGGGACCGAGGTAGTGGGGCTGCCCGGTGGTTGCAACAGCGTCTCCGCCAACGGCATCACCTACTACAACTGTGGCAGCAGCTACTACCAGCCCCACTTCGGCAGCAACGGCGTGTATTACACCGTCGTCGCCGATCCGTTTTGAATCAATCCAACCCAAGAGGAACGCACGATGAAGAAAGTCATGACATTGACCGCTCTGGCCGCCGCCAGCCTGCTGGCGATGCCGGCGCTGGCCCAGGAAAAGGCCCCGAGCCCCGCGCCGACCGTGTCGGCGATCGCCGACGCCCTGAACGTCCGCGAGAAAGTGACCGCGACCGCCGTGGTGCAGGCGGTGGATCAGAAGAACCGACTGCTCACCCTCAAGGGTGAGGACGGCAAGGTCTTCACCATCAAGGTCGGCAACGAAGTGCGCAACCTGGCGCAGGTGTATGCCGGCGACACGGTCAAGGCGACCTATCATCAGGCCCTGGCCGTCCAACTCGACACCATCCAGGGTACCGGCGTCAACCAGCGCATCGTCACCGTGAGCGCCAGCCGCGCGTCAGCAGGTGCGATGCCCGCCGGCGCGGTGGAAGAGAAAGTGGAAATGCTCGGCACCATTCTCGCCGTTGACAAGGCGAAGCGTACGGTCCTGGTCCAGGGGGCGGCCCATCATGTGACCCTGCAAATCCCGGCCGACATGGACGTTAAGGACCTCAAGGCGGGCGATCAGGTGCGGGCGACCTATACCCAGGAATTGGCCGTGGTGGTCGAACCCACTGGCACGCGGCCGTTTTCCTCGTCGTTCGAAAACAAGCGGAACTGAGGCAGTCGCACCCCAACGCCCTTCTCCCCGCCGAGGAGAAGGGCGGAACAAGGGTAGTGGTTTCAAAGGGTTGGCCATTGAGGGGCGTCCATAAGAATGATCTGGCACAGTACGTGGCCCTGTTTGAGTGAGCGCACAACCTCAAACACGTTACCGATCACTTCCTGCCAACCCTGATGATTCCTCGGTTCATCTATTTGCCGATATGGGCGAAATATTTGTGGGACTACCCGAGAGGAGAACCTTATGAAAGTCATTAAACCCGTCCTCACGTCGGTGCTCTGGGGGGCCACCTTCCTATGCACGACCGCCTTGTGCCTGGCAACTGAGATCGAAACCACGGGGGCGGCGGGCTCGCCCAGCGCCACTACCACCATCAGCGGAAAAGAACTTCCGTCGCCCGACCCGAAATTCGGCGGAGTCATCAAGGAGAAGGCATCGGAGTCGAAACCCTGGTGGCCGCCACAGGTGGTGCCGCCGAAGAAGGCGCCCAACGTCCTGCTGATCATGACCGACGATTCGGGATTCGGAGCGCCGAGCACCTTTGGCGGCGTGGTCCCGACCCCGGCTCTGGACCGCATCGCGCAGCATGGGCTGCGCTACACGAACTTCCATTCCACCTCGCTGTGCTCGCCGACACGGGCGGCCCTGATCACGGGACGCAACCACCACGTGGCCGGATTTGGGGTTGTAGGCGAGGCGGCCACCGGCTTCCCCGGCTATGACTCCATCATCCGCAAGGAGAACGGCACCATCGGCGAGATCCTCAAGGGCAACGGCTACGCCACCTCCTGGTTCGGCAAGGACCACAACACCCCCTTCTATCAGGCGAGCCAGGCCGGGCCCTTCGATCAATGGCCGACCGGCATGGGCTTCGAGTATTTCTATGGGTTCATCGGCGGCGACACCAGCCAGTGGCAGCCGAATCTCTTCCGCAACACCACGGCCATCTACCCCTTCCAGGGGAATCCTGGCTGGAACCTGACCACGGCCATGGCCGACGAAGCGATCCAGTACATGAAGCAGCTCAAGGAGATCGCGCCCGATAAGCCGTTCTTCGTCTACTACGTGCCGGGCGGCACCCACGCGCCGCATCATCCGACGCCGGAGTGGATCAAGAAGATCGGCGACATGCACCTCTTCGACGAGGGCTGGAACAAGATTCGCGAGACCATCTTCGCCAACCAGAAACGGCTTGGCATCATGCCCGCCCATGCAAAGCTCACGCCCTGGCCGGACGACCTGCCGACCTGGGATTCACTCGGGCCGGTCGAGAAGAAGCTCTACATCAAGCAGGCCGACGTCTTCGGGGCCTACCTCGCCTACACCGACCACGAGATCGGCCGGGTCATCCAGGCGGTGGAGGACCTGGGCGAGATCGACAACACCCTGATCATCTACATCGCCGGCGACAACGGGGCGAGCGCCGAGGGGATGCTCCACGGTACCCCCAACGAGTTCACCACCTTCAACGGCATCCCCGTGCCGGCGGCGGATCAGATGCTCTGGTACCCCTTCTGGGGCTCCGCCCGCACCTTCCCACACTTCGCCGCCGCCTGGGCCTGGGCCATGGACACGCCCTTCAAATGGACCAAGCAGGTCGCCTCCCACTTCGGCGGAACCTCCCAGGGAGTGGCCATGTCCTGGCCCGGGCACATCACAGACCTGGGCGGGATCCGCCGCCAGTTCCACCACATCATCGATATCGTGCCCACCATCCTCGAGGCGACCGGGATTTCGGCTCCGAGAACCATCAACGGCATCGAGCAGCGACCCATCGAAGGGGTGAGCATGGCCTACACCTGGGACAAGGCCAATGCCGAGGCGCCGACCCGGCACCAGACCCAGTATTTCGAGATGCTCGGCAACCGCGCCATCTGGCACGACGGCTGGCTCGCGGCCACGACCCCGGTGACATTGCCCTGGGACATCAGTACCGCGGCCCCGCCGGACGTGATCACCGGTTATGCCTGGGAGCTCTACCACATCGACAAGGATCCCACCGAGTTCAACAACCTCGCCGGGGCCATGCCGGGTAAGCTCAAGGAGATGCAGGACCTCTTCTACGCCGAGGCCAAGAAATACGATGTCCTGCCCCTCGACAACTCGACCCTCGCGCGCTTCCTCACCCCGCGTCCGAGCACCACGGCGGGGCGCAGCGTCTTCACCTATTCCGGCGAGCTCTCAGGCGTGCCGCCCAGCACGGCCCCGAGCATTCTGGGCAAGTCCTTTAGCATCGAGGCCGATGTGGAGATCCCCGAGGGTGGCGCCGAGGGCATGATCGTCACGCAAGGCGGGCGATTTGGGGGCTATGGACTCTTCCTGAGCAAGGGGGAATTCGGCTTCAACCGGGGCCGGGTGGTGTTCCTTTACAACCTGCTCGACCTTGAGCGCACCCTCTGGGAGGGGCCGGAGCTCAAGCCCGGGAAGCACAGCATCCGCTTTGACTTCACCTACGAGGGTCCCGGATTCGGCAAGGGCGGCACCGGCGTGCTCTCCATCGATGGCCAGGAGGTGGACAAGAAGACCCTGGCGCACACGGTCCCCATCATGTTCCCGGAGGACGAGGACTTCGACGTGGGATTGGACACCCGCACTGGGGTCGCGATGCTGGAGTATCGCTACGACACTCCGTTCAAGTTCACCGGCAAGATCGACAAGCTGACCTTTGACCTGGGTCCCGTCCAGTACACCCAGGCGGACCGTGACCAGCTTCCGGCGATCCGCGACCGGGTTGCTCGGGCCAAGGATTAGACGTGGCCAGCGCGATAAAGGGGGTACTCACTTTCGCCGCCGTCGCCGAAGCCGCCACCGGCTTGGCGCTGCTCCTGGTTCCGTCGCTCGTCGGCCGGTTGCTGTTGGGCGAGGAACTGGTGGGTGTCGCCGTGCCGGTGGCGCGGGTGACTGGCGTCGCCCTGATCGCGCTGGGGGTCGCCTGCTGGCCGGGTCCGGCGCTGGCCGGCATGTTGACCTACGGCGTGCTCGCGACTTCGTATCTCGCCTGCCTCGGTCTTGGCGACGAATGGGTTGGGCCTCTGTTGTGGCCGGCGGTGGTCTTGCATGCGGTGTTGACGATGCTGTTGGCCCGCGCATGGCTCAAGGCGCAAGACACAGGCCAGCGATAGCCAACTTAAAGCGAAGTTTGGGAGGCAAAATTATGCTTCGAAAGCTAGTACTACCAGCGGGACTGTGGGCGGCGATCACTGGCGCCGCTCTCCTGACGTCGGGCGGCGCAGCCTCGGCCGCTGGCGTGGACATGTACGACGGGCAGTGGCATTACAGCCTGACGCCGTATGCCTGGTTCCCGAACATCCACCAAACGATTCAGTTCAGCACCCCGTTGGGGGGAGGCAAAACCGTCGAGGTCGAGGTCAAACCGGACAGCTATCTCGACAACCTGGAGTTCGCCCTGATGGGCATCTTCGAGGCGCGCAAGGGCGACTGGGCGCTGGCGATGGATCTGGTCTACAACGATTTCAGCGACCAGGAAGGGAAGATCAAGACCGTGCGGGGACCCCGGGGCCGCGAGTCGCTGCCGATCGACGTCAACGCGAACGTCGATATCAAGGCGCTGATCTGGGAGGGCATCGGCAGCTACACCGTGGCGCGGAGCGACGCCGGGACGCTGGACGTGTTCGGCGGCGTGCGCTATCTGGGCCTGGAAACCTCGACCGACCTGGGTTTCTCCGGGCCGGACGGCGTGCTCGGGCGTTCGGGCAGTACCTCCGACAAGATCAACGTGTGGGACGGCATCGTCGGCGTGCGCGGCGCGGTGGCGCTCGGCGAGGGCGACGACTGGTTCCTGCCGTACTACCTCGACATCGGCGCGGGCAACTATTCCAACTGGACCTGGCAGGGCTGGGCCGGGATCGGCTACCGCTTCGACTGGGGCGACCTGGTGTTGGTGTACCGCAA
>JBDHRD010000042.1:0-18967 GCA_039807425.1 Candidatus Contendibacter sp. | reverse complement strand
TGGAATCGCCACGGTCGAACCACCCCGGCGCTACGCGCCACCCCTCCTTGGCCAAGGAGGGGAATTTCCACAACCGGCGGAGGAGCGCTATAGATGATGTCATAAAAGCCAACTATTAATAAAACCAGGCGAGGAATTGTTGCGCTTGCACATCAGAATTGATCATTTTTTATTCAATTGAAGTCCCATCAGCAACTCCACGATTTTTCAAGCCCCGCTTTCTCTCCCTCCACCTTACAGCAGAAGTTATCCACAGCTTTTGTGGATAACTTACCGAAGGCTTTACAACCGTGGACAGGGACTATAATATAGACTACGTACTATCAATGTATATACAACATCAAGAATAACGCTACCATGGGCAAAGGAAAAAAACAGAAGTCCGACAAGGATGAGGAAGTCAAGCTGGTGGTCCGGATCGAGGCGAAGCTGCGCGACGCCTTCATCGAAGCCTGCCAGGACATGGACACCACGGCATCCAGGGAAGTACGGCGCTTCGTCCGTGACTTCCTGACGCGCTCGGGCAAGACGGACGCCTGAGGTCTCGCGAACCCGCGGGGGGTCTGGCCGATCCTCACTTCAATTTCACTTTCACGCTCCAGCGAGGCAATCGACGATGATCCAGCCCTCCCACGATATTGTGCCGCAACCACGGACCCAGGCCGCTCTCAACGCCATGCATGCCTATTTCGCCGCGACCGCCCAGGCTCGACCGCGGCGGGAACGGCAGCGACTGGCGTGGGAGTGGTTGGCGGCGGTCCGCCGACTGCGGGCCACCACTCAGTAGATTCGACGCTCCATGCCAGCGACCGGACCGCGACGCCGGGCCGGTCGCCCTCCTCCCCTCCCCGCGCATCGAAACCAGTCATTCGCTCCTCATCGTGGTGCTGACCCACCAGTCTGACGTTGAGGTCGTCTCAACCATCGCCCACGCCAGTTCCCTCCCGACTTGGGAGTCAAAACGACCTGCCGAGTCGGGATGAAATGGTTATTGCAAATAGCGGCGGAACGCGGGTTATGGGATAGTAACCGGCGAAAAAATAATGATGAGAATCCCCCCATGCCATTCGCCGACAAACTCAGGGATGCGGTCATTGGCAAACCGCATGACCCGTTCAACCCGGAAACCCGCCAAAGCATTGCCACGGTCGCCTTCCTGGCCTGGATCGGCCTCGGCGCGGATGGCCTGTCTTCCGCCTGCTACGGTCCCGAGCAGGCCTTCGTGGCCCTGGGGCAGTACACGCACTTCGGCCTTTATCTGGCTGCCGCGACCTTCCTGACCGTCTTCATCATCGCCCTGTCCTACAACCAGGTCATCGAGCTGTTCCCGTCGGGAAGCGGCGGTTACAAGATCGCCACCCAGTTGCTGGGTCCGCGCGCCGGTCTGGTGTCCGGCTCGGCCCTGCTGGTGGATTACGTGCTGACCATCGCCATCTCCATCGCCGCCGGCGTGGATGCACTGTTCAGCCTGCTGCCGCCCGGCGCCCAGCCCTACAAGCTCGCGACCGAGATCGCGCTGGGCATCCTCCTGATCATGCTCAATCTGCGTGGGCTGAAGGAATCCATCAAGATACTGTTGCCGATCTTCATCGGCTTCTTCCTGACTCACGCCGGCTTGATCATCTACGGTGTCATCGCTCATGCCGAGGGTCTGCCCCACCTGATCCCGGACACCATCACCGAAACCGAGCATCTGACCCAGCAGATGGGCTGGGTATTCGCGGTCTCGCTGTTCCTGCGCGCCTACTCGCTGGGTGGCGGCACCTATACCGGCCTGGAGGCGGTTTCCAACAATGTCAACCTGCTGACGGAGCCAAGGGTCCGAACCGGCCGGTACACCATGCTTTACATGGCCGGATCGCTGAGTTTCACCGCTGGCGGCGTCATTCTGCTGTACCTGCTCTGGAACGCCCAACCGGTCGCTCATCAAACCCTGAACGCGGTGACCTTCAACGCCATCATCGGGAGCTGGCATCTCGACCCGGCGCTGAGCCATGGTGTGCTGGCCATCGTGCTGCTGCTGGAAGCGGGGCTGCTGTTCGTGGCCGCCAATACCGGCTTCCTGGGTGGGCCGAAGGTGCTGGCGAACATGGCGGTGGATTCCTGGGTGCCGCGCCAGTTCCGCAACCTGTCCGGCCGCCTGGTCACTCAGAACGGCATCCTCCTGATGGGGCTGGGCGCCCTCGGCATCCTGGCGTGGACCGAGGGCAACGTATCGGTGCTGGTGGTGCTGTACAGCATCAACGTGTTCATCACCTTCTCCCTGTCGCTGCTGGGGCTGTGCCGGCACTGGTGGGTCAGCCGCTACGATGAGGACAACTGGAAATCGAAGCTGGCGCTGGCGCTGCTGGGCTTCACGGTCACCGGCGGCATCCTAGTGGTGACGGTGGTGGAGAAATTCACCGAGGGCGGCTGGCTCACCATCCTGATCACCGGCCTGATCATCGGGACTTGCGCCCTGGTCAAGCGTCACTACGAACAGGTTCGCCAGCAGTTGCGTACCATCGATACGCTCTACGCGCCACGTCCGGATTGGGGCGAGGACCTGCCCGAACCCCCGTTGAATCCGGAACTGCCGACTGCGATCTTTCTGATCGGCAAGAATCGCGGGCTCGGCATGTACACCCTCAAGTGGCTCAACGAAGTGTTCACTGGCCATTTCAAAAATTTCATTTTCCTGAGCGTCGGCGAGGTGGATGCGGAGAGCTACGGCGGCAAGGGTACGCTGCGTTCGCTGCAATACCAGATCGAGAATTCGCTGCGCTACTACGTCAACTACTGCCACAGCGTGGGCTTGGCGGCCACCTCCTACGCCGCCTTCGGCACCGACGTCGAAGAGGAACTGGAAACGCTGGTGGTCAAGGTCGTGACCGAATATCCCAACAGCGTGTGCTTGGGCAGCAAGCTGATTTTCGACAACGAAAGCTGGCTGATCTCGTGGCTGCACAACCACACCGCTATCGCCATGCAGCGCCGCCTGCACCTGCGGGAAATCCAGATGATCGTCACGCCGATCAAGGTCTAATGGGCAATACCCGTCAATCCCGCCAGCGCCGGCATAGTGCCCGACGCATCCCCCAGGACCTGCCGGAGCGGACGGTCCACTCTACCTCGACTCGGGGGGCTGTCGCCGCATCGATATCCGATGACGGAAATGATTTTGTGCATTGCACAATTTCTTGCTATGATTTTGCCGTTCGTTTTCGGTAGGGTCGCCCCGCAAGAAAAAAGCCATGTACATTGCCGATGATCCAACCTTGGCGCTGATCACCCGTTTCGTGGGAGAGGCCGAGAACCTGGACTTGTCTGACGCAGAATTTCTGCTTCAGCAGATCGCGGCCATCGAACAATATGTTACGCCGTTTCCCGCTGAGGAGCGGCAGACGCGGGCGCTGGAATGGATCGAAACCTATGCCCGCCACTATCGCCAGCAGTGGCAAAAACAGGCGGCGGTCGGGGTTCTGGCCCATGCGCGCTGTCCCGATTGTCCGCTGGATGGCGGCGACCGGAAGGCCCCGTGCGCGATCCACAACCGGTGGCTGGAACTGTTGCGCCGCTACGCCGCCACCGAAATTTCCTCACGCGAATACGTCGAGGACTCGCTGAAACTGCTGGGCCGGTACAAGGATCGGTTGAAAGTGGGTCGGACCCGGCGGCGGCAAGCCGTCCCCATGCTCGATCCCGGCTAAGTGAATTCGACGCGGGCCGCGGCACTCACCGAGCCGCCCGCAGGGCCGTCTTGACATCGGTGATGAAGGCCTGCACGGTCGCCTCCTCGGTATCCCAGGCGCACATTAGCCGCACGCCGCCCACGCCGATGAAGGTATAAAACAGCCAGCCTTTTTGACGCAGCGCCGTGATCACCGCCTCCGGCATCCGCGCGAACACGGCGTTGGCCTGCCGCGGGAACATCAATTCGATTTCCGGCAGGGTGCAGAGCGCTTCTTCCAGCAGGGCCGCGCAGTGGTTGGCATGGGCGGCGTAGCGCAGCCAGGCGTCGCCCCTCAGCAATCCCAGCCACTGCGCTGCCAGGAACCGCATCTTGGACGCCAACTGCCCGGCCTGCTTGCAGCGGTAGGCAAATTCCTCGGCGGCGACCAGATCGAAGAACAGCACCGCCTCGCCCACCGCCAGACCGTTCTTGGATCCACCAAAACAGAGTACATCCACCCCGCAGTCCACAGTGAGGGCGCGCGGCGGCAGGTCGAGCGCGGCCACCGCGTTGGCGAAGCGGGCGCCGTCCAGGTGCAGCTTCAGGTCGTGCCGGTGGGCGACCTGCTGGATGCCTTGCAACTCGGCCAGCGCGTAGACCGTGCCCAGCTCGGTGGACTGGGTCAGGCTGACCACCCGGGGCTTGGGGTAGTGAATGTCGCCACGCCGGGTGACGATCTCCTCCACGCTGGCCGGGTCGAGCTTGCCGTCGTGCCCGTCGGCCAGCAACAGCTTGGCGCCGTGCGAGAAAAATTCCGGGGCGCCACACTCGTCGGTTTCGGCGTGCGCGTAGCGATGGCAGACAATGCTGTGATAGGACTGGCACAAGCTGGCCAGCGCCAGCGCGTTGGCCGCCGTGCCGTTGAAGACGAAGAACACCTCGCAGGGCGTCTCGAACAGCGCCCGAAACCGGTCACAGGCCTCGGCGGTCCAGCGGTCCTGACCGTAGGATGGAGCGTGGCCCCGGTTAGCCTGTTCCAGCGCCGCCAGGGCTTCCGGGCACAGGCCGGCGTAATTGTCGCTGGCCAACTGCTGCTGAAACGGCCGGCTGGGCGTCGTCATCATTCATTTCTCTCCGAGGTCATCATGTTGCCAAAGGCTAACAATCGCCTTCGTGGCAACTGGCGCCATTCTTAAGTTAAAGATCAAGGATTTCAATCATGTTTCCGAGGAATCAGGTGATTTCCAGATAAAGATCATACCTGCTTGGCAGGTGGGCGGTGTAGGGCGGATAAGGGCCTATACGAAAAGTAAATCTTGTTGAACCAAATGTTTACTGGAAAATATCGTGGTTCTCCTTGCTTTAGTGGCATTTTATCATCAATAAGCCCATGTTTTTACATGGTTAGTTTCCGTATAGGCTCTAAGGCGCCGCGCGCCGTATCCACCAGAATCATCTACTCCCCTGCAGCGGTACGGAGAAAACGCCCATCGCCCGCGATGGCCGTCGATCGGTGGAAGATTTATTTTTAACTTTATGAATTGTAAATAATTAAATAATGTAATCTTTTAAATCCTCTCCTGGTTCTCAATAAAAAATTTTTCGTGAGTATTATCATATAGTTAATGAACATTGATTTGTAAAAATATTTATCGTTTTTTGTCAATATGTTATATTGAAATAGGCCGATTTTCTTCGACGATTGGGTTGACATTCTCCGGGAACGACATGGTACGCTGCGATCATGACGTTTCCATGGTTCGGGACGATCTCCGCCTTCCCGCTCGGGATCGGGGACGTCCGCAACCCAACCGAAGAGGTTTCGTGATGAACGAACGCAACAAACGCCATGGCTTGCCGCGCCGGTCCCGCCGGGTTTTCGTCGCCCTTTCGTCCGTCGTGTTGCCGGCCGCCCTCGCGCTCGCCGCCACCGTTCCGCTCGAGGCCAGCGCCCGCGGTCGGCAGGTGGGGACAGCGTCCTGGTACGGACCGGGCTTTCACGGCAAGAAAACCGCGAGCGGCAACCGTTTTAACCAGTACGCCCTGACCGCCGCCCATCGCAGTTTGCCGCTCGGAACCAGGGCCCGGGTGACCAATCTGCGGAACGGCAAGGCGGTCACGGTAACGATTAACGACCGGGGACCCTACTATGGGGGCCGAGTCATCGATCTCTCCCGTGCCGCTGCGCAGCAACTGGCGATGGGCGGCACCGCCCCCGTCAGGATCGACGCGATTCGGTAGTCCGAAGCGGGGCGTGCAGATCGGCTCCTCGGGTCGCCAAGGGAGTCTCAAGGGAAGTTCTGTCGTCCCCCGGTAAAACCGTTTCGGCGTGGATGCCAAACCCCCGTCCCGACAACCGGTTCTCGGCGGTACGGCATATCGAACCGTGGTCTACAATGATTGCGGAACCTGCTCCCGGTCGGTTTTTGGCTGACGAAGCTGGTTTCCAGCCAACCCCGCCGGAGTTTTTCCGAAAAATCGACGGAGAGTTTTCTTAACCGTTTCTCGGGCGCCACTACCTGATCGTGCTGTTTGCCCGGCCGCCCTCGCTCCGAGGGGAACCTCACGCTCTCTCGCGCACATAGGAGTTCTGATGGCCACCTACACAGCCGGTTATTTCGTCGGCAGTCTGTCCTCGACCTCGATCAATCGTCTGCTGGCCAAGGCGCTGGTGCGCCTGGCACCGCCGGAACTCGCGCTCCGCGAGATTCCGATCAAGGATCTGCCGCTGTACAGCCAGGACTACGACGCCGACTTCCCGCCGGCGGGGCGGGCCCTCAAGCAGGCCATCGCTGACGTCGACGCCCTGCTGTTCGTCACTCCCGAATACAACCGCTCGATCCCCGGCGGACTGAAGAACGCCATCGACTGGGCCAGCCGGCCCTGGGGCCAGAACTCGTTCGCGCGCAAGCCTTCCGGGGTAATCGGCGCGTCGCCCGGTGCGATCGGCACGGCGGTGGCGCAGAGCCACCTGCGCGGGGTGCTCTGCTTCTGCAATTCGCCGCTGATGAACACCGTCGAAGCCTACGTTCAGTTCAAGCCCGGCCTGATCGCCGAGGACGGGCAGGTCACCGACGAACGGACAGCCAAGTTCCTGAGCAACTACCTGATCGAACTGCACGCCTTTATCGGGCGCGTCCTGACGGTGTTGCCGCGTACTTCATGACGCCCGTCGGCAGGCGTTCCGTCGCTATAGCGCTCCTCTGCCGGTTGTGGAAATTCCCCTCCTTGGCCAAGGAGGGATGGCGCGCGGCGCCGGGGTGGTTCGACCGAGGCGATTCCACCACTCAGACAGGAGCACTATGGTTTCTCGCGGGACCCGTGCCGGTCCTCCCGTGTTCTTGCCCGAACACAGGATCGCTTGGGTGCTGCGCTGACTGACTCTGATGGACTGCGCCGGACCGGGGCGCCGCGACTTGATGGACCAACTGTCGCGGGAGGTTGAGACCCGGTTGGAGCACAACCCTCGCTCACCCAAATCGGACATCCTGATTCGGCCCGCATGAGAGGGAAAATCTTTTTCAGAACGACCTAACCGATCATTCCCGCGCCAATGGTGTTGTTGGTGCTCTCGTCAATGAGGATAAAGGCGCCGGTGGCGCGGTTATCGGCATAGGGGTCGGAGAAGATAGGTGCGGCGAGCTTCAGCCTGAGGCGGGCAATGTCGTTCATGTCGAGTGTGGCCGCCGTCCCCTGTTCCAGGGTGTTGAGATCCAGCCGGTAATCGATGCGCGCCACCTTGGCCTTGACCTCTCGCGTGGTGTGGCGTAGCAGGTAGGTGCGTGCCGGCGAGAGGGGCGTCTCGGACAGCCAGCAGAGGAAGGCGTCGATTTCACGCGCCGGGCTGGGCGCTTCGTCGGCCTTGACGATCATGTCGCCGCGAGAGCAGTCGATCTCGTCGGCGAGCAGCAGGGTGACCGACTCTTCGTGGATAGCCAACGACCGGTCCACTCCACCGACCTGGATGGCGCGTACCCGGCTTTGCCGACCGGAGGGCAGGACAGTGACGGTATCCCCCACGGCGATCTCACCCGACTCCACCCGGCCCATGAAGCCCCGGTAATCGTGCAGTTCAGGATCGGCGGAAGCGCGCGGACGACAGACATACTGTACCGGGAAACGGAAGGGCTCGGCCCGCTCCGTGTGGGCGGCAGGGGCATTCTCCAGGATCTCGATCAGGGTCGGTCCCTGGTACCAGCCAAGTTGTTCGCCGCGCTCCACCACCATCTCACCGGTCAGGGCCGAAAGTGGGATGAAGCGGACATCGCCGATCCCCAGTCGCGCCGCAAAGTCGAGGTAATCGGCTTCGATCCGGGCGAAGACCGCCGGGTCGTAACCCACCAGGTCCATTTTGTTAACCGCCACTAAAAGGTGGCGGATACCGAGAAGATGCGCAATGTAGGAGTGTCGGCGGGTCTGGGTCAGAACCCCCTTGCGGGCGTCCACCAGGATGATCGCCAAGTCCGCGGTCGAGGCCGCGGTGACCATGTTGCGGGTGTACTGCTCGTGTCCCGGCGCATCGCCGATGATGAAGTTGCGCGTGCCCGTGGAAAAATAGCGGTAGGCGACATCGATGGTGATGCCCTGTTCGCGCTCGGCCTGGAGGCCGTCGGTGAGCAGCGACAGGTCTATCTCGGCCAGCCCCCGTTTTTTGGAGGTGCGCTCGACGGCATGGAGGGCGTCAGCCAGGACAGCCTTGGTGTCAACCAGCAGGCGCCCGATCAGCGTGCTCTTGCCGTCGTCAACGCTGCCGCAGGTGAGGAAACGCAGCACACCGTGATCTGGCGATGGGAGGTCTTGCAAGACAGACATGGGATGATTCCTTTGGGATGATTCCTTATGATTCAAATGGAGTTCAGAAGTATCCGGCCCGCTTGCGCTCTTCCATGGACGCCTCGCTGGTCTGGTCGTCCATACGGGTAGCGCCGCGTTCGGTGATGGTGGTCACAGCGGTCTCGGCCAGGATTTTCTCGACTGTATCGGCATCGGACTCCACCGGCGCCGTGCAGGTGATGTCACCGACAGTGCGGAAACGTACTCGCACTTCCTCCACCCGATCCGCCGGTCCGGCGGGGGTCAGGGCCGTGACCGGGCGCAGCAGCCCCTTGTCGCGCACCACGAGCCTGGGGTGGGCGTAATAGATGGAGGGCAGTTCCAGGCCCTCGCGCTGAATGTATTGCCACACATCCAGCTCGGTCCAGTCGCTGATCGGGAAGGCGCGGATGTGCTCGCCCTGGTGGGTGCGGGCGTTGTAGAGGTTCCACAGTTCGGGGCGCTGGTTCTTCGGGTCCCACTGACCGAAGGAGTCGCGGAAGCTCATGATCCGCTCCTTGGCGCGGGACTTTTCCTCGTCCCGGCGAGCGCCACCGATGCAGGCATCGAAACCGAACTCCTCGATCGCTTCCAGAAGGGTCACCGACTGGTGGCGGTTGCGCGACTCCCCCGGATGCCGCAGCACCACCGAGCCCCGCGCGATGGAGTCCTCGACCGAGCGCACGATCAGTCGCTCCCCCAGTTCAGCAGCGCGCTGGTCGCGGAACGCGATGACCTCCGGGTAATTGTGGCCGGTGTCGATGTGTAGCAGCGGAAAGGGGAAGGGTCCGGGCCGGAAGGCTTTCTCCGCCAGGCGCAACAGGCAGATGGAGTCCTTGCCGCCGGAGAACAGCAGGACCGGGTTGGCGCACTGGCCGGCGACCTCGCGCAGGATGTGGATGGCGTCCGATTCCAGCCAGTCCAGGTGGTTCAGGGTCCGTGGGTGGCCGGCACCCGGGACTTGGACCGGACTCCGATTCAACCTGGCGTGCCGTTCGCCAGAGCGGGCCTGGGGGCCTGCCTGTTGGTAGGCATACGACGCAGTAGACCGCGAGGCATGGAAATCGCGGCCCCCGGGGGACTCGCTGGTGGAAATACGCGCGAACATGGGCTAACTCCTGAGTCAGAACTGGGGTATGTACCGGGAACCGGCCGGTTCCACCAGCCGGCAGCCCGCGCCGAGCAGGCCACGCTGGTTCAGGTAGCCGAGCAACTGGTTGACGCCTTGGTGGATACTGATGCGGCCAGCCTCGATCCGGACCTCGGGTGACTCGGGCGGCTCGTAGGGGCTGTCGATCCCGGTGAACTGCCTGATCTCGCCCCGCTCGGCCCGGGCATAGAGCCCCTTGGGGTCGCGGTGGCGGCAGGTATCCAGGGGCGCATCCATGAAGACCTCGATGAATTGGCCGTCCGGCAGGATGTCCCGCACCAGTTGGCGATCCGCCCGGAAGGGGGAGATAAAGGAGGCCAGTACGATCAACCCGGCATCGGTCAGCAGGCGTGCGACCTGCCCCACCCGCCGGATGTTTTCGGTGCGGTCCGCGTCGCTGAAGCCGAGATCGGCGCAGAGGCCGTGACGCACATTGTCTCCGTCGAGCAGGTAGGTGTGATAGCCCTGGTCGATCAGGACCTCTTCGGTCGCCCCCGCCAAGGTGGATTTGCCGGAGGCGCTGAGACCCGTGAACCAAAGCAGGGCCGGCCGCTGGCCTTTCAGCTCCGCCCGCCGGGCCTGGTCCACCGGGTGATGGTGCCAGACGAGGTTCCCGTTCGGGGCTTGGTGTCCGGATGGCCTATTCATGGAGCCCGCACTCTCGCTTGAGCCCGAAGAAGCGGGTCTCCTCCTCCAGCATCCCGGGTGTCAGGGGGGCGCTGGAGTGCCAGTCACCGACCGAGACATAGCCCTGCTCCCACAGCGGGTGGTAGGGCAGATCATGGCGCTTGAGGTAGCGATGGATGTCCCGGTTGGTCCAGTCGAGGATCGGGAAGACCTTGTAGCGCCCGTCCTTGACCTGGATGAACGGCAGTTCACGGCGACTCCGGGACTGCTCCCGGCGCAGCCCGGCGAACCAGGCGCCGACCCCCAACTCACGCAGGGCGCGCCCCATCGGCTCCACCTTCATCATCCGGTTGTAGCGCTCGATGCCGTCCACCCCCTGCTCCCACAGGCGCCCGTGGCGCGCCTCCAGCCAAGCCGGAGAGAGGTCGGCACGGTAGACCCGCAGGTCGAGATCGAGGCGAGCCACCAGCGTGTCGATAAAGCGGTACGTCTCCGGGAACAGGTAGCCGGTGTCGATCAGGATCACCGGGATGCGAGGGCAGACCCGGTTGGCCAGGTGGAGCATGACCGCGGCCTGGATACCGAAACTCGATGACAGAACCAGGGCGCCCGGCAACTGGTCGCGCGCCCAGGCCATCCGACCCTCGGCATCGAGGGCGGCAAGCGCGATATTGGCCTGATGCAGCCATTCCGGGGCCGGACTCCGATCCTGGTTCCGAGGTTTCCCATCCGTGCGGCGGGAGTCGTGGTGGATAGCCAAATCAGTCATGGAAATCCCTCGCTGCGTTGGCGACGCGCCGGACGATCCCGGCCCGGACCACGAAATCGCCGAACCGCTCCCGGGCCTCCCGCTCCGCGGCATAGCGCGCGAAGAGCCCGTCCAGGGTGGCCAGGATCTCCGCCTCGGCGATGTTGTCACGGTAGAGTTTGTTGAGCCGGGTCCCGCAGCCGTCGCCGCCGAGCAGCAGGTTGTAGGTGCGCGGTCCCTTGCCGACCAGTCCAATCTCGGCCAGGTAGGGCCGGGCGCAGCCATTGGGGCAGCCGGTCATGCGAATCACAATCTCCTGGCTCGCCAGTCCGTGGTTGGCGGCCAGAGTCTCGAGCCGGGTCAACAGGTCCGGCAGGTAGCGCTCGGCCTCCGCCATCGCCAGGGGGCAGGTCGGGAGGGCAACGCAAGCCAGGGCGCCCAGGCGCAGGGGCGAGTGCCCGTCGGCCAGGAGCCCGTACTCCCGGGCCAGCGACTCGATCCGCTTCTTCTGGCGGGCGGGGACCGCGGCGATCATCAGGTTCTGGTTGGGGGTGATGCGGAAGTCGCCCTGGTGGACCTCGGCGATGGCCCGCAGGCCGCTGAGCAGCGGACGTCCGGGCAGGTCGTGCAATCGCCCGTTTTCGATGAAGAGGGTCAGGCTCCAGCGGCCATCGTGGCCCCTGGTCCAGCCGTAGCGGTCGCCATGGTCGGTGAATTGGACCGGGCAGGGCGGGGTGAACTCGATGCCGGAGCGCCGTTCCACCTCGGCGCGGAAGACGTCCAGGCCCAGCCGCTCGATGGTGTATTTGAGCCGGGCATGGGAGCGGTCGCCGCGCTCGCCGTGGTCGCGCTGGGTGGTGAGCACCGCTTCGGCCACGGCCAGGACCTGCTCGGGCAGAACGAAGCCCAGGTCGTCGGCCAGTCGCGGGAAGGTGCTCCGGTCACCGTGGGTGGCGCCCATGCCGCCACCTGCCAGGCAATTGAAGCCCAGGAGTCGATCCGGATCGGCCGGGTCGGCGATGGCGATCAAACCCAGGTCGTTGGCATAGACATCGACATCGTTGTGGGGCGGTACGGCGATCGCGGTCTTGAACTTGCGCGGCAGGTAGGTCGGGCCGTACAGAGGCTCGGATTCCTCGCCGCCCGCCACCCGCTCCCCGTCGAGCCACAGCTCGTGGTAGGCGCGGGTGCGCGGCAGCAGGTGTTCGCTCAGGCGCCGTGCCCAGGCGTAGACCTCGCCGTGCAGCGCGGACTGGTCCGGATTGGGGCCGCACATGACGTTGCGGTTGACGTCGCCGCAGCCGCCGATGGAGTCGAGCAGGACCTGGTGGAGGCCCTGAATGACGCCCCGCAGGTGGCCCCTGAGGACGCCGTGGTACTGGAAAGTCTGACGGGTGGTCAGACGCACGCTGCCCTGGGTCAGTTCCCGGCCAACGCGGTCAATCGCCAGCCACTGGGCTGGGGTGCACACACCGCCCGGCAGGCGCGCCCGGAGCATAAAGCTGTAGGCCGGCTCCAGCCGCCGCGCGAGCCGATCCGCGCGCACATCGCGGTCGTCCTGCTGGTAGAAGCCGTGGAACTTGGAGAGCTGCTCGTCGCCCGGGGCCAGGGCGCCGGTCAGTTCGTCGGTCAGGCTCTCGGCCAGGGTGCCGCGCAGGAAATGGCTGCGGGCCTTGATCGTTTCCACTGGGGAAAGAGTGCTGGGCTGGGTATTCATGCTCATTCCGGAAATCAGTAGAGATCGCGCAGGTAACGGCCTTCGCGCCGCAGGGTCTCGATCCGCTCCTCCGCCCCCTCCGGGTCGACCCCGGCCGCGCGGGCGATCAGCGCCAGCAGGGCCTCGTGGACCGCCCGGCCCATGGCGTTGGAGCCGCAGCAATACAGGTAGGCCCCCTCCTGGAGCCAGGCGTAGAGGTCGCGGCCCTGTTCGAGCAGTCGATGCTGGACATAGCGCTTGTCCGCCTGGTCGCGCGAGAAGGCGACGTTGGCGCGGCTCAGGAGCCCGGCTTTGCGGTGCGCCTGCCAGTCGAGTTGGTAGAGGAAGTCACGGCGGAAGTGGCGGTTGCCAAAGATCAGCCAGTTGCGCCCCCGGTCGCCTTGGGCGGCGCGTTGCTGCAGGAAGGCGCGGAAGGGCGCCACCCCGGTGCCGGCCGCGACCATGATCACCGGGGCGTCACTATCGGCAGGCAACCGGAAGGTCGGATTCTCCGCCAGGTGGACGCGAATCTGGTCGTCCTCGGCCAGGCGCCGGATCAGGAAGCCGGAGGCGCCGCCCAGGCGCTCCTCGCCCCCGGCCTGGTAGCTCAGCAGGGCGACGGTCAGGTGAACCTCGTCCGGGGTCTCGGTCTGACTGGAGGCGATGGAGTAGAGACGGGGGCGCAGAGGCAGGAGAGCACCGGCCAGGTCAGCAGCCTCGGGTCGGCCGGGATACTCGGCGATCAGGTCGATGAACTGGCGCCCGGCCGCATATTCCCGCAAGCGGGCAGCGTCTTCACAGAGGGCCGCCAGTTCCTTCGATCCGGTCAGGCTGGCCCAGCCCTTGACCACGGTCGGGTGCAGCTGGGTCAGTTCCAGGCGGCTGCTCAGCGCCGCGCGCAGCTCGGTCGCCTGGTCGTCCAGGGTGACGGCCTGGTCACCATCGAGGCCGGTCGCCGCCAACACCCGATCCACCAGTGCCGGGTCGTTGTGGAACCAGACGCCCAAGGCGTCGCCGGGAGTGTACTTCAGGGCGGAGGGTTCGATGGCCAGAGCCAGGTGACGGGCCTCGCCCACGGCGTCCGCGGTGGTGAGTGGGCGATTTTCCAGCAGCACGGCCGCGAGCGGGGCATCGGTCCGTGGCTTGGGGACCGTTGCCGGGGCCGGCCGCGTGCCGGGCAGCTGGATGATTTGCGCCTCGCGCTGGCCCAGAAACTCCGCCGACTGCTCCAGGGCCGACTGCGACCAGGCGGTAGCCGCCTTCTGGAAATCGACATCGCAATATTGGGGGTCGAGCAGGGGCTTGCCGCCCAGGGCCTCCAGCCGGCCAGCGAAGTCCTTGGCCGTCTGGCAGAAGTATTCATAGCTCGAATCCCCGAGGCCGAGCACACCGTAGTGCAGCCCGTCCAGGCGCGGCGCCCGCTTGCCGTGGAGGAAGGCGTGCAGCTCCCGGGCACTCTCGGGCGGCTCGCCCTCGCCCTGGGTGCTGACCACCACCAGCAGCAGCCGTTCCCGGGCCAGGTCCCGCGACCGATAATCGGCCATCGAGGACAGGCGCGGCTCGATGCCCCGCCCCCGGGCCAACCCGGCGAGTGATTCGGCCACCGCGCGGGCATTGCCGGTCTGCGAGCCGTAGAGGATCGTCAGGGTCGGGCCGGGCTCCTGTACCCGCTCGGTTCCAGGCGCCTGATTGGCTGCCACTGTCAGCCCACTCGAGGCCGCGAGATAGCCGCTGACCCAGGCCAACTGGAGCGGTGACAGGTCGGCGAGGACGGCCTGGAGCTGCGCCAGTTGCCGGTCATCCAGGGGGCTGGTCAGTGAATTCAGTCGGCTCGGGTTCAAAGTGTTCGCTGCCTTTCGGGTCTGACGGCGATCTCGGTCACCGCCCGGGTTGTCTGGTTGCTGGAAGTTCAAATTCCCTCTCCATCAAGGCCGATCAGGCTCCCCGCGGGGAGGGGCTCGGGCGCGAACAAGCGAATTCGTGCCGGTTTCAGGCGCACCTGTTGCCCGTTCGCCAGGTTTAGCGCGGCCACGCGCTCGCGCGACAATTCCACCTCGTAAACGCGACTGGATTCGCGTTCCGCGCTGGTCAGTTCGATCCGCGCGGTGGGGCCAAAGACCAACACCCGCTCGACGCGCGCCGCGATGCCGGCGGTTTCCGCCGGGTTGATTTCGATGTCCAGTTCATGGGGGCGGACAAAGCCCAGCGCCTCGGCGCCGGGTTGAAAGCCGTTGTGACCGACGGGCAACCGCCCCTCGCCGACATGCAGATGATGGTCTTGAACCCGGCCGTGAAACAGATTGACGGCACCGAGAAAGCTGTACACGAACGGTGAGGCCGGCTGCTCGTAGACCTCCTGGGGGGCGCCGGCCTGTTCGACCCGGCCGCGGTTCATCAACACGACCCGATCCGATACCTCCAGGGCTTCCTCCTGATCGTGGGTCACGAAAATGCTGGTGATGTGCAGCGCATCGTGCAACTGGCGCAGCCAGCGCCGCAGCTCCTTGCGGACCTTGGCGTCCAGCGCGCCGAACGGCTCGTCGAGCAGCAGCACGCGCGGCTCGACCGCCAGGGCGCGGGCCAGGGCGACCCGCTGCCGTTGGCCACCGGACAATTGCGTGGGGTAGCGCCGGGCGAGCGCCGCCAATTGCACCAGGTCCAGCAGTTCGCGGACGCGCGCCCGAATCGCGCTCTCGGCGGGACGTTGCCCGCGCGGCTTGACCCGCAGCCCGAAGGCCACATTGTCGAACACGGTCATGTGCCGGAACAGCGCGTAATGTTGGAACACGAAGCCGACTTGGCGCTCGCGCACGTGGGCATTGGAGGCATCCGCGCCGTCGAGAAACACCTGACCACGGTCAGCGGACTCCAGGCCGGCGATGATCCGCAACAGAGTGGTTTTGCCGCAACCGGATGGCCCCAGCAGACCCACCAGTTCGCCCGTCGGAAAATCCAGCGTGACGTCGTCGAGGGCGACGAAAGGGCCAAACTGCTTGATGATGTTTTGCACGCGAATGCTCATGCGGGAACCCCCTGAGACTCCTCGCCCGCATTCGATGGTTGTCGGCCCCGCCATTCCACCAGGGATTTGACGACCAGCGTCAGCAAGGCCAGCAGCGCCAGCAGCGAGGCCACCGCGAAGGCGGCGGCGAATTGGTATTCGTTGTAAAGAATCTCTACTTGCAGCGGCAGAGTGTTGGTTCGTCCGCGGATGTGGCCGGACACCACGGAGACCGCGCCGAACTCACCCATGGCGCGGGCGTTGCACAGGATCACGCCGTAGAGCAAGCCCCATTTGATGTTCGGCAGGGTGATGCGCCAGAAGGTTTGCCAGCCGGAAGCCCCCAAGACGATGGCGGCCTCTTCCTCTTCCCGGCCCTGGGCTTCCATCAGCGGAATCAACTCGCGGGCGACGAACGGGAACGTAACGAATATCGTCGCCAGCACCAGACCGGGCACAGCGAAAATGATTTTTACGTCGTGCGCCATCAACCAGGGACCGAACCAACCCTGCATCCCGAACAGCAGCACGAAAATCAAACCGACGATGACCGGCGAGACCGAGAACGGTAAATCGATCAAGGTGGTCAACAACTGCTTGCCGCGAAAATCGAATTTTGCAATCGCCCAGGCCGCCGCGACGCCGAACACCAGGTTGAGCGGCACGCTGATCGCGGCGACCAGCAGGGTCAAATAAATCGCGGACAGCGCGTCGGGTTCCACCAACGCGGCGAAATAGACCTGCCAGCCCTTGCGGAGCGCTTCGGCGAATACCGTCATCAGCGGTAGCAACAGGAACAGCCCGAAAAATGTCAACGCGATAGCGATAAGCACCCTTTTGACCCAGGCGGGTTCGCGGGTGGCGGCATTTTTCTCGAACCGCTGCGCACAGGCGATCCAATGAGTGGCGACGACGGCGCTCATGCTTAGATCCTCGCGCGACTGCGGTTGGCCCAGAACTGCAAGCCGTTAATCAGAAAGAGCAGGATGAACGAGACCACCAGCATCACCACGGCGATAGCCGTGGCGCCGACGTAGTCGTACTGCTCCAGTTTGGTAATGATCAGCAGTGGAGTGATCTCCGACACCAGCGGCACGTTGCCGGCGATAAAGATCACCGAACCATACTCGCCGACCCCCCGGGCGAAGGCCAGAGCGAAGCCGGTGAGCAGCGCCGGCAGCAGCACGGGCAGCAGCACGCGCTGGAACGTCTGCCAGCGATCCGCGCCGAGGCTGGCAGCCGCTTCTTCCAGTTCGGCGTCCAGGTCCTCGAGCACTGGTTGCACCGTGCGCACCACGAAAGGCAACCCGATGAAAATCAGCGCCACCAGGATGCCCAGGGGGGTGAAGGCGACCTTGAGGCCCAGCGGTTCCAGCCATTGGCCCAGCCAGCCGTTGCCGGCGTAGATGGCGGTGAGTGCGATTCCGGCGACGGCAGTGGGCAAGGCGAACGGCAAATCCACCAGCGCATCCACGATCCGCTTGCCCGGAAAGCGGTAGCGCACCAGCACCCAGGCGAAGATCAGTCCGAACACGGCGTTGATGGCGGCGGCCAGCAGCGAGGCGCCAAAGCTGATCCGATAGGAGGCCAGCACGCGCGGTGCGCTGATGACCGCCCAGAACTGCTCCCAACTCAGCGTCGCCGACTTAAGGAAGACCGCACCGAGGGGGATCAGCACGATCAAACTCAGATAGACCAGGGTATAACCCAGCGCCAGCGGAAACCCTGGCAGGACGCGATACGGTTTGCCGGCGCGCATCAGCGGCTCACCCAGCAAAGACGCGAACGACGCCAAACAAGCATTTCATCGCTAGACTCCAGATCAAGTTTTAAGCCGACCGAAGTCTAAAAACGAAAGGTAATAACTAAAAATAATTAATTCCGAAATCCTTATGCGTTTTTCTGCAATCGGTTGCTGATCCGCGGTGACCCCCCCAAAGCCGTTTAACTTCGGGAAGCCTGAACCCATCTCGATGGGCCTTACTTGCTCACCTGGTAGATTTGATCGAAGACGCCGCCGTCGTCGAAGTGCGTCTTCTGCGCTTTCTGCCAGCCGCCGAACACGTCGTCGATGGTGAAGAGGTTGACTTTGGAAAATTGCCCAGCGTACCGGGCTGCGATCTTGGGGTCGCGCGGGCGGTAGAAGTGTTTCCCCACGATATTCTGCCCTTCTTCACTGTATAGGTATTGCAGGTACGCCTCGGCGGTCTTGCGTGTGCCTTTCTTATCCACCACCTTGTCGACCACGGTCACCGGTGGTTCCGTCAGGATCGACAGCGAAGGCGTCACGATCTCGAATTTGTTCGGCCCGAGTTCCTTCGTGGCGAGAAACGCTTCATTTTCCCAAGACAGGAACACATCGCCGATGCCGCGCTCGCTAAAGGTGGTCAGAGAACCCCGCGCGCCGGAATCGAGCACCGGGACGTTTTTGTACAGCTTGGTCACGAACTCACGGGCCTGAGCCGCGTCGTTCCCTTGCTTTTTGAGGGCGTAGCCCCAGGCGGCGAGGTAGTTCCAGCGTGCGCCGCCGGAGGTTTTCGGGTTGGGCGTGACGACCGAGACGCCCGGCTTCACCAGATCGTCCCAATCCTTGATACCCTTGGGATTGCCCTTGCGTACCAGAAACACGATGGTGGAGGTATAAGGCGCGCTGTTGTTCGGTAATCGCTGCTGCCAATCCTTTGGGATGAGACCGCCCCTCTCGGCGAGAGCGTCCACGTCGTAGGCGAGCGCCAGGGTCACCACGTCGGCTTCCAGGCCGTCGATCACCGCCCGCGCCTGCTTGCCGGAGCCGCCGTGCGACTGCTGGACGGTCACGGTTTCGCCGGTCTGGCTTTGCCAGTGTTTGACGAAGGTCGCGTTGAAGTCCTGATAAAGCTCGCGGGTGGGATCATAGGAAACGTTGAGCAGCGTGACTTCCGCGAAAGCGGACGAGCTGATCCCGGTGGCCAGGACCACGGCTACCAGGGTCCGAAAAAGGCGACGTTTATTCATTTTGGCGCATTCTCCAGGGTTTAATGAAGCTGGAGTACTGTATGGCGCCTTCTTTACAAGATTAACGAATATAAACTGGAATGCTTATCAATATTTTGAATAAAAACCTTAGAGAGGTTCCCAATAAACTAACGACCCTTGTTCAGCACCGCCGCCCCACCCAATTCGCCCAGGGCCGCCTTTTCCAAATCCGTCCACAGCGTGCCGGGGCCGGCGTGCAGGATGTTGACCCGCACGTCCTTGTTCAGATTGTTGGCGAACTCCCACAAGGTAAACGCCGCCGGATC
>JBDHRD010000270.1:0-3007 GCA_039807425.1 Candidatus Contendibacter sp. | reverse complement strand
TGGGGGGTCTTATTACGCCGTGGAGTTCGAGGTGGTCAGCGACGGGAAATACGCCCGGCAAATCGCCGACTTCCGCCGCCAGCACTACAGCCCGGCGCTGTTCCGGCAGTTATCCGGCCCGACCGAGAACGGCAACGGCCACGAAACCGACGGTCAAGCCGAACCCGCCGGCAAGGGTAAGAAGAAGTAACCCCTTTATCCCCTCCGCGCCAGGGACGGCGCGAAACCGCAGCAATTCTCATTTTGGCCTGGTGGAGGGAGTTGATTCCCACAAATCAACCAAAACAGGTCAATTTTTTGGGCTATTCTCCCACTTATATGGCCATTTCCAACCAAGAAATCCCACCACAGTTTCAAAATGAGAATTGCTGGCGAAACCGGAGTCAAGATCATGGACCGAGCCAAACACCGCGGATCAGACCAGGACCGCGCACCCCATCGAGCCACCGACCGCCGCCGCGCCGACCGCCATCGGCGAGTACCAGACCACCGCCGCCACGCTGGCGCTGTTGCGGGAGAAGTACGCCGCGCCGTTCGACGTAACCACCGCTCCCGGTCTGGCCGCCGCCAAGGTCGCCTCGAGTTCGATCCTCTCGTCGTTTATGGGCCTGGATCGGGCATTTCAACCCCGCTCGGGCGCACGGCGAACGGGTTGCGGACGACCAGCCGCCCGTCGAGGGTCTGGCCGTCTTGCCGGTCTTCCGAGTACAGCGTCCGGCATCCCGCCCGGAGCGCGGCGGCGACGATCAGCGAATCGTAGATGGAAAACCCGTACCGCTCGGCGATCTGGAGCCCGAGGTCGTGCGTCTCCAGCGTGAGCGGAACGACGGCGCAAACCGCGCGCACCGGCTCCAGCACCTCCCGGATTTCGGGGTACGACAGGCCGAGCTTGCGCGCGGCCACCGCCGCGAACTCGTTGAGCACCTGGACGCTGATTGTGCCCCCCAGAGCCAGCACGGCTTCGGCGCGATCCGCCTGGGCGGCGTCCCCGGACAGCAGGTACAGCAAGACGTTGGTGTCAAAGAACGACTCAGTCCCGCGCATGGGCGTCGAGCCGGTCGAACTTGAAATCGGCGGGCAGGCGACCGCGATATTTCCGGATCCGGGCCAGCAGCTCGCGGGCCTCCGGTTTCTTGCGAATCGCGAACGCCCGGGCGCCGGCCACCTCGATTTCGATGTCGTCGCCTTCCCGCAGGCTCAGCGCCTCCACCACCACCGCCGGCAGGCGAACCGCCAGGCTGTTACCCCATTTCGCGACGTGCATGTGGCCTCCACGGTCTGATATACGCGAACATTGTAGATCAAGACCGTCGGTTTGGGCGGTCGTTCGCGGCTGCATTACTCGGTAAAACAGTAGTGATAAGGAATGAAGCCAACCGGGATGCCGATGTCGCTCAAGGGACACTCGAAGCGCGGCCAGATGTTGTGGCCGTAGCCGCCTTCCGGGTCGATGGGCGTGGGCAGATCGGCGATGTTCGCCGCGCAGTAGAGGGTCGGTTGCGGGGCGAGATTTTGCCAGTGCCCGTGGGCGTAACCGGTGGTGCGCTTCGGGCGCAGGGCGACGGTGGCATCGCCGACCAGATGGGCGCTGCGATACGCCAGGACCGGCGCGGTGCGGCCGGGGTGGTCGTTGTTGGCGAAACCGTGGCGCGGATAAAGGTGGCTCCAGATTTCCGGGGCGCGGCCGATGCGATCCGGCGAGAAGGGATTGGCGATGGTGGCCAGGTGGCGGAAGTCGGTGATCGGCGCGCCGGAGCGCCAAAACAGCGCATCCACCCCGGACAGATAGTAGGGATAAAAATACACGACGTCGTTACGGCAGAGGAGGCGGTCGATCTTGACACCGCCGCCGGCGCCCACGTTATCCGCCAAGGCGTTGCCGATCTCGCGCAACTGTTGCGCAATGTTCGGAAAATCGATGCCGGCGGCCTTGACGGCGTCGATGATCGCGGCGGCGTAATCCTGGATCTTGAACCGGTCGAAAATGAGCTGGACGGGAAAGCCCGGCGGCCCCCCGCACCGATTCGGGTCGGTAAAGCACGGGGCGGCCCACTGACTCCACTGGGTGATAAACGGCAGGGCGCCGTTGATGCCGCCGCCGCTGCCACCACCGCCGCCCGTCCCACCGGGATGGCTCAGGTTGCCGTTCTTATCGAGCAGGACGGACAGATACGCCACCGGATGACCCATGATTTCGGCTTCCTTGAAGTGGGTGGCCTGATGAAAACCGTACTGCTCCTGACGGGTCTGGCCGCCGCCGCTTTCCACCAGCGGTTGGCCGCCGAGCCGTGGGGGGACCGTGCGCGCGAGGGCATCCAGCAAGCGCTTCTGGATTTCGCCCACCAGTTCCGCCCATTCGGTATAGGCTTCCTTGGGGAAGCGATCGGCGGTCATGACGTGTAAGGCGGCCAAGTAGTGCTCCACCCGCGGCACCAGGTAGACCTCGACGGTGTAACCGGTGTAGCGGATGCGAATCTCAAAGCCGAGCAAGCAGTAATGCAGACACTTGGGCAGGGCCTTGGCCGTGCGCTGGATCAGGTCGATGGTATCGTAATGATCCCCTTCTTCTACTGGAACCGCGCCTTGCGCGTGGCCGGCGGGGGCTGTGCCCAACAGGCCGGCCAACAGCAGGGCGGCAACGCCTGCCCAACCGCGATGAATCATGATGAACGCTCCCGAGTGATCGTTGGTGAACCCCGCCTTCCCCTGGGGGGACGTGGAGGGTTGGGAGGTCCCTCACCTCCGTCCGATGCGCGCGGACGTCGCGTTCTGCAAAAAATCCGGGAGACGGGCTCCCGCCCCGGAACCGGGGCGCGGGCGCGTCCCCGGGCGGGGGTTGGCCTAAGCGGCGGCCGGCCGCAACAGGGCCTTGATGGCCGCTTGCGCCTCGGCCTTGGTGGCGACGGCGGGCGGTTCGACGCCGCGGGTTTTCGCCAGATGGGCGAGCTGCCGACGCAGCAGCGCCAGCGCCGTGGCGTCGTCCGGGGGCGCCGCTGCGGGCGCCGCG
>JBDHRD010000269.1:0-3017 GCA_039807425.1 Candidatus Contendibacter sp. | reverse complement strand
GTGGCTACGGGTGGACTTGAACCACCGACACCGGCATTATGAGTGCCGTGCTCTAACCACCTGAGCTACGTAGCCATGAAGAGAGGGGTCGGAAAGGAGCGCGTGATTATGCGGATGCAGCGGCGAGGCGTCAAGGGCCATGCGCCGCGTCCGCCTAGACGTTGAAGCGGAAGTGCATGACATCGCCCTCCTGGACGATGTAGTCCTTGCCCTCCAGTCGCCACTTGCCGATTTCGCGGGCGCCAGCTTCGCCACCGCCGGCGATATAGTCAGCATAAGCGATCACCTCGGCCCGGATGAAACCCCGCTCGAAATCGGTATGAATCACCCCCGCCGCCTGGGGTGCGGTGGCGCCGGTCCGCACCGTCCAGGCCCGCACCTCCTTGGGACCGGCGGTGAAATAGGTCTGCAGGCCCAGCAGCTTGTAGGCGGCGTGGATCACCCGGTCCAGCCCCGGCTCGGCCAGCCCGTAATCGGCCAGGAATTCCACCCGGTCGGCTTCGTCCAGTTCCACCAGTTCCGCTTCGATGGCCGCGCACGCCGGCACGACCTCAGCCCCTTCCTGGCGGGCGATTTCCCGCACCTGATCCAGCAGCGGATTGGCGGTGAAACCATCCTCGGCGACGTTGGCGATGTACAGTACCGGCTTGGCGGTTAGCAGGAACAGTTCCCGCAAGGATTCGCGTTCGGTTGCTGACAGTTCCAGCGTCCGCAACGGAGCCCCGGTATCAAGATGCGCTCGTACCCGTTCCAGCAGCGCCTTGCGTTCCAGCGGTTCCCGGCCGCCGGCCTTGGCCGCCTTCTCGGCGCGTTGCAAAGCTTTTTCTACCGTCCCCAGATCGGCCAGCGCCAGTTCGGTATGGATCGTCTCGATATCGGAACGCGGATTTACCCTGCCGACCACATGAATCACGTCGTCGTTCTCGAAGCAGCGCACCACGTGGGCGATGGCGTCGGTCTCGCGGATGTGGGCCAGGAACTGGTTGCCCAAGCCCTCGCCTTGCGACGCGCCGGCTACCAGTCCGGCGATGTCCACGAACTCGACCGTGGCCGGAATGATCTGTTTCGGCTTGACGATGGCGGCCAGTGCATCCAGGCGCGGGTCGGGCACCGGCACCACGCCGACGTTGGGATCGATGGTGCAAAATGGATAGTTTTCAGCCTGGATGCCGGCCTTGGTGAGCGCGTTGAACAGAGTGGACTTGCCGACGTTCGGCAGGCCGACGATGCCGCATTGAATGCCCATGGCTACTCGCTTCGGGAAGAACCCGCCGGGGCGGGCGGGGAAGATTCGACGCGCCGGCTGTGCAAGGTGTGAACCGCCCGGTCCCACTGGCCGGCGACGAGGCGCGGCAGTTCGCGCAGGGCATCGGCGATGGCCTGTTCGAGCAGCGCCCGTTCTGGTTGTGGCGCGCGACGCAGCACGTAATCCAGCACCTCGCTACTGTCGCCAGGATGGCCGATGCCCAGCCGCATGCGCAAAAAGTCATTGCCGCCCAGATGGGCGATGAGATCGCGCAGGCCGTTATGACCGCCGTGACCGCCGGCCTGTTTCAGCCGAACCACGCCGGGCGGCAGGTCCAGATCGTCGTGAACTACCAGAATGGCCGGCGACAGAATCCGATGAAACCGCGCCAGCGCCGCGACCGCCAAGCCGCTGCGGTTCATGTAGGTCATCGGCTTGAGCAGCCAGAGGTCCTGACCAGCCAGCGCGATCCGGCAGGTCTCGCCGTGATATTTCGATTCCGGGCGGAAATGACCGCCGTGTTGGCGGGCCAGTTCATCTACCAGCCAGAACCCGGCGTTGTGGCGGGTTTCGGCGTACTGAGGGCCGGGGTTGCCCAGCCCCACCACCAGCCGCGGCGATGGCTCCGGTTCCGGCACGACGGCGGCTCCGTCCGGTGAATCCGGCGAACCTTAGCCGCCGGCCGCCGGGGTCGCGGGCGCGGCAACGCTCGGGGCTTCCTCGCCGCCGTGGGCGTGATGGATGCTGACTACGATGGCGTCCAGTTCGGAACCCGGGGCGACATGGGTGGCTAGTTCCACCCCGTCCGGCAGTTGGATATCGGACAGGTGCAGCGCCTCGCTCATCCCAAGCTCGATGATATCCACCTCGATGAACTCCGGCAGATCCTTGGGCAGGCAGGTGATTTCGATGTCAATCAGCGCGTGGCTGACCAGGCCGCCCTGCTGCTTGACGCCGCGGGCATTGTCCTCGTTGACGAAGTGCAGCGGGATATGGACCCGCAGCTTGCGGTCGGCGCTGACCCGCAGAAAATCAACATGCAGGATGGTCGGCTTGAAGGGATGACGCTGCAAGTCGCGCAGCACGGCGCTCTCGACCCGGTCGCCCAGCTTCAGGGTCAACACGTGGGAATAGATCGCTTCATTTTGTAACCGGCGCATGAACTCCAGATGCTCCAGCGTCAGCGCCTGCGGCTCCTGCCCGCCGCCATACAGGATGGCCGGAACCTTGCCGGCGCGGCGCAGGCGGCGGCTCGCACCTTTCCCCAGATCGCTGCGCGGCTCGGCGTTCAGTTCAAACATCGCACTCATGGTTGTAACTCCAAACGGTGAAAATAAAAACACGACGCGCCCGCGACCAGGCGCGCCGTTCGGTTAGAAAATCTTAAAATTCAGAATTCCTGAGTTCCTGTTCAGGCAAACAGCGAGCTGACCGATTCCTCGATGTGGATGCGGCGCATGGTCTCGGCCAGCAAGCCGGCGACGCCGATCTGGCGGATGGTCGGACAGGCCGCCGCCTCGGGTTGCAAGGGGATGGTGTCGGTCACCACCAGTTCGTCCAGCGCCGACGCACGGATATTTTGCACCGCTGGGCCGGACAGCACGGCGTGGGTGCAGTAGGCGCGCACCGAGGCGGCGCCTTCCTCCTTTAGCGCCTGGGCGGCCAGGCAAAGCGTGCCGGCGGTGTCCACCATGTCGTCCACCACGATGCAGTGCTGGCCCTCCACATCGCCGATCACGTGCATGACCTTGGCCTGGTTGGGCGCGGGCCG
>JBDHRD010000268.1:0-3027 GCA_039807425.1 Candidatus Contendibacter sp. | reverse complement strand
GCTCCAGGTCGTAGATGAAGATCTTGCCGTCGCCGATCTTGCCGGTGTTGGCGGTGGCGCGGATCGCTTCCACCACTTTGTCCACCAGACTATCGTCCACGGCGATTTCCAGCTTGACCTTCGGCAGGAAGTCCACCACATACTCGGCGCCGCGATACAACTCGGTGTGACCTTTCTGGCGACCGAAGCCCTTGACCTCGGTGACCGTGATGCCCTGTACGCCAATTCCCGACAGTGCTTCCCGCACGTCGTCCAGCTTGAACGGTTTAATGATTGCAGCGACCAGTTTCATGGATACCCTCTCGCGTTCGCCAACCTGAAATAGACGGGAATATAACCCAAATCCGCGACCTCGCGTGATTTTGGGCGGACATCGGATTCCCGCTCGTCCGATGTCCGCCCGCGGCCATCACAGGCTGTAGCCGCGCTCGTCGTGCAGGGCGATGTCCAGACCTTCGGTTTCCTGCTCCTCGGTGACCCGCAAGCCCACCAACACATCCACGATCTTCAGGATGACGGCGCTGAGCACGCCGGAATAGACAAGGGTGAACGCCACACCCTTGAACTGCGCCCAAAGCTGGCTGGCGATGGTCATGCCCTCGGCCAGGCCCTTGCCACCCAGAGCGACATCGGCGCATAGCCCGGTCAGAATCGCGCCGACGATGCCACCGACCGCATGGACGCCAAAAACGTCCAGCGAGTCGTCATAACCCAGCGCCCGCTTGAGTTTGGTAGATGCCAGGAAACAGACCACGCCAGAAGCGAAGCCAATCAGCAAGGCCCCCATCGGACCGGCAGTACCCGACGCCGGGGTGATCGCCACCAGGCCCGCCACCGCGCCGGAGGCGATGCCCAGCACGCTGGGTTTGCCATGGGTCAGCCATTCCGCGAACATCCAGCTCAGCGCCGCCATCGCGGTGGCGATCTGCGTCACCAGCATCGCCATGCCGGCATCGCCGTTGGCCGCCACCGCACTACCGGCGTTGAACCCGAACCAGCCGACCCACAGCATCGAGGCGCCCATGATGGTGAAGTTGAGGTTGTGCGGCGGCATCGCCATCGTCGGATAATGTTTACGCTTGCCGATGACCAGACAGGCCACTAACCCGGCAATGCCGGCGTTGATGTGAACCACGGTGCCGCCCGCGAAGTCCAGCACGCCCCAGTCCCACATCAACGCCCCGTCGCCGCCCCAGACCATGTGAGCAATGGGGGTATAGACGAAGGTGAACCAGAGCGCCATGAAGCTCAGCAGTGCCGAGAATTTCATCCGTTCGGCGAAGGCGCCGACAATCAGGGCCGGGGTGATGATGGCGAAGGTCATCTGGAAGGTTGCAAACACCGTTTCCGGAATCGCCAGTGTCAGACTGTCGCGGTTGACCCCGCTCAGGAATGCCTTGCCCAGGCCGCCGACAAAAGTGTTGAGATTAATCGCCTCCTTGGTCATGCCGGTGGCGTCGAACGCCAGGCTGTAGCCGTAAATCGTCCACAGCACCGTCACCAGCGCGGTGATGGCGAAACACTGCATCATCACCGACAGCACGTTCTTGGCGCGCACCATGCCCGCGTAGAATAGCGCCAGACCGGGAATGGTCATAAACAGCACCAGGGCGGTCGAGGTCAGCATCCAGGCGGTATCGCCGGAATTCAATTCCGGCTTGGCGGCTTCCTGCGCCACCGCCAACACGGGCGCCAGCAACGCCGGTAATCCCAACAGCCCACCCTGTTTGGCCACTTGCATCGTCCTGCTCATCTGTGGAGTTCTCCCAAGTTTGATATGATGGTTGAAAATATCGAACAGCCCGTGGTCATAGCGCCTCTGGCCCGGTTTGACCGGTACGGATGCGGATGGCGCCTTCCAGCTCGTACACGAAGACCTTGCCGTCACCGACCTTGCCGGTATTGGCGGCGCGGGTGATCGCTTCGATGACCCGTTCGGCCAGGTCATCGTCCACGCCGACCTCGATCTTGATCTTGGGCAGGAAATCCACCACGTACTCCGCGCCTCGATACAACTCGGTGTGCCCTTTCTGGCGCCCGAAACCCTTGACCTCGGTGACAGTGATCCCCTGCGCCCCTACTTCGGAGAGCGCTTCCCGAACATCGTCCAGCTTGAACGGCTTGATGACCGCGGTAATCAGTTTCATGGGGTCCAAATCTCCTGTGGCTTGATGCCCCGAGGGGCGCGACGTATGGTTTCGGCGTCTCGACAGTCCCATCCCCCAGCGCCGACCTTTCGTTTCACCAGCGGTTAGCATATGGTGTGCCACTATAAATAATTATTTTAAAAACAAGATATTGAACTTTAGATACCAGCCAGGGATCGCTAAATTTGGCTTCAGCCCGAATCCATACCCGGAGTTTTGCATCTTTTTGGTGCAATACGATGGATGCGCGCAAACCAGTCAAATGTCGTTAAACTTAACCAAACTCTCTTCCAACCCGGAGAAATCGCGATGATCGACCCCAAGGCGTTCGAGGACCTGGCTAAGCGTTTCGCGGAAGCGGTGCCGCCCGGCGTTCGGCAATTCCAAGCGGAAATGGAAAAGAATTTTCACGCCGCCCTGCAAACGACCTTCGCCAAGCTGGAACTGGTGACGCGCGAGGAATTCGACGTGCAGCAGGCGGTGCTGGCCCGCACCCGCGCCAAGCTGGAGGAACTGGAAAAGCAGGTGGCGGAACTGGAAATCAGGGTGGGTAGCGGCAAGCGCCGCAAGACCACCGAAAAACCGGCCGAACCGGACAGTGGCGAAGCCTGAAGACGGCGCTGAAGCACTAAAATAGTGCAAACTGCTTCACGCCGGTCGGCCATTTAAGGTTGGCCGACCGGCGTGAAGCATCCCGTCCTCCACTCGCCAGGCTGCCATGTCGCTCGCTATCGTTTACACCCGCGCTCAGGTTGGGATTGACGCCCCGCTGGTCAGCGTGGAAGTCCACCTGTCCGGTGGTCTGCCGGGGCTGTTCATCGTCGGGTTGCCGGAAGCGGCGGTGAAGGAAAGCAAGGACCGGGTGCGCGGCGCGATTCTG
>JBDHRD010000267.1:0-3085 GCA_039807425.1 Candidatus Contendibacter sp. | reverse complement strand
ACCGCCAGCGAGGCGTCGCGCATGATCTGATATTCCTTGTCGGTCAGGGTCTGGGCCGGGGCGACGGTGATGGAATCACCGGTATGCACCCCCATCGGGTCGAGATTTTCGATGGAGCAAACGATGATGCAGTTATCGGCGTGATCCCGCACCACCTCCATCTCGAATTCCTTCCAGCCCAGCACCGATTCCTCGATCAGCACCTCGCTGACCGGCGACAGGTCGAGGCCGCGTTCGAGGATTTCCACCAATTCCTCGCGGTTGTAGGCGATGCCGCCGCCGCTGCCGCCGAGGGTGAAGGAAGGCCGGATGATCGTTGGGAAGCCGATTTCGTGATGCTGGGCCAGCGCCTCCTTCAAGGTGTGGGCGATCACCGAGCGCGGGGTTTTCAGGCCGATCTCGTGCATGGCCTGGCGGAAGCGGTCGCGATCCTCGGCCATGTCGATGGCCTCGGGCGAGGCGCCGATCATTTCCACCCCGTACTGCTCCAATACACCGTGCCGGACCAGGTCTAGCGCGCAATTCAATGCGGTCTGTCCGCCCATGGTCGGCAGCAGGGCGTCGGGGCGCTCGCGGGCGATAATGTGGGCGACCGTCCGCCAGTGGATCGGCTCGATATACACGGCGTCGGCCATGTTGGGATCGGTCATGATGGTGGCGGGGTTCGAGTTCACCAGGATGACCCGGTAGCCCTCCTCCCGCAGGGCCTTGCAGGCCTGTGCGCCGGAATAGTCGAACTCGCAGGCCTGACCGATCACGATGGGACCGGCGCCGATGATCAGGATGCTGTGCAAATCAGTGCGCTTGGGCATAGCTCGGTCGTGAGGAATGTGATGAGTGGACAGTGGACCATCGCCCACATACAACGGCCATTTGATGGCGGGCTCTTTCCGTGGTTTCCGTGTCTTCCGTGGACAAAAACGTTCAACGGGGCCGGCGTGCATCCATTAGCGCGATGAACCGGTCGAACAACGGCGCGACATCGTGCGGGCCGGGGCTGGCCTCGGGATGGCCCTGGAAGCTGAACGCGGGTCGGTCGGTGCGGGCGATGCCTTGCAGGGAACCGTCGAACAGCGAGCGATGCGTGGCGCGCAGGTTGGGCGGCAACGTCGCCTCGTCCACCGCGAAACCGTGGTTCTGACTGCTGATCATCACCCGGCCACTGTCCAGGTCCAGCACCGGATGGTTGCCGCCGTGATGGCCGAATTTCATTTTAACGGTGCGCGCCCCACTGGCCAGCCCCAGCAACTGGTGACCGAGGCAAATGCCGAAGATGGGAATGCCCACGTCCAGGAATTCGCGGATGGCGGCGATGGCGTAATCGCAAGGCTCCGGGTCACCGGGACCGTTGGACAGAAACATGCCGTCGGGCTGCAAGGCCATCACCTCGCGGGCGGGCGTCTGCGCCGGTACGACGGTCAGCCGGCAACCGCGCTCGGCCAGCATCCGCAGAATGTTGCGCTTGATCCCGTAATCGCAGGCGACCACCTGGTAGCGGGCGTGGCTCGCCGTTGGAAAACCGTTGTCGGCCAGTCGCCAAGTCCTTTCACTCCATTCGTAGGGCGTGGAGACGCTCACCACACGGGCCAGGTCCATGCCCTTCAGGCCGGGAAATGCGCGGGCCAGCCGCAGCGCCAGTTCCACGTCCAACCCATCGCCGGCCATCAGGCAACCGTTTTGCGCGCCCTTTTCCCGCAGCAACCGGGTCAGCCGGCGGGTATCAATGCCGGCGAGAGCAACCACGCCGCGCTCGCGCAGATAATCACCCAGCGGTTGCTGGCTGCGCCAGTTGCTGGCGATGGGCGGGTAGTCCCGCACCACCAGGCCGCTGGCGTGAATGCGGGCCGCTTCCTCGTCGCCCCGATTGACGCCGACGTTGCCGATATGCGGATAGGTCAGCGTGATAATCTGTCGGCAATAGGACGGGTCGCTCAGGATTTCCTGATAGCCGGTGATCGAGGTGTTGAACACGACCTCGCCCTGGGCGTGACCCTCGGCGCCGATGGATTCGCCCCGGAACAGGCTGCCGTCTTCCAAGGCCAGAAGCGCGGGTTTCCTCAAGCAAGCCTCCACAATGAACACGCGCAAGAAAAGAGCGGCGCGCCGGCCGCTCTCGGGGTGCGGTGCAGAAATCAGGTCTGGATGGGCGCGGAGTCTAGCAAATCGCGCCGTTCCGCTCCAAGTATCGGGTTATCGCGGTTGTCGCCGGCACGTTCGTTCAGCGCAGGCCAAGCACGTCGCGCATGTCGAACAGGCCGGGGCCGCGTCCGGCCAGCCAGGCCGCGGCCCGTATGGCACCCTTGGCGAAAGTCATCCGGCTGGAGGCCCGATGGGTGATTTCGAGGCGCTCGCCCACATCGGCGAACAGGACGGTGTGTTCGCCGACGATATCGCCGGCCCGCACCGTGGAAAAGCCGATGGTGGCGCGGTCGCGCTCGCCGGTCACACCCTGGCGGCCATACACCGCGCATGGCTCCAGCTCGCGGCCGAGAGTTTGAGCGATCACCTGCCCCATGGCCAGCGCGGTGCCGGAGGGCGCGTCCACCTTGTGGCGGTGGTGGGCCTCGATGATTTCGATGTCCGCGCTGTCGCCCAGCACCCGCGCCGCCAGTTCCAGCAGTTTGAAACAGAGATTGACGCCCACGCTCATGTTCGGCGCGAACACGATGGGGATGATCTCGGCAGCGCGGGCGATGGCGGCTTTCTGGTCGGCGGAGAAACCGGTGGTGCCAATGACCATGGCCTTGCTGGCCGTCTGGCAGAGCGCCAGGTGGGCGAGGGTTGCCGCCGGGCGGGTGAAATCAATGAGCACATCGAACCGCTCGACCAGCGGCGCCAGATTGGCGACGATGGGCACGTTCAGTCGCCCGAGGCCCGCGAGTTCGCCGGCGTCGGCGCCGATCGAGGGGTGATCGGGATGCTCCAAGGCCACGGTGCAGCGCATCTCTTCGACCGCATGGCAGGCCTCCAGCAGATGGCGGCCCATGCGGCCGGCCGCGCCGGCGATAGCGACGTGAATCATGGTGGGGTCCTCGTTGCAATGGGTGGAATGGGACCAAGGCGACGCCAGAAGGCCGCATCACAA
>JBDHRD010000266.1:0-3092 GCA_039807425.1 Candidatus Contendibacter sp. | reverse complement strand
AGAATGACGTGTTCCAGCCGGTCCAGTTGATCCTTGACGGCGGCGCTGATGCGCGGGTGGGCGTGGCCGAACAGATTCACCCACCACGAACTGATGGCGTCCAGATAGCGCCGGCCCTCGAAGTCGTACAGCCACGCCCCTTGGCCGCGCGCCACCGGTACTAGCGGCAACGCGCCGGCATCGTGGAGCTTCATCTGGGTGCAGGGATGCCAGACGGCCTTGAGGCTGCGGTCGAGCCAGTCGCGGTTGCTCATGGACGGGTTCGGCTAAACCCCGTGCAAGCCCAGCTTCTCGAACAGGGCTTCGTCACGCGCCATTTGTGGGTTGCTGGTGGTCAGCAGCTTGTCACCGTAGAAGATCGAGTTGGCCCCGGCCAGGAAGCACAACGCTTGTTCGGCCTCGCTCATCTGCTCGCGCCCGGCGGACAGGCGGACAGTACTGCGCGGCATGGTGATGCGGGCGGCGGCGATGGTGCGCGCGAACTCGAAAATATCGGTCGGTTCGTTATTGGCGAGCGGCGTACCGGGAACGGCGATCAGGTTATTGATCGGCACCGATTCCGGCGGCGGATCGAGATTGGCCAGCGTAGCGATCAACCCAGCGCGATGCAGGCGCGATTCCCCCAGGCCGACGATGCCGCCGCTGCACACCTTGAGGCCGGCCTCGCGCACGCTGCGCAGGGTATCGAGTCGATCCTGGTAAGTGTGGGTGGTGACGATCTCTTCGTAAAATTCCTGGGCAGTGTCGAGATTGTGGTTGTAGTAATCCAGGCCGGCTTCCCGCAACTGCTGGGCCTGGCCTTCCTTGAGCATCCCCAGCGTGACGCAGGTTTCCAGGCCAAGAGCCTTGACCGCCCGCACCATGTCCAGCACCGGCCCCATGTCCTTGTCCTTGGGACCACGCCAGGCCGCGCCCATGCAAAACCGGCTGGCGCCCTGGGCCTTGGCGGCCTGGGCGGCGGCCACCACTTCGTCGAGCGCCACCAGATTCTGGGGTTCCAGATTCGTCGCATGACGTTTGGACTGCGAGCAATAGCCGCAATCCTCGGAGCAGTTGCCGGTCTTGATCGACAGCAGGGTCGAACGCTGCACCGCGTTGGGAGTGAAATTCGCCCGCAGGATTTCCTGCGCCCGGAACAGCAGATCGGCGAAGGGCAACTCGAACAGTGCCAGCACCGCTTCCACGCTCCAGGGGTGGGTATGAAAAAGAGGAGGCTGCGCGTGGAGCGGAGTTGTTGATAGCGTGGCGACATTGTTCATGGGGCGTGATTTCTCAAATAGGGATGAACGAGGCTATAAAGTATAAGAGGGAAGAGGGAAGAGGGAAGAGGGAAGAGGCTTGACATCGCCGCCGCTGCCTGCTGGTCCTGAATCGGGAACGGGCGGGCGCGAGTTGATCGAACTCTAGTCCATCCACTGGCTCTCGGTTAGACTTCTCGACCACTACTCCCTTCCCCTTGATCCCCCTCGTTTGGAGTTTCCCGCATGGATTTCACGTTCGAAATGTTGGCCAGCCTGCTCACCCTGACGGCGCTGGAAGTCGTGCTGGGCATCGACAATCTGGTGTTCATCTCCATCATGTCCAACCGGTTGCCGGTCGAGCAGCAATCGTCCGCCCGCCGCACTGGCCTGGCGCTGGCGGTCATCACCCGCCTGCTGCTGCTGGCCAGCATCGCTTGGCTGGCCGGCGTCACTGCGCCGCTGTTCTCCGTGTTCGACCACCCGGTGTCGCTGCGCGATTTGATCCTGCTCGGCGGCGGCATGTTCCTGCTGGCCAAGGGCACCTCCGAGATCCACGCCACCGTGGAAGGGGTGGAAGAGGAAATACACCACGCCAAGGCTGCGAGTTTTGTAACGGTAATCATCCAGATCATGATTCTGGATATCGTGTTCTCGCTCGACAGCGTGATCACTGCCATCGGCATGGCCAACCAGTTGAGCATCATGGCGGCGGCCATCATCATCGCGGTCACCGTTATGCTGTTCGCTGCCGACCCGCTCAGCCGCTTCATCCACGAACATGTATCAGTCAAGATGCTGGCCCTGAGCTTCCTGATTCTGGTCGGCGCGGTGCTGGTCGCCGACGGTATGGGCTTCCACGTTCCCAAGGGCTATCTGTACTTCGCCATCGCGTTCTCGGTGGGGGTCGAGGCGCTCAATCTGGCCGCCACCAAGCGCCGGCGGCGGCGCGAGGCGGCGCGGGCAAGCGAGCATGAATCCTAATCAGGCGACAGGATAGTGGCATGGCCACTGAAATCGAACACAAATTTCTCCTCCGCGACGACCGCTGGCGCGCGCGGGTCGAACGCTCGGTGCGAATGCGCCAGGGTTACCTGACCAGCGACGCCCGTTGCTCGGTACGGGTGCGAGTCGCCGGCGGCCAAGGCTTCCTGAATATCAAGAGCGGAACGCTCGGCATCCAGCGCAGCGAATACGAATATTCCATTCCGCTGGCCGAGGCCGAGGAAATCCTCGATACCCTGTGCGAAAAACCGTTGCTGGAAAAGACCCGCCATTTCGTCCACTTCGGCGATCATCTGTGGGAAATCGATGAGTTCGCCGGTGCTAACGCCGGCTTGATCGTGGCGGAAGTGGAACTGAGCCGTCCCGACGAACCGTTCGAGCGGCCCGACTGGGCGAGCGAGGACGTCTCGCACGACATCCGCTACTACAACTCGCAACTGGCGCGTCATCCCTACGCGACCTGGTCATGCCCGAGCGATTGATCCACGTCAGCATTCCGGACCAGCGGCTGGAGCTGCTGGAAGGCGGCGTGGTGGTGGCGAGCTGCCCGGTCTCTACCGCCCGCAACGGTCCCGGCGAACAGTGCGGCAGTGGATGCACTCCGCGCGGTTGGCATCGCATCCGGATCAAGATCGGCGCCGGTTTACCCCCGAACACCGTGCTCGTCGGGCGGCGGCCCACTGGCGAAATTTACGATGCGAAACTGGCGACCGCTTGCCCCGAACGGGATTGGATCCTGACCCGGATTCTGTGGCTGACCGGGCTGGAAGCAGGGTTCAACCGGGGCGGCGACCGCGATACCCTGCGCCGGTATATCTACATTCACGGCTGCCCGGACGAGGCGCCGAT
>JBDHRD010000265.1:0-3103 GCA_039807425.1 Candidatus Contendibacter sp. | reverse complement strand
TGGGTGACGACGCGGGCGCGCAAGCCGTGCGCGACGCCTACGGCGTCAACTACCCGCGCCTCGCCGCGCTCAAGGCGAAGTTCGATCCGAACAACCTCTTCCGCTTGAACCAGAACATCGTGCCAGGAGGAATCCAGTGATGTGGAAACGCAAGCGAAAGAGGTCGTGGCTCGAATGAGTCGGCGCTTGGCGTCGTACCCGCCCAGCGGACTTGGCCCTGATCCTGAGCATCGGAGTAGCCCTCTCGGTCGGGTTGGTTCCCATCCGGGCGGTGGCGGACGTCGCTACCCCCGACCTGTCCACCCAAGACAGAGGTCAGATTCCGGAAAACGCTGAACGGAGGCCAAGATGTTGTACGAAGGGTTCAAAGTCTTTATCGCTATAAAGCAGCATAAAACCGCTCTCCATGCAGCGAGTGGCAATCACCGTGTCAATGGTCTTGCGCACCGTAATTCCCAATGCTCTCAGCATGCGGAAGTTCCTGGCGGCTTGAATGGCAATGTCCCGTCCGGCCAGGTTCACGATATCCAGGGAAGTCAGCAGCTTTCTGGCCATGTTGAAATCACGGTCGCTCGCAAAACCCTGAAGCACCTCGGTCAGTATGAGATCGCCGATTATCACTGGCTCGCTCCCCAAAAGGGAATCCAACCTATCCGTTTGCGGCGTCGGCGTTCCCCGGAAGTAGTCGATCCACACGCTGGAATCAACCAGAATCATTTATCGAGTCTCATCGCATCCAGATCGCCTTGCCAGCTCAGCTTTCCGCGAAAGCGTCTGATTTCCTCCTGTTGGCGCAAGCGCAGCAGTGTGCGAAGCCCCAGTTCCACCGCTTCCCGCTTGGTCTTCAGACCGGTAGCCCGAAGCGTATCTTCCATAAGTTTATCGTCAATCACAATGTTGGTTCGCATGATGTGTATCTTCTGTTATTTACATACACATTCTAATATATGGCAGCCTGTATTGCAACCTCTGCTGTCACAACGGCGTTTCCTAAAATATGGAGAAAATGAGTCATGAAAATCGGTATTCTCGGTACGGGCGATGTCGGCCAGGCTCTCGGAATCGGCTTTGCCAATCTCGGCCATGAAGTCAAAATGGGTTCGCGGGACCCCAATCAGGAGAAGGTCAAAGCCTGGGTCAATAAGGCAGGCGCGAAAGCGTCAGCCGGTACATTCGCGGAAGCCGCCGCTTTTGGCGAGTTGGCGGTGTTGTGTACGATCTGGACGGGCGCCGAAAACGCCATCCGGCTGGCCGGCCCGGATAATTTGGCGGGTAAAGTGGTGATCGATACCGTTAATCCGCTGGATTTCTCCGGCGGCATCCCGCCAAAACTCGCCGTTGGACATACGGACTCCGCCGGTGAACGTATCCAAGGCTGGTTGCCCAATTCGCGAGTGGTTAAGGCATTCAACATCATCGGTAGTTCTCATATGTTTAAACCGGAATTTCCCGGTGGTCCGCCCGACATGTTCATCTGTGGCAACGACGATCAGGCCAAGGCCACGGTGACTGATTTACTCAAGGCATTTGGCTGGTCAGTCATCGATATTGGCGACATTGAATGCGCCCGGTATCTCGAACCCTTGGCGATGGTCTGGATTCGGCACTTTTTCCGCGTCAATTCCGTCAATCACGCCTTCAAGTTGTTGCGTAAATAAGTTTTGGCGTAACCGTCCCTGCTCTCGCCGATTGGTGGGAGCCGGGTAAAGGAGTCCTGCGACATGCGTTACAAACTCTTCGGTAATAGCGGCCTGCGCGTTTCGGAGCTGTGTCTTGGCGCCATGACCTTCGGTGAGGAATGGGGCTGGGGCGCTTCCAAGGAGGAAAGCCGCACGCTTTTCGATGCCTTCGTGCAAGCCGGCGGCAATTTTATCGACACCGCCAATCACTACACCGGCGGCGCCAGCGAAAAATACGTGGGCGAGTTTATCGCCGCCGAGCGGGAGCGCTTCGTGCTCGCCACCAAATATACGCTGAATGGTCGTCCGGATGATCCCAACGGTGGCGGTAATCATCGCAAGAGCATGGTGCAGGCGCTCGACGCCAGTCTGAAACGACTCGGCACCGACTACATCGACCTGTATTGGCTGCACGCCTGGGATTTCATGACACCGGTCGAGGAGGTGATGCGAGCCTTCGACGACCTGGTGCGCGCCGGCAAGGTGCTGTATGTCGGTATCTCGGATGCGCCCGCCTGGATCGTGTCTCGCGCCAATACGCTGGCGGAACTGCGCGGCTGGAGTCCGTTCGTGGGCCTGCAAATCCAGTACAGCCTGATCGAGCGCACGCCCGAACGCGATTTGTTGCCCATGGCGCAAGCCCTGGATATTGCCGTAACGGCCTGGGGACCTCTGGGTGGTGGTCTGCTCACCGGTAAATATAATCCCGAGGCCGACAAGAGCGCCGCCGCCGCCGCCGATGCGCGCTATGCCGTCAGTCCCTGGGGTCAGGGCATGCTGCACGACCGTAATTTCGGCATCGCCGCCGCAGTGGTTAAGCTAGCCGGGGAAATTGGCCGCACGCCTTCGCAAGTCGCCATCAACTGGGTGCGGCAGCAAAAGCGAGGGGTCATCATTCCGATTCTCGGCGCGCGCAAGCTCGCCCAGCTTCAAGACAATCTGGCGTGCCTGGATTTCGCGCTGACCGATGAACAATTGCAGCGGTTGAACGCGGCCAGCGCCATTGAACTCGGTTTTCCGCATGACTTTCTAACGTCGGAAGGCGTCCAACACGTCCTCTACGGCAATACCTTGCCGCTGATCGACAATCATCACACCCGAAGCTGAACCTTTGTTGCAGCGAGGTCATCGCCATGCCGCTTATCATCCATTTCAAAAAGCCCAGCGATTGGCGCAATACCGTCAATATTCATTATTGGGACACTACTCCGGTTGTTCCAGCAACGGCATGGCCGGGCGTGGCCATGACCGCCGAAAGCAACGACTGGTTCCGCTATGAGTTTCAGACCGCCGAGACTGCCAGTATCGTGTTTAACGATGGAACCGGACGGCAAACGGGAAACCTCCAGCGCGAGCGGCAAGGCTGGTTTTATACCAATAACCAGTGGTATGACGAAAGCCCGGAACGGCCGCGGATCCCGGTG
>JBDHRD010000041.1:0-19793 GCA_039807425.1 Candidatus Contendibacter sp. | reverse complement strand
TCCCGGATCGCCTTGAGCCCGCCGATGCGTTCCTTCAGTGAATCGTCCAGTTCGGTGACGCCGGTCTCGATGGTGTCATCGAATGCCGGTGTCGAAACCCGCGTCCCTCACGTCAACCATGCGATTGCTGGCGACGAGGTCGCGTTCGACGTCCGGGTAGCGCTCGACGAAGGCGGGAAGGATTGGTGCCAGGAGCAGGTTGGCCGCTTCGACGGCGACATTCAGGCGCATGAAATCGGCCCCGCTTGCCGTTGCGCCTTGCGCGCCGCATGCTTGAAAGCGATCATTAGCGCCGCGGCCCGCCAGTTGGCCGCTGAGCCGTGTGCCCAACCCGATGTTTCACTACACGGACAAATCATCATGCAATATGTACATCTCGGACGCTCGGGCCTGAAGGTCAGTCGTCTGTGCTTGGGAACCATGAATTTTGGCGATGCGACGGATGAATCCACCGCGTTCGGGATCATGGATCAGGCGATCGATTCCGGCATCAACTTCTTCGATACCGCCGATGTCTATGGCGGCCCGCAGTCCCCGACAATGGCAAAAGGCTTTGGCATCTCCGAGGAAATCATTGGCCACTGGCTGGCACAGGGCGGCGGCCGCCGTGACAAGATCGTGCTGGCCACCAAGGCTTACCAGCCGATGGATGTTGGCCCCAATGACAAGTACCTGTCGGCCTACCACATCCGCCGCGCCTGCGAGGCCAGCCTCAAGCGTCTGTAGACCGATCACATCGATCTCTACCAGATGCACCACATCGACCGGACCACGCCCTGGGAGGAGATCTGGCAGGCGATGGAACTGCTCGTCCAGCAGGGCAAGGTCACCTACATCGGAAGCAGCAACTTTGCCGGCTGGGACATCGCCACCGCGCAAATGGCTGCACGGTCGCGTCATTTCATGGGCCTGATCTGCGAGCAAAGCCTCTACAACCTCTCTGCCCGCACGATCGAGCTGGAAGTGATCCCGGCGTGCCGACACCATGGCCTGGGCATGGTTGCCTGGAGCCCATTGGGCGGCGGATTACTGGGCGGGGTATTGAAGCAGGCGGCAGAGGGTCGCCGTACCGCTCCTGAGATGCTGGCAAAGATCGAGCGCTACCGCTCCCAGATTCAGAATCTGTATAAAAACTAACTCTTTGATCTATAAGACCATGGAATCGACTTCTGGCCGGTTTTTGGCCGATCAAACCGGCTTCTGGCCGGCTCCGCAGAAATTTTTTCTGAAAAATCAATGAGGAGTTTTTCGACAGCCTCTCAGGCTTATGAGGCTCTTTGCGATGACCTGGACGAGCGGCCTGCCGACGTGGCGCTGGCGTGGTTGCTGCACAACCCTGTGCTGACCGCGCCGATCGTCGGCCCGCGCACCGTAGAACAACTGTCGCTGGCCCTGCGTGCCGTGGACATCTCGCTGTCCGACGACACGCTTCGCTGCCTCGACGAAATCTGGCCCGGCCCTGGTGGGGAAGCGCCGCAGGCCTATGCGTGGTAGCGAAAAGGCTTGGGCCATCGATGAGCGCGCAGCGCCGTATCCAAAGCACAAAGGAGCAAAGACATGCCGCACTCCATGAAAATGACACAGCCACGGCGCAAGTTGGGCGAGATCGAGGTGTCCGCGATCGGCTTTGGCTGCATGGGTTTCAGCCACGGCTATGGACCAGCCCCTGAGCATGCCGAGGCGGTTCGTCTGATCCGCTACGCCGCGGAGCGTGGCTGCACGCATTTCGACACGGCCGAGGGCTATGGCGAAGGGCACAACGAGCGCCTCGTGGGCGAGGCCTTGCGCCCGGTGCGCCGCGAGGTGGTGATCGCCACCAAACTGCGCACGCGCAAGCCGACGCCCGAGGCCACCACCGAGGCGCAGGTGCGCGCTCACCTCGATGCGTCGTGCCAGTGACTCGAAATGGATTACGTCGATCTCTACTACCTGCACCGCATCAACCCCGACGTCCCTGTCGAGGAAGTGGCGCAGGCCATGGGTAAGCTCATCCGTGAAGGGCGCATCGGCGGCTGGGGTCTGTCGCAGGCATCGGTGGATGAGTTACGGCGGGCGCATGCCGTGACGCCGGTCTCGGCCGTGCAGAGCGAATATTCGATCATGGAGCGGATGTTCGAGAAGGACGTGCTGCCCTTGTGTGGCGAGCTCGGCATCGGCTTTGTACCCTTCTCGCCGCTCGCTGCCGGCTTTCTGTCGGGAAAGACAACGTCTGGCGATCAGTATCAGGGTGACGACGTGCGCCGCTCGATCACGCGCTTCGACAAGAAGAATGTCGACGCGAACCAACCCCTGCTGGAGGTCATTCGCGGGTTTGCAACAGAGAAAGGCGCAACGCCGGCGCAGGTTTCGTTGGCGTGGATGCTAGCGAAATGGCCATACGTCGCGCCCATCCCCGGCTCACGCAAGGCCGAGCCGATCGACGAGAATCTCGGCGCCGCCAATGTGGAGCTGACTCCGCACGAACTCGACGCAATCGAGGCGAAGCTGGCCAGGATCCCTATTCACGGTAACCGGACCGACGAGGACATCATGTCCGGCCGCAATCTTTGATCGCAGGAAGCAGGCTGTGCAGGAGAACCCGAACCAGCCACTGGTCGCATTCAAGCACGGGAAGTTCCGGTCAACCATTGGCTCCAGTCTGAGCCTTGCCGCCATGGTCATGGTCGGCATCGAGAAGGCGGCAGCCCAACCGTCGTCGGGCAGCCGACAAGGCGCATCATCAGATGTTCCCGGGAAGGAGAAATCAATGGATCACCGCAAACTCGGCTCGTTGGAGGTGTCCGCGATCGGCCTTGGCTGCCTTCCCTTCGTGGGCTACTACGGCGGCGGGCCGCGTGACCGCAAGGCGTCGGTGGCACTCATTCGCGCGGCCTTCGAACAAGGAGTGACTTTTTTCGATACAGCGGAGGTGTACGGCCCCCATTTGAGCGAAGCGTATGTCGCCGAGGCGCTGGCTCCGGTGCGCAAGCAGGTTCTCATCGCCACCAAGTTCGGCTTCGGTGTCGAAGAGGGCAAGCCGGCCGCACTCAACAGTCAGCCCGACCACATGCGTCGCGCGGTCGAAGGCTCCCTCAAGCGCCTGAACACGGACTACATCGACCTGCTGTACCAGCACCGGCCCGACCCCAACGTTCCGATCGAGGAAGTCGCAGGCGCCGTCAAGGAACTGATCCAGGCCGGCAAGGTCCGGGCATAGGGCCTGTCCGAGGCCAGCCCCCGGACCGTCCGCCGTGCGCATGCAGTTCACCCTGTGGCGGCGGTGCAAAGCGAGTACGCGATGTGGTGGCGAGAACCTGAATCCCGCCTCTTCCCGACACTGGAAGAGCTCGGCATCGGCTTCGTGGCGTACTGCCCCATGGGCGCAGTTTCCTGGCCGGTGGCGTCAATCCGAGCTCCCGTTTCGACAGTACGGACCGCCGCCACAACCTGCCGCGGTTCACGCCGCAGGCACTGGCCGCCAACATGCCGTACTTCCACTTCGTGCGCGACTGGGCCGAGAGCAAGGGGATCACGCCGGGCCAACTGGCGTTGGCCTGGGCGACATCACGCAAGCCGTGGATCGTGCCGATTCCTGGCACCACGCAGTACCCGCACCTCGCCGAGAATGTCGCGGCCGGCGGCGTTCGCCTGACGACCGAAGAGCTGCGCGAGATCGACACTGGGCTTGCTCGAATCAGGCTTGAAGGCGGCCGCGCAGATCCGTTCACTGAAAGCCAGTTCGACCCCGGATAACGGGCGCTCGTCCCGAAGCTGGACCGCTCCCCCGTCACACCCGGCCTCTCAAGCTGGAGTTCCGCCAACCCCGCACAGGGAAGCCACGATGAAACGCTACATCGCACCAGACGCAGGAGTCCTCATCATGGCAACCACCGCACACGCACAGCAGCCCGATCCCGAAGGTCGCCGCTTCTCTCCGGATCAGGTCCGGTCCGTCGCACCGGCGCTCGAGCAATACACCCGGGAGCGCCTCTACGGCGACGTCTGGAAGCGGCCGGGCCTGAGCCCGCGTGATCGCAGTCTCGTGACGATCGCCGCTCTGATCGCCCGAGGCGAGGCCGGAGTTCTCAAGTCTTATACCGATCAAGCCCTTCAGAACGGCGTAAAGCCCGCTGAGATCTCGGAGACCATCACACATCTCGCCTATTACTCAGGCTGGGGCAAGGCGATGGCCGCCATCGGTCCGGTCAGCGAAGTCTTCGCCAGGCACGGCATCGGGGCGGATCAGCTTCCGAAGGTCGATCCCACGCCGCTGCCGTTAGACGAACAAGCGGAATCCGCACGCGCCACCCATGTCGAAAACCTGTTCGGCGCTGTCGCACCCGGCCTCGTGCAGTACACCACGGACTATCTGTTCCGCGACCTGTGGCTGCGCCCCGACCTCGCGCCGCGCGACCGCAGCCTCGTCACCGTCGCCGCGCTGATTTCCGCCGGTCAGGTCGAGCAGATCACCTTCCATCTGAACAAGGCGATGGATAGCGGCCTCACCGAGGAGCAGGCGGCCGAAGCGATCACCCACCTCGCCTTCTATGCCGGCTGGCCCAACGCGATGTCGGCGCTGCCGGTAGCGAAGGCGATCTTCGAGAAGCGGCGCGGCTGATGCACCTTCGGTGTGGGTTTGTGAGTGTCGCTCAAAACCGCATCAACTTTGCGGCAGCTAAACGCCGGAGGTTTAGATCACTATACTGCCAGACATCTCTCCGCTGGCTCGCTTACAACGAGTACTCGCCGAATAGAGAGAAATGGAAGTCGCACGCACAGGTGGCGCCACGTCAATGATCCGGAGAACAGTTCTATTCGCGGCTGCCTTCCTCTTCGCTGGCCCCGCTGCCTACAGCCAGACCGCACAGAAGGCCATGAAGATCAAGTTTATGCTGAACAGCACGCCTGTTGTCGCCGTTCTGGAAGATAACGTCACCACACGCGATTTCCTCGCACTACTGCCCCTCACGGTGAAACTCGAAGACTTCGCCGCAACCGAGAAGATCGCCTATCTGCCGTCGAAGCTCAGCACGCACGGCGCGCCATCGGCGATCAATCCCAAGGCGGGCGACGTCACCTATTACGCGCCGTGGGGCAATCTCGCGCTGTTCCACAAAGACTTCCGTCGCTCCCCCGGCCTCGTGAAGCTCGGCCGCATCGTCGAAGGCTTCGATGCCCTCAAGGTCGCCGGCGCATCGGAAATCACCATCGAGCGCGACACCACACAATGACGGCGCGGCCGCGCCGATAAAGGAAGACCGTCATGACGACATGGCCCAGGGATGAACTCGAACGCATCGCCGCGACCGACGATCTGCACATCGCCCCGTTCCGGGAGGACGGCAAGACCTACGGCACGCCGACCTGGATCTGGTCGGTGGTGGTCGACGGCACCCTCTATATGCGCGGCTATAATGGGCAGAACTCGCGCTGGTATCAGGCCACGATCCGCCAGCGCGCCGGGCGCATCACCGCCGCCGGCATGACGAAAGAGGTCATGTTCGAGCCGGTCAACGGCGCGATCAACGACTGGATCGATGACGCCTATCGGTGCAAATACAGTACCAGCCCCTACCTTGCGCCGATGATTAGCGACCGTGCCCGCGCGGCGACGGTCCGGGTGACGCCAAAAGAATTGAAGATAGTCGCCATGCAAAAGCGCAGACTCGGCCAGGGCCTCGAAGTCTCCGCTCTCTCGCTCGGCTGCATGGGTTACGGCAAGGCCCGCGACATACCGGACCGGCAACAGATGATCGCGCTGCTGCGCGAAGCGGTCGATCTCGGCATGGATTTCTTCGACACCGCCGAGGTCTACGGCCCGTGGACGAATGAAGAGATGGTCGGCGAAGCCTTTGCCGGCGTGCGCGGCAAGGTGAAGATCGCCACCAAGTTCGGCTGGGGCATCGATCAGGCTATGGGCGAGCATCGCGGCGGCGTCAACAGCACGCCAGCCCAGATCCGCAGCGCGGTCGAAGTCAGCCTGAGACGGCTCAGGACCGATTATATCGACCTGCTTTATCAGCACCGCGTCGATCCAGACGTGCCGATGGAAGATTAAGGTATGTTCTTCGTGGAGAAAGCGGTGGACGGCACGCCCATGGACTATGAGGCCGCAATCAATGGTCTGTTGCAGCTCGTGCCAGGCGGCGAAGCACCGACTGCGTTGATTGCGAGATTGGATTGCTGACCACGACCGAGGCGGGAGGATTCGATGCGGCGGTGGTCAAGGCTCAGATTGTGGCCGCGCTCGAGCTTTGAGGGCGCGACCGTCGTGGGGTTGGTGGGTTCATAGGGCTATGGCGAGAACGTAGTTCTCATCATCGCCTGTCGCAGCGCGCCAAACAGGAACGGCTTAGGAAGAATTTCCTAAGCCGTTTTTCGTTCCGCAAGCTTTATTTTGCGATCAAGCAGCCCGCATGTCTCGCCTGGATAAATCTTGTCCCACTCAAGCGGAAGGCTGGGCAATACCGATGGTTTTTGGTGCCGGGAGCGAGACTCGAACTCGCACGGTATCGCTACCGGTGGATTTTGAGTCCACTGCGTCTACCATTCCGCCATCCCGGCCAAGGGGAGAGGAGCGCTAAAGTATAAGGATTTTGTGCCGCCGGGCAAGCCGGGCCAACGATTTTAATCCGAACGAACCACGCCAGAACCCCGCGGGTCGGGTATCATGCCGGCCTTTCCCTCACCTCATCGCCAGGACCGGCACCGGATCATCCTTCTTCCCCGGCTCGAAGCACCAGAGATGTCGATATCCAAAACCCTGAAGGCGGAAGCGATGTTGCTGCTGGCGGCGGTGATTTGGGGCCTGGCTTTCGTCGCTCAGCGGATTGGCATGGAACATGTTGGTCCCTTCACCTACAACGGCGTCCGCTTCTTCCTGGGAGCACTGTCGCTGCTGCCGTTGCTATGGTTGGGCCGGCGCTCCGCTGCGCCCGTTGGCCCCGGCGGCTGGCGGCCAATCCTGGGCGGCGGCCTGCTGGCCGGTCTGATTCTGTTCGCCGGGGCTTCGCTGCAACAGGTCGGTATCGTTTACACCACCGCCGGCAAGGCTGGTTTCATCACCGGGTTGTACGTGGTGATCGTGCCGCTGCTCGGCCTGCTCTGGGGGCATCGCACGCCGTCGAGCACCTGGATCGGCGCGGCGCTGGCGGTGGCTGGCCTTTACCTGCTGACCCTGAGCGATGACCTGACCTTGGCCGAGGGCGACGGGCTGGTGCTGATCGGGGCTTTGTTCTGGGCTGGTCATGTTCTGGTGATCGGCTGGTTGTCGGGGCGGCGCATCGAACCCGTGCTGCTGGCCTGCTTGCAATTCATCGTCTGTGCATTATTGAGCCTGGTGGTCGCGGTGGTCAGTGAACCGATCACGCTGGCGGGGCTTTGGGGCGGGGCGATGCCGATTCTCTACGGCGGCCTGCTGTCGGTCGGGGTCGCCTACACCCTGCAAGTGGTGGCCCAGCGCGACGCGCCGCCGGCCCACGCCGCAATCATTCTCAGCCTGGAAACCGTGTTCGCGGCGCTGGGCGGCTGGCTGCTGCTGAACGAAATCCTGTCCGGGCGCGGTTTGCTCGGCTGCGCGCTGATGTTCGCCGGGATGCTGCTGTCGCAACTCGGTTTGGGCCGGGCGGCGCCGTCTCCCACCGAACCGGCGGCGATTCCCGACCCCGCGCTGGTCGAGGACGAACGTTCCTAACGCGGTTCTTGCCCGGTGTCGTTCTCCCCCGCTGGCCCCGTATCTTTGTCGGACATCGGCGCCGATTCGCCGGCCGGTTCCGGCTCGCGGTCCTGCCGCGCCTCGTACCAGCACTGATAGCACAATCGCAGACCGTCTTCGCTGAAAATGCTCGCCGGTGGGCCGAACCGCCCGCACAGGTCACAAACCAGATAGCTGCTGACCATGACCGCCTCCTTACTCCTTTGCACGATAAGAACGCCATGACCCTGCCCACCGGTTGCGTATCCCGCTGTCCGGGGTGCATCCATCGCATGTTAAGCGCCACCGCCAGCGAGGCGCAAAAAATGGATTGGCTGCGCCGGGCGCTTGCGCCCTGGGCGGATCGGTTGCAGCCGGTGCGGGCGGTGGCGGGCGAGCAGCGCTGGGGCTATCGGAGCAAGGTCTGCCTGTCGGCGGCTTGGGACGCGGTGGCGGGCTGGAATTTTGGCCTGTGGCGGCGCGATGAACTGATTCCGATTCCCGATTGTCCGGTTCACGCCGAGAGCGTGCGGGCCACGATTCGCTGGCTGCGGCGGGCGCTGCCGCCGGGACCGGCGTTCCCGCTGGCGTTTTACGTGCAGGCCGGGGCGCAAGCGACGCTGATCCTGAAAGCCCATCGGGTTCCCGCTCCCGCCTGGCTGGACGACGCACGGCGGGCGGAACTGGCGGATATCGGGCTGGACGGACTGTGGCTGCATCTGCATCCAGCCGCCGGCCGGCGCTTGTTCGCCCGCTCGGGCTGGACCTTGCTGTGGGGTCAGCCGCGCTCGCGGGATGCCTTCGGGCTGGAATACGGCCCGACTGCCTTCCAGCAACTGATTCCCGCGCTGTACCGGCAAGCCCTGGACGCAGCGGAGGCTTTCCTCGCGCCTGGGCCGGAAGACCACATCGCCGATCTTTATTGCGGCCTCGGCGCCAGCCTGGCGCGCTGGACCCGGCGCGGCGCACGGGCCATCGCGGTCGAACTGGGCGGGGAAGCGGTGGAATGCGCGGGCCGGAACGCGCTGGCGGCAACCGTGTTGCGGGGCAAGTGCGCCGACCGGATTCCGCAGTTGCGGGTATGGACTCCGGCCACGGGAACGCGGTTGCTCTACCTCAATCCGCCGCGCACCGGCCTGGAACCGGCGGTGCTGGCTTGGACGACCGGCGAGTACCGGCCTGAACGGCTGGCTTATCTGTCGTGCAGCGCCGGCACGCTGAGCCGTGATCTGGCGGCGCTGGCGGCGGCGGGCTATACCGTGGAAGCGTTGATTCCCTGTGACTTCTTCCCGCAGACCCACCATGTCGAGACGCTGGCATTGCTGAGGAGGAATGAATAACCCTCTACAATGCTTCCATCCATCTCTCGAGACTTGGTGGCCACAACCCATGCCCACTCTTCTCCACCTCCCACTCGCCCTGCTGGGTGGTCTGCTCTTGTGTTTCTCCTGGCTCGCCCTGGCTGCCGAACCCACCACGGCGGCGCTGTTGCTGCACGATTTCGAGCGGGCTGATGGTGCGCCCAGCCTCGGCGGGACGATGAGCGGCTGGAACGCCGAACCGGGCGAGCGAGGGAGCCGGATCGACTATCGGCAGGAACCCGCGTCGGGACCGGATCGCAGCCGGGCGTTGCACCTCCGCTACCGCTTCGCTTCTGGCGCGACCGGCGATCTCGGCTGGCAAATCACCCTGCCCGATCTCGACGCCTCGGCCTACGACCATCTGGAATTCTGGATTCGCGGCGATGGAGCGGCGGGTTACGCCGAGGCGCTGAAGATCGAATTCAAGCAGCCGTTGCCGAATGCGCCGCCCGGTCTGCTGCGCCAGGGCAGCACGGTGGTCACTGGGATCACGGACGCTTGGCAACGCATCCGCATCCCGCTGAACCGGATGACCGGCATCGCCGACTGGTGGGGTTTGGGTCAGTTCGGGATCGTGTTGCAGCCGCGCCGCTCGCCGGTCACCGCCGGAGCCTATTGGCTGGACGACATCGCCTTGATCAAAACCGGCAACCCCGGCCCCAGTGTCCGTGATCCGGTGATCCCGCCCCAAAAAACCGCGTGGGAGAATCAACTGGGCGGCAAAGCGGCGGCGCAACCGCACATCCGCGCCCGGCTGGCGGGATGGCCGGAACGGCTGCTGGCCGATCCGGCGGAACGGTCGAGCGATGATCTCGTCTTCCTGTGGCGACTGGCGCGCGATACCTGGCGCGGGCTGGCGGCGCTCAGCGACCGCGAGCACGGTCTGCCGTTCGACACCGTGCGCCTGCAGGGTTCGCTCGCCCTCGAACGCGCCTGGCTGGGCGATTACACCAACGTCACCAACATCGGCCTGTACCTGATCGACATCGTCGCAGCGCGGGAACTGAGCCTGATCGGGCCGGAGGAAGCGCGGGTGCGACTCGACCGGACCCTGACCACGCTGGAGCGGCTCGAAACCTGGCGCGGCTTTTTCTTCAACTACTACGACACCACCACGCTCGAACGCACCAGCCACTTCGTTTCGTTCGTCGATTCGGCCTGGCTGACCGCCGGGCTGATCGTGGTGCGCAACAGCGTTCCCGAACTGGCGGCGCGTTGCACCCGGTTGATCGAACGGGAGGACTACCACTTCTTCTACGATCCGGTTGAGCAGTTGATGATGCACGGCTACTACGTCAACCTGCCGCACCGGTCGGAATATAGCTATGGCCTGCTGTACAGCGAGGCGCGGCTGGGTAGCCTGATCGCCATCGGCAAGGGCGAGGCGCCGGAAGAACACTGGTTCCGCATGGCGCGCACCTTCCCGCGCACGTTCGACTGGCAGTCGCAGTCACCCAAGGGCCACGCGAACAAGACCGTCAATGGTTATACCTTCCCCGGCGGTTACTACTCGTGGAGGGGGCTGAAATACGTCCCATCCTGGGGTGGCAGTCTGTTCGAGGCGCTGATGCCGTTGCTGGTGCTGGACGAGTTGCGCCATGCGCCGGCCAGCCTCGGGCAAAACGCGCTGACGCACACCGCACTCAGCCGCCGCTTCACGCTGGAGCATCTGGGCTATCCGGTCTGGGGCCTGTCGCCGAGTTCGACGCCGAGCGGGGACGGCTACGGCGAATACGGCGCGCGGATTCTCGGAGCGCGCGGCTATCCCGCTGGCGCGGTTACCCCGCACGCGACGGCGCTGGCATTATTGACCGAACCGGCGGCAGCCAAGGCTAATCTGCGCCAACTGGCCGAACGCTATCCGATTTATGGCGATTTCGGCTTTTACGACGCCGTGGACCCGAAAACCGGGCAGGTGGCCTACAACTATCTGGCGCTGGATCAGAGCATGATCCTGATCGCGCTGGCGAATCATCTGCGGGATGGTGTGATTCAGAACTACTTCACCACCGATCCCATCATTCAGCGGGTATTGCCGTTGCTGGAGGCGGAACGGTTTTTTGACTGAGGTTGCTCAAAAGTTACCAGTACCGCAGGGTAAAGTCGGGCGGGTTGAGAATCTGGGCGGAATCGCCGGTAGCGCGGATGCTGAACAACCCTCGGTTGAGCACCATCGCATCGGCCCCGGCATCTGCCGTCAGCCACGCCATCGCCCCGTAAATCCGGTTGTGGGCGTAACGCGGCATCCATCCCTTCAACTGATTGAGCTTGGTGATGAATTTTTTCACATCGTTCGGCTTGAGGGTGGTTTTAACCTCGACGACCACGATCTCCTCGCCGTTGTGGGCGATAATATCGAATTCGTAATTCCCTCCATCCGGGCGGGCGCCCTTGATCCGGGTCGCGGTGTCGGTGACGGCAATGCCCCGTTCGGTCAGAAGCCGGACCAGATCGCCCTCGACCAGCGACTCCATCAGTTTGCCCCACTGGCTGGTGAACAGTTCCTCGAGTTTGTTGAGCTTTTTCTCGGTCGCCAGGGATTGTTCCTTGAGCAGCCGTTCGGTTTCCTGGAATTTGCGGTCGGTTTCCTGAAATTTGCGGTCGGTTTCCTGAAATTTGCGGTCGGTTTCCTTAAACAACGACCAGACTTCTTCGAGTGTCGCGGTACTCATGATGGGTACTCTCCTCATTCAGTACCAGGATTAGACATCCCACGATTGCGTCGAACTCCGAACGGGCCGCCATGAACGCGGCAAGGAGGGCGATCACGCTGCTTTCACCATAAAATCAACGTGGATGGCATCGTAGGGAAACACGATCTTGCCATCCTCGGTTTTGTCCAGCAGCCCGGCGTTCAGCAGGGCGTGAACGTCGCGATGCACGGCCTTGACATCGCGTTGAACCCGCCGCGCCGCTTCACGGATCGTCACCGGACCGGCGCCGGTCAATGTCTTGAGCAGTTGCCAGCGTTTGGCGGTCAGCGTTTTCCAGAGCGCCTCTGACGACTGGAAGCTGATGAACGCTCCTTGCTCCTCGCCGGAAAAAGCCCGCACGAAGCGATCTTTCACCGCGCCCATCGAACAAACCTTAATAGTTACGGTGTTCATCACGCCACCTCGCTACCTCTGCCATGAAATCATCGAATAATGCCGCTGGCGAAGTGAAGTGATAGACCATCTCCTCATCGCCGATATGTCGGTGATCGCCCTTGCCTGCCTCATTGTCGTAACGCAGGACACAAACGCCATTAACCACCAGCGCCAGCCGGTATTTGTAGCCATGGGCGCTGCCCGGGATGGAGACCGGGACTTTCCATACCACCCATTCAGTAAAAGCGCTACCGTCAAGATAGCGACGCTCTTTCAACAACAGGCGAGCTTTCATATTGGCAATGATCACCACGCCTCAATATGTTGTCAATCTATCCAACAGATGATCGGCTGACAGAATCAACCTGTGGGTGCTCCGTCTTGCGAAACAGTCATGGCTATTCCAGTGTTACAATCGCCGCATTTTAGGCCCATGCGCCTCAAACCGCCGGGAGCCGCTTCGAAACGCCGATCACAAGGGGCTGAAAAACCATGAACCTACCACCAGAAGACCAACAACTGCTTGAAGAGCTTTGCCAGCAACATGGCGTGAGCACACTCAAGGTGCTGCAACTGCTGAAGACGGTGCGCGAGTACGAATTCAAGGACCGCCGCGTTGGCGTCTATCCCGCATTACGGGATATCCTGAATACGCGCTACTCCCCGTCGATCAACAACCTGGAGCCATAACCGATGGATGAACAAGAGTTGATCCAAAATCCCGAAACTCTCTTGGCGCTGGTTCAACAAGCCGTCCAGCATCTGATCGAACAACGGCCGGATACTTCCGCACAGGAAGCGCAGTTGCGGGCAGTCGCCAACGCTATCGAGCAACTGGAAAAACAGCGGGTGCCGGTTCCCGACAGTCTGCGGCAGACGAAAGTGAATTTAGTGACCGAAATCGGCCAGCAGGATCGGTTTGATCAGCAACTCAGTGTGCTGGGCGACGGTCTTGCCGAAGCGTTGGAGATGATCGAAGAGGCAATCGGCAAGCCGCGTTCGCAAGGAAAGCCGCAGAAGGAATCAACGCCACGCCCGCATCGCCCGCGTAGTGGTAATCAACCAGTAACTCCAAATTCAATTCTCCGGGAATACATTGTCCAAGCTCTCACGGAATTTGGCGGGTCTGCACGCAGTGCTGATGTCTTAGAACGAATGCGAGAGATGTTGAAAGGTCGGTTAACGCCAAGAGATATTGAAACAAGGAGCGATGGTCGAGCAATCGTTTGGGAAAATAATGCACGCTGGGAGCGTGCAGCCATGGTTAGGGAAGGTATTCTACGAGATGACTCCAAATTCGGCTACTGGGAACTTGCTGAGAAACAGCCATGAGATTCAAGCGACTGGCCATTGAAGGCTACAAATCCTTTCGCTATCTGACCGAAATCCTTTTCCCCACGGGTCAGGATGGCAAAAGCATCTTTCTCATCGACGGCATGAACGGCGCCGGCAAAACCTCATTCATGGAAGCGATTAATCTTTGCCTGTACGGCGCCAAGCCCGATCTGATTTTCAACGCCATCAACCGCCAGGAAAAAGCCGCGGGAAATTTCAGCGTCGCCTTTGAACTGACGCTGGAAACCGATGAGAGCGCGGATATCATCGTCAAACGTTCCTGGACCGCTGGCGCCACCGCCAACCCCAAGCCGAAAGATTTGGAAGAACGGCTCATCGTCATCCGCGATGGCCAGCGGGTCTCCTTCCAGACCAAACAGATGTGGCAGGATTTCATCCGCGCCCTGATTCCGCCCGGCATCACCCCGTTCTTCTTTTTCGATGGCGAGAAAATCCAGGAAATCGCCGCCGACGAACACTCCGAGGTTCGCCTGCAAAGCTCGCTGGAAGCGACGCTGGGCATTGAATTCATCAAACGCCTGACTGACGACCTCCTCTACATCAAAAATCAGGAGCGCCAGAGTTTTGTGGACATCTCCGACGCCGATCTGGAATTCAAACAGAGCGAATTGAAGAAGGAACGCAGCAAGCTGGAACGGCGCAAAAAGGAGCGCGCCGAAGCGCAGGAAGACCTGGACGCCTTCCGCCAGCAGTATGACGAGGCCAAGAAGCGCTTCCAGGCCGCGTTCCACACCGAACCCGAAGCCCGCGAAACGCTGCGGGAGAACGAAAAGAAACGCATTCAGGCCTCGACCCGCCTCGGTCAGGTGGACAACGAGATCAAAACCCTCTGTGAAAAGGCGCTACCGCTGGCGGTGGCTGGCAAGCTGTTCGGCGGCCTAAAGCGGCGGATCGAAGCCGAACGCGGTTCGATCCAGCAGGACGCCATCCGCGACAACGCCGCCGCCCTCACCCAAACGCTGCTCCGGGCAGTGGACGAACCGGAACCGCTCTACCCCATCTCCCTGAATGCCGACCAGCGGGCGGAACTGGAACAGCGCATTCTGAAGCTGCTGCGCCAGGGTCTGGACCCGAACCAGGCCCGTGCCATCCTCAATCTGTCCGAACGGGACGCTGCCCGCATCTTGCATCGTATCGAGGAAATCGAAAGCAGCGACCTCTTCCGCCTCCCGTCCCTGCTGGACGAAAAGCGCGCGCTGGATGCCGAAATCCAGCGGCTCGACAGCGCCCTGCAACCGAGCGCCAGCAGCGCCGGCGAACGCGAATTGTTCGAGCAACTTCAGGCCGAGATGGAAAGCTGCTCCACCCAGATCGGGCGCAAATCCGAACAACTTCGGGCATTGAACGAAGGCATTCTGAATCTGGAAAAGCAGTTGCGCGATCTCGAAGCCGCGATCTCTCAGCTCTACGAACGCCACCACGTCTCCCGGGAAAAAGCTGAATTCATCGCCGAATGCGACGCCATCGCCAACCTGCTCGACCAGTTCATCGTTCGCCTGCGGGAGAACAAGGTTCACCTGTTGCAGGAAAAGACCTTCGAGATGTACCGCCAGTTATCGAGTCGAAGCGGCCTGATCAAGGATTTGCTGATCGATCCCAAAACCTACGAGGTCTCGCTGCACGATCGCCACGGCTACGCTATCCGTAAATCGGGCCTGTCCGCCGGAGAAAAGGAAATCTTCGCCATTTCCCTGTTGTGGGGGCTGGCCCAGACCAGCCAGTTGCGGCTGCCGATCATCATCGACACCCCCTTGTCCCGCCTGGACAGCAGCCACCGCAACCGCATCGTCCACTCCTATTTCCCGAACGCCGGGGAACAGGTCGTCATTCTCTCCACCGACACCGAAGTGGATGCGGCCTATTACGCGCAACTCAAGCCCTACCTGGCCGGGGCCGGGATGCTGGCCTTCGACCACCGCCAGGAATTGACCACCTACAGCCCCGGCTATTTCTGGGAGCGCTGAGCCATGGCCGACCGTCTCATGCCTTCCATGGCCGCCGACGAGGTGTTGAACGCGCTTCGCCTGGAAACCAAACTCGACAAGGCGGTGCTGGCGCGGCTAGCCTGCTGCCTGTCGCTGGCGCTGGATGGCCAGGAGGTTCCGCCCAGCACGAATTTCGACGGCGGCGAACTCCGGCGGTCGAGTTTTCTGGGTTCCGATGGCCCGGTCATCCAGGCCCTGATCGCCCATGTCTACGAACGGCTCGACCTTCCCGACGAGGAATTTTTCTCCAACCGCTCCATCGTCAAGAACCACATCGACCGGGGTTGCGCCCGTCTCGAACAGTGGTTCAACGAATGCGGACACGACGCCAGCGTGCTACTGGAGCGACTGCTCGAAGCCGTCGAGTTCGAGGGCCGGCGCGAACGGATGGGACGGGGGCTGGATCTGTTGATCGGCCGCACGGTGCTGGAAAACCGGAATCTGGTCGTCGAACTCAACCATACCGCCCGCCACGCCAACTCCCACTTGGCGATCATGGGCAAGCCGGGGGTCGGCAAGACCCAGTTCCTGCTGAAAATCCTGACCGACATCCGCGTCCAGTCCGATTTTCAGACCCACTTCATTTACTTCGACTACAAGGGTGATGTGGTCAGTAACCCGCGTTTTCTCGACCTCGCCAAGGTGCAACCCTACCGCCTGTTGCAAGGCGGCCAGAACCTGCCGATCAACCCGTTCGTATTACCCGCCTACGACGAGCCCAGCATCAACGTCTCCGCCCGCGAAAAGGCGGAGAGTTTCGCCTCGATCAACGCCAAGCTGGGCGTGGTGCAGAAAGGCGCGTTGACCGAAGCCATTCGCGCCGGCTACGCCCAGCGCGCCGGAACCGCCGCGCCTTATCCCGATTTTCAGGACATCCTCGCCATCGCTACCCGGATGTACGAAGATCAGGGCAAAAACGACGACAGTCTGATCGAGATTTTGCGCGATCTCGCCACCTTCCATCTGTTCTGGAAACATGGTGACAGCGCCGCGCCGCTGGAACGCCTGAGCAATCGAACGTTGCTGATCGACCTGCACGCCATGCCGGTGCTCAAGGAACTGGCAGCCTATCTGGTGATCGAGCGGCTCTACAAGGAAATGACCGTGTTGCCGGACAGCCCGGTGGAAAACGACCGGCGCACGATCCGCACGATTCTGGTAATCGACGAGGCGCACAATTATCTGAACCAGAAGAATCTGTTCCTGGAGCGCATCATTCGCGAAGGCCGCTCCAAGGGTGTCGTGGTGTTTTTCGCCTCGCAATCGCCTAACGACTATCAGCAGAAGTTCTTCAATTTTCAGGAACTGCTGGAATTCGCCTACCTGTTCCAGTGCGAGGGCGTGTCCGCCAACGCCATTCAGGACATCCTCGGTTGCGGCGCCAAGACCGCCCGGGACTTGCAAGTTGAAGTCGCCCGGCTCGAACCCTGGCAGGTGATCAGCCGCAGTCAGGAGCGGGCCGAGGGGTTCGTGAAATTCGCCGCCGAGGCATTTTACCGGAGTTATGGCTAACATCACCCACTGGCAGTATTCACCTTAAAGACGCCCGGCCAGGAGACCTAGCCCATGGCAACCGTCAATCCCTATATCTACCGACTGGCGGATACGCCGGTTTTTTACCCGGACTCCGATGGAGAACCCATGGCGGAAAGCGACTTCCAACTCCACCCGCTGATCTACACGATCAATGCGCTTCAAGCCTTCTTCTCGGACCGGCCCGATGTATACGTGGCCGGCAATATGTTCGTCTACTACGAAGAGGGCAATCCCAAGGCAGTCGTCGCCCCGGATGTATTCGTCGTGTTCGGCGTCCCCAACCATGACCGTTCTTCCTACAAGGTATGGGAAGCCGGCAAGGCGCCGGACTTCGTGCTGGAAATCACTTCACTGGCGACCCGCACCCAGGATCAGGGGCCGAAGCGGGGCATCTATGCCTACATGGGCGTCCGTGAATACTTCCAGGCCGATCCGACCGGCGACTACCTCAAACCTCCCCTGCAAGGCCAGCAACTGGCCGGAGATCACTACGCGCCCCTGCCCAGTGCAGCATCGTTCGGCGGGGAATGGCGGGCGTATAGCGCTGTACTCCAACTGGAACTGCGGCTGAATCCCGCCACCGGTGAATTGCGGTTCTATGATCCTTCGGCCCGGCGCATCCTGCCATCCTACCAGGAGCAGCAGGTCGAATTGGTCAGAAAGGAGGCAGAACTGGAAAAAACCGAGGCAGAACTGGAAAAAACCGAGGCGGCCTTGAAAACTGAAGCGGAAGCCCGTCAAGCTACCGAGCAGCGGGCGCGAGCGGCAGAACTGGAACTGGAACAGCTCAAGGCGGAATTGGCGCGGTTAAGCGCGGACCGAGGATAGCGCCAACCTGACCGACTGAAACCTCCTTATGGCCAGTCTCGCCTTTGAGCACATCAACAAAATCTATCCCGGCGGCACCCAGGCGATTTTCGATTTCAGCCTGACTATCGCCGATGGCGAGGTGCTGGCGCTGGTCGGACCGTCCGGCTGCGGCAAATCCACCCTGCTGCGCCTGCTGGCCGGGCTGGACGACGCCACGCACGGCAACTTGCGCATCGACGGCGTAACGGTCAACGACCTGCCACCGCAACGGCGTAACGTGGCGATGGTGTTCCAGGATTACGCACTCTATCCGCACATGACGGTGCGCGCCAATCTGGAATTTCCGCTGAAAATGCGCGACCAGTCCCGCGCCGACATCGCCCGCCAGGTCGCCTGGGCGGCGGAACTGCTCGGCCTGGGCGAACTGCTCGACCGCCTGCCCCGGCAACTGTCCGGTGGGCAACGGCAACGAGTGGCGATGGGTCGGGCGCTGGTGCGCCAGCCGACCGTGTTTCTGATGGACGAACCGCTATCCAATCTGGACGCCCGGTTGCGGGTGCAAATCCGCGCCGAGTTGAGCGAATTGCTGGAGCGGCTGGGCGCCACCACGCTCTACGTCACCCACGATCAGGCCGAGGCGATGACCCTGGGCGACCGGGTGGCGGTGCTGGATCGCGGCCGCTTGCAGCAGGTCGCGCCGCCGCAGGAATTGTACGAACGACCGGCCAACACCTTCGTCGCCGGCTTTATCGGTAATCCGCCGATGAACCTGTTCCCCGCCCGCCTGACCGCCACTGGGAGCGGATTGGGGCTGCGGCTGAGCGAACAGACCATACCGCTGGCATTACCCGCCAACGTCGCCGAACGCTGGCGGGTCTGGCTGGACGCGCCGCTGACCGCCGGCATCCGCCCAGAGCATCTACACCTTGCCGCCGATGATGAGGATGGCTTGCGAACGACGGTCAACGACGCCGAATATCTCGGTCACGAAACGCTGTTGCATGTCCGGGTGGATGGTCAGGACCCGCCCGGCGCGGCGCTGGTGGCGCGGTTGCCGGGCATCCGTCCATTCCACAAGGGCGAAACGGTGCGCCTGAATCTGGATGAGACCCGGTTGCACGGCTTCGGGCCGGACGGCGCGGCGCTGGACGGGTCGTCAAATCTCGCTTCTTACACCGCACCTGGCAGCGGATGACCCTGCTCGTCCAGCGGAATGTCCACCCATTCTTCCTTGGCGATGCGCCGCAGGTCGAGAATGGACCAGGGAATCAGGATCAGCGCCGCCACGATCCAGGCGATGAGATGCCAGATCCAACCGCCGCCGGGGATGAAGGTGGCGATCACGATGAAGAAGCCGGCGATACCGTAGAATCGGTAGGCCGCCTGCTGGGTGTAGTGGCCGACCTTGGGATTGGGGTGGTGGCGGTTCAGGGCGTACACCAGCATCGAGGCGCCGAACCAGAAAATCAGCAGCGGAAACGGCACCAGAATTGCGATCAGGTTGCCATAATTCATCATGGATGCGGCCCGCTTGGCGGACGAACCGCGCGCCACCTTGCCGATGACCGTTTCTTCGCTTTGCTCCAGCATGGGCACGTGCATTTGCATGATTCAGAACCTTGAGGATGAAGAGGAGTTTTAGGCGGATTCTGGCCATGTTCGAAAACGCTTCCGGCCTTGTCAACCGGGGCGGCCAGCTATGATTACCACTTGGCTGGGCGCGTTGGAACGCCTGATTTTACCGCCCACCTGCCTGCTGTGTGGGGCAGCGGGCGAGACAGGACTGGATTTATGCGCCGGCTGCCTGGACGACCTGCTACGCAATCCAGTGGCCTGCCCGCGCTGCGCGACGCCATTGGCCGCCGGCAGGGGCGACCCCTGCACCCGTTGCCGGGCGCAACCTCCGGCCTTCGACCGGGCGTTCGTACCCTTCCGCTATCAGCCGCCGGTGGATGTTTTGATTACCCGCCTGAAATTCGGTGGA
>JBDHRD010000040.1:0-19853 GCA_039807425.1 Candidatus Contendibacter sp. | reverse complement strand
CGAATCCGCTCACCGCCGTTGGGCGACCAGCCCTAAAGGGGCGATGGGCTTGATGCAGTTGATGCCCGCCACCGCCCGCCGGTTCGGCGTTGCCGACCCTTACGACCCCGCGCAGAACGTCGCCGGCGGCACGCGCTACCTGCGCTGGTTGCTGGATCGGTTCGGCGGCAACGTGACGCTGGCGCTGGCCGCCTACAATGCCGGGCCGGGCGCGGTGGATCGGTACGGGGGGATTCCGCCCTTTCGGGAGACACGAAATTACGTCAGAACCGTTCAGTTCAACCATCGCCTGTTAAGCCAACGGGTTGCTGATCTACAAGCACCGTCCGCGCGAAATAACCCAACCTGGAGGTGGCCGTGACGAGATTGCTTTCGCCGTTCAATCTTTCGTGGTTCTGTCTGGTCACGTCGGTCACCTTGGCAGAGGATGGCGACGATTATTTTGGTCCCCATTCCATAACCCGCGAGGATGTCGCCGAGAACATCGTGTCGGTGGCGTCGGGATACAGCCAGCCCATACGAAGCGCGCCCGCCGTCACGACAGTTATTACAGCGCAACAGATCCAAGATATTGGTGCACGCGACTTATGGGATGTGCTGAAAACAGTACCGGGCTTTTTCTTGGGCGAAAACACGATTCAAACAGAACCGATCATTTCCGTTCGTGGGTTCAAATCCTCGTTTAACCAAACCGTACTATTTCTGCTCGATGGAATACCACAGACCAACCAAGTGACAGGGGATCAGGCGGCGGTATTGGGCATCGTGCCGCTGGACATCATCGAGCGGGTGGAAATCATGCGCGGTCCCGGTTCGGCCCTGTACGGCGCCGACGCCTATTCTGCCGTGGTGAACATTATCACTCGCCGCGCGCCGCCCGACCAAACCCAAGTTACAGTGGGTGTCGGCTCGCAACAAACTCGTGATGCTCGCTTGTTCGGCGGCGGCCGCGCGAGCAATTTCAAAATCGTAGGCGCGCTGGAATATCGGGAGACCGACGGCAACGCGCCGCTGATCGCGGCCGACTCGCAAACGATTCTAGACGGGCTGTTCGGCACGCATGCCTCGCTGGCGCCGAGTGAGGCCAATACCCGCCTACGCCTGTTTGGCGCGCAACTGAACGTGACCAGCGAGAACATCGCGATCATGTTGCGGACTTCGCTAGGGCGCGACCTCGGGATGAACGTCGGTCTGGCCAACGCGCTCGATCCGTTTGGTCGAGTGGACATCACGACCGTCGAGGGCAGATTTACATGGACGACCCACCGTGATGATTGGGCAACAAGAATCATCTTGGACGAGCTGTTTTATCAGTCCGTCCTAAAAAATGCCCATTACTTTCCGCCTGGTGCGTTCGGCATTTTTCCAGATGGCGTCATCGCGAGCAGCGATACGCAGCAATACGGAACCCGATTGCAAGGGACGGCGGAATACACGGGATGGCCCTCTCATCACCTCAGCTTCGGTCTTGGGGCCGCAACGGGCAAGACGAAACAAAATTCGGAAAGCCGCAACTACACCTCGATCAACGGCGCGTTAATTCCTCTTGCAAACACCCAAATCATCTGGGATTCTAATTTGTTGATGTTCGGCGGGCGCGAATTTTCTCACGATCTCCAATTTGTTTACTTGCAAGACGAGTGGACGTTTGCACCTAATTGGATGCTCACGTTGGGCGTTCGATACGACCATTACTCGGACTTCGGCGATCAATTCAATCCCCGAATCGCATTGGTGTGGGACACATCGCCCTATCTCACGACCAAATTGATTTACGGAAAGGGCTTCCGAGGCCCGTCCTTGGTCGACACCCAGTCCCGGCAATCCCCCGCTTTCATCGGTAATCCTAATTTAGACCCCGAACAGATCGAAAGCTTCGAACTCGCTTTCGACTATCAATTCCGCCCCGACCTCATGACCCGGTTGAATTTGTTTCATCAAGTAACCGACGATCAAATTCAGATCGTTAATGTCGGTGGCCTGACCTCGACGCCCATGAACGTCGCCAAACAAATCGGCCGAGGGGTGGAGTTGGAAGCGCGGTGGGACATTGACCGTCACGCACAGCTTTACGGCTCCTATAGCTATCAAGACAGCACAGATGAAACCACGGATACGGATGTCGGTTACAGCCCTCACCATATTCTCTACGCGCGCTTGCAGCACCGGCAAACGCCGTGGTTTTTTTCGGTTCAAGCGTGGTATGTCGGCCAGCGAGATCGGCGCATCGGGGAATCCATGCCCCCCGCCAAAACCTACACCCTCGTGGATGGCCTGGTGCGCTATGAGTTCACGCCCGATTTCGAGGTGGGTTTTCAGATTAGAAACCTGTTCAATGCCAACGTCGAGGACGCCGTACCGGGATCGGCGCTTCCGGTTGACATTCCGTTGCCCGGCCGCACGTACTATTTTACAGTGACCGGCCGCTTCTAATCGGTCCGCCCCTGACCGGGGAAACAGCCCGGCAACGGCATCCTGACGAGCGCATCGGGCATCACCTTGATCCATCGATTCGGGAATCCGCCCGCCGGCGATTCGAGTGTGCGGAACCGGCAGGCGGTGGGAGCTGGATTCAGGCGACCCACCGGAGAACAGGGGGGAGTTATGATGTCACACACAGTCGCCCGTATAGAAAGTCCAGAAGCCGCGCCCGTCCCACCCACGCGCATCGAGTCGATCGATCTTCTACGCGGTCTCGTCCTGGTGCTCATGGTGCTGGACCATACTCGGGCGTACCTGTCCGACCCGAGCCTCGATCCGCTCGATCTTGAACGCACGAACCCCGTGCTGTTTCTGACGCGCTGGATTACGCATTATTGCGCGCCGACGTTCGTATTGCTCGCGGGCGTGAGCGCCCGCCGCCTCTCCTTGCAACTGGGTGAAAGCGCGCTGTCGCGCTTCCTCCTGACGCGTGGCTTGTGGCTGGTGGTCATGGAGCTGACGGTGGTGTACATGGCCTGGACCTTCACGTTGCCCGGCACCGGTCCCCCCATTCTGGGGGTGATCTGGGCCATCGGCTGGTCGATGGTGGTGCTGGCCGGGCTGGCGCGCCTGCCGCTCGCTCTCATCGGCGTGGTCGGCCTCGCGATGATTGCCGGGCATAACCTATTGGACGGCATCGACCCGGCGCGGCTGGGCGCGTTTGCGGCGTGGTGGCCCATCCTGCACGGGAAAGGGCCGACGCCGATGGGCAAGGTCGTCTATCCGCTGGTACCCTGGATCGGGGTCATGGCGATGGGCTACGTGTTCGGCGGGGTGTTCGATCTGGACCCGCGCCACCGCCGATCCTTGCTGTTGGGGCTTGGGTTCGCGCTGCTCGCGCTGTTTTGGTTGCTGCGGCTGTCGAACGGGTACGGCGATCCGCACCCCTGGATGCCGCAACCGACGGCGGCATTCACCCTGCTGTCGTTTCTCGACGCGAGCAAGTACCCGCCCTCGCTCATCTTCTTGCTCATGACCCTCGGTCCGGTTTCGATCCTGCTCGCGTGCTTCGAACGCACGCGCCCGCCGCTCGCGGACCCGCTCGCCACGCTCGGACATGTGCCGCTGTTCTTCTACGTCACCCACCTCGTGGTCGCCCGTTTGTTGGCCGGCGTGATCGCGCTATTGCTCGGTTTCGATTTAACCCTGTTGCCGAAAGATCCGGTCGCGGCCGGTTGGGGCTTTGGGTTGCCGGTCGTCTACGGAGCGTGGATCGGGATCGTGGTTGCGCTCTACCCGGCCTGCCGCTGGTTCGCCGGGATCAAGGCGCGTCGGCAGGCCGGGTGGCTTTCGTATTTTTGATGGTGAACGCCCACCGGAGTGGATCGCGCAAGACCACAACGGATTATCTGCGCGTGATCCTCGCGATGGCTTTCCTGTGTGTTCCGACCGTTTCGCTTTCGGCGTCGCTTCTCGTGGTGTACCCGGAGGCGCCTGAACCCTATCGGGAGGCGTTCGCCCAAATGATGGACGGACTCGCGCGCACGACCCAAAAATCGCTCCTGCAAAAAACCCTCGCCGCCACGACGACGCCCGAAGAGTTTCGAGACTGGCTGATTGGCGCGGGACGCGACGCAACCGTGGTGCTACTCGGGCATAAAGCCTTGAGCTTTTACGGTCGCGTCCCGCTGCCGGGTCGCACCGTTATCGTCGGTGGGATCAGTGCCCTGCCCGGCCAGACGCCGCTCCCCGGCGTCAGCCTGACCCTCGATCCGGCGCTTTATCTGCAAATGCTCCACGAGTTGTTGCCCAACATCCGGCGAGTGGTGGTGTACTGCAACGTCCAAGAGCGGCCTTGGATCGCACAGGTGGAAAAAGCGGCGACGGCCGCACGGATTGAGGTCGAAGGCGTCGTCGTCGCCGACGCCTTCGACGTGGCACGACAGCTCGGGACGACTTTTCAGACGCTCGATCCGAAAACCACGGCTCTCTGGTTCGGCCGCGACACGCTCACGCTGAACGCCGACCTCCTCTATTCGTATGTGCTGGAACAGACCTGGGATCGGGGCATCGCCGCGTTTTCCGAGACCGTCTCGCTCGCCAAATACGGGCTTCTGTTCGCCCTCTATCCCAACTACACCGAGGTCGGCGCCGAGATCGGCGCCTTGGTTCGGCAGAATACCCGCCTGGCGGGCTTGCGATTTTCGCGCGCCGGCCAGCTCGCGTTCAACATGCGAACCGCCCGACACCTGGGCATCGTCTTACGCGATGACGTGATCCGACGGGCCAAGCCCTTGTTCCCCGAACCCTGAGGTCAGCATGAGTGATTCGCGGTCGTCTTTTACGTTGCGCCAGTTATTGGGTGGCCTCTATTTGATCGGCATGATCTCGTTAACCGCCAGCGTCATCGCCTTCCTCCAACAACGGTTGACCGATTATTTTCACCAGGCATTGTTGGAAAATGGCCGCACGATCGCGCAACGGTTGGCCGAGGACGGCCGGCTGTCCATTATCCAGGGCACGAGCGAACCGATCCGACCCCGGCTGGAAACCGTCATGACCTATCCGAACGTGACGGGAATCGTTATTGCGACCCCTCAAGGTAAAACCGTGTCTGTACTGGGATCGTACTCCATGGTTCCAAGTTCGGAATTGCTGGCTAGCGCCTTAGCGGAACAAACCCGCCCTCTCGATCGGCCCGACTCCATCACCATTATCGCTCCCATTTTCGAACGGAGAACGACTCCACTCGGCTCCGATCCTTTTGGGAGCGGGACCCTGCCATCGTCGCCACAACCGGCCCCTCAAGCCACCGCCGCGCCGAACGCTATCGGATTCGTGGCGCTCACCTTAAGCAAGGTCAAGCTCCAAGCCGATCTTCGCAACCTCAACCAACACATGCTCGTCGTGATGTGGATCGGTATTTTGACGTTTACGGGGGTGCTACTGCTCGTGCTGCGCCAGCTCACCCGTCCGATCAAACAACTGGCGCAGGTCATGTCTGATCCCGAAACCGTCAGAAATCTCCGGCCGGTCGAGGTATACGGGGTCCGCGAAGCGCAATATATCGCCACGGCGTTCAATTCGCTGATCGTCAAGATTGCTGAAATCACACGCGAACTCATGGCCAGCAACACCGCTTTGACCGCATCGCAGGCCAGCCTCGCCCAGCAGGTCGAGGAGGCGGTACGGGAAGTGAAACAACAAAACGCGGAGCTGGCGCGGGCGCGCGAGCAAGCGGAAGCGGCCAGCCGCGTCAAATCGGAGTTCATGGCGAACATGAGCCACGAAATCCGCACGCCCCTGCACGGGTTCATGGGCTTCATCGACCTTCTCGCCAAAACGCCGCTCGATCACACCCAACAGAGCTATCTACACCTGCTCAAACACTCCGCGAGCAGCCTGTTGGTCGTCATCAACGACATCCTCGATTTCTCCAAGCTGGAAGCCGGTAAAACATCGTTGCGCGCGCGGCCGTTCGAGCTGGAAGAACTGGTCAGAACGACAGTTCGACTCTTTGAACCCAACGCGCGCACCAAGGGGTTGAAGCTGGAGATCGACGCCGAGCCTCATTTACCGAAAACGGTTTTGGGCGACCGCCAGCGGTTGGCGCAGATCATCCGCAATCTGGTGGATAACGCGATCAAATTCACCGAGCACGGGGGTGTCCTTGTTCGCGTCGGCGGCAGTCCTCGAAGTGACGGCTCATTCCTCTGCCATCTGATCGTGCGGGATACCGGCATTGGGATATCGCTCGCCCATCACGCCTCGATCTTCACGGCGTTCAATCAGGTGGACGCCTCCACCACCCGGCAGCAAGGGGGAACCGGATTGGGGCTGGCGATTTGCCAGCAACTGGTCGAGTTGATGCAAGGTCGGATCGACGTGCGTAGCCGAGAGGGAGCGGGTACGGAGTTCCGCGTGGAGGTTCCGCTACCCATCGCCGAGATGGCGGAAACGGCCCATGCATCCTGGTCCGATCCCCTCGCGTTTGACGACGACTCTGGACGCGGGCCGCCAGAGCCGCTCCCGCCCCTGGTCATTGAGACGCTGGAATCGGAACGGCATGCGGCGGGGCTTCCGGGCGGACCAACCCGCGTGCTGGTAGTGGACGACAACCTGACCAATCGCGCCTATGTGAAACTCGCCCTTTCATCGTTCCCAACCGAGGTGGTGATGGCCGAGAGTGGCCACGCCGCACTGGAAGCGTGCCGACGACACCATTTCGACTTGATCCTGATGGACGTGCGGATGCCCGGCCTGGACGGCCTGAAAACAACTCGCCGGATTCGCCGGTGGCACGCGAATCCGAATCACCGAGTACCGATCATCGGCTTGACCGCCGACTTGTTGCACGTGGATCGTCAAAGTTGGCGGGAGGCGGGAATGAACGATTGTCTATTCAAGCCCTTGAGCGAGGAAGGAATGAACCGGCTCTTCATGGCATGGGGCATCGGCCAATCGTCCGCCGCGCTTTCGGCGCCGAATTTTCAGAGGACTTCGCCATGAGCTTACCCGAAGAGGCCGCCGCGCTGCTGGATTTAGAGCACCTGGACCGTTTCGGCCACAACCCGACAGGACTCCGCGAGCTGATCGATGCCTTCCTCAACACGACGGAGCCGATCCTGGACGAGTTGGAACGAGTCGGACGCCAGCAAAACGAAACGGAATTTCGTCAGATTTTGCATGCCTTGATCGGAGCGGCGAACAGCGCGGGCGCGCGAGCGCTGGCGGATGGCTGCAAGGCGCTGTCCCGCCAGCGGGAATCGGAACGACGGCGGGCGGGCATCCGCGAGCTCGCCGTCTGCTTCCGGCAAACCCGAGAGGTCCTGACGGCCTTCTTGAGCGAACTGCCGGCCGGAGCCGCCCCGCCCGCGCGCCCGGAGGCGGCGCGAAATACGCTCCTGCTCGTAGAGGACAACGCGACGGCGCGGGAATTGCTGCACGCGATGTTGGCCAACGAGTACCGCCTGCTCGACGCCGAGGATGGAGAAACGGCTCTGGCGCTCTGCGAGGGCGAGACCCGGCCGGATGCCGCCATCGTCGATCTGAATTTGGGCCGTTCCGAGTCGAGCGGCTCGTCCGGCCTGGCCGTCCTTCAACGGCTGGGAGGCCGGTTTCCGGCCATCGTGCTGACCGTGGATCGCTCGCGCGATTCCATCCACGCCGCCGTCCGGGCAGGTGCGTGGGCCTACCTGATCAAACCGCCGGACCCGGACAGCTTGTACGCCACCCTTAGAGCCGCCATCGCGCGGTCGAGGTGCCCGAGCGGCCCGAACCCGGACGGCGCTCTCGACATCGCGACCGGCCTGCTCATGGCCAGTCATCACCTCGACGAACCCGAAGCGCGGCGACTGATCGTGGCCCTGGCGACGTCCCAACGCCGGAAAGTGGCCGACTTGGCCGAGGACATCATAGCGGCCCAAGGCTTTCACAATACCCTGGCGCGGGCGGCCCGGCGCCTGTCCGAACCGACCGGCGGCCCCTCTTGACAGGAGAGGCATGAACCACTACTTTTTTATCGTTGTCGCCTGCTCTCGTCGGGAGACAACGCCCCCGCTGCCTGATGAAAAAGCTGGCGGGGTTTCCATTAGGCTATAGAGCGGCCTGTCCCTGGTCCGATTCCCGCCGGGCGCTTGATGCCGGTCGTCACCATACACGGCGGTGCGACTGCTTTACCTTAAATCTGCTTTGTGGTCCGCCACAAGGCAACGGGTAAGTTGTCGCAGCTTGATGGTGACTTTATGTTTTTGATTTATCTGTATACTTTCATCTCGTCCGCCGAAAAACGGACCATCCCGATCCTCTTCGCGCTTTCTCGCGCTCTCGCGTCTGGCCCCGCGTCTTACGTTTCTCCCGCCGCCGCCCAAACCGCTCGCGGGCGCTGCCACGCGGCCGGACATCTTGCGCTCGGCGCGGATAGGACTATGATAAAAGTATATCCCGTCACGGAAAAAAGGCGGCCCCCACCGTTATTAGCGGTGAGGACCTGACCATCACTGCAACAGAGGTGCAATCATGGCTACTCACCGCCTGGATGATACGGGCTTTGCGCCCGAGTTCGAGTTCCAAGTGGCCATCGGCGTACTGGAAGCATCCGAAGCTCTCACCGCCCGCCGTCGGCCGATCACCCCCGAGACTCTCGCCCGCCAGCTTCGCACTCGCCCGTTCCCCGTGCGCCCTACCGTGGCGCAGATCGAACGCGGCCTGGCGCAAGTCCAGTACTGGCGCACCCAAATCCTCACCCGCGATCTCCTTCTCCATCGGGGTCAACTCGTCGTCCTCGACGCCCAGTTACGGGCGCAACGACGGCAGTTGGACGAGGACCAGTTTTATCTCGATAAAATGCTGCGGGAGACCGACACCCTGTTACAAAATACCTTGAAGGCACCCCGGGAGCAGGAACCGGTACCGGGGCGCTCTGGCATTAGCGAGGCGCGACCCCTACAATAGTGCTTAGTTCCCAGAACAATAAACGGACGTTTGCATGAACGCGAAAAGGCAAACGCCCCGGAACCCCCAAATTCGTTTGGCAGCGAGAAAAGGGTTCAAGGGCGTCCGGCGCGGTGGGTTGCGGCGCGATCCAAAGTATAGTCGCCCGCCGCCCGCTTTGCCAAGACTCTTATTGGCAACGAGGGGGCACGGGCATGAGCGCCGTTGATCTCCCCTTCCTCCGTTATTCCCTTTCCACCACCGGCAACTGCCGTAGCCACCGTGCGCGTGCGCGCCGTTTCGAGCGCCTCACCCCGCCCGAGGATGCCCGCCCAGCCACGCCGGCCGTCGTTCTTCCCGCCCAAAAGAAACCCCGCACCAAGGCGGGGTTCGATGGGTTACCTGCGCCCCTGACCGGCGCGGCCAACGCCAGTCAGGAACTGACCACGCCATGTTGTGGAGACATGAGCATGATCTATTGTTTTCATAATACAGGATCGGTGCATGATATGCATCTATCCGATGCCGTGACATTCGCCGACCGCGCTTCGCGTCGGACTCCCTTTCTTCTCCGCCCGGCCCGCCACACCCTGGCGATCCTCGCCGCCGCAGGGCTTCACGCGCTTCAGGGGCGGTCATGAATCCGCTCGACGATGCGCTCACCGCCCTAGAACGGGTGACCGGCTACCGCCCAGTCAAGGTCGGCGACGGCTACAAAGCCCGCTGCCCCTGCCACGACGATAAAAACCCCTCCCTGTCGGTCAAAATGAACGGCCGGCTCCTGCTGCACTGCTTCGCCGGCTGTAGCTACGACCGCATCGTGGCCGCCCTTAGCCTGGAGGCGGAACCGGCCCCAGACGCCCGCCAAAGCCCACGGCGCATCGTGGCGACCTACCGCTATCAGGATGAATCGGGTGCGGAAGTCCGTCAGAAGATCCGTTACGCCCCCAAGGACTTTCGCATCCGCCATCGGGACGCCGCCGGCCAGTGGGTCTACAAAGCCGGCCCCGGCCCGGCGGTGCTCTATCGCCTGCCGGAACTGCGCCAGGCCATCGCCCAAGGGGCGACGGTGTTCGTGGTGGAGGGCGAGAAGGACTGCGACCGACTGGCGGCGGGCGGTTTGACCGCCACCACCAACATCGAAGGAGCGGCGCAGTCCGACCAGCAGCCGAAGTGGCGGGCGGCGTACACCGCCCAGCTTGCGGGGGCCGCCCACGTCGTCCTGCTGCCCGACCACGACGAACCCGGGTGGGCGCACATGCAGGCCATCGCCCGGGCGTTGCAGGGCCAGGTCGGCGAGGTGCGGCTGCTGGAACTGCCGGGGCTGCCGGCCAAGGGCGACGTGTCCGACTGGCTGAATCAGGGCCACACCCTGGCCGAGCTGCAGGCGCTGGCTGATGAAACAGGCCGTTGGACCGGCCTCACTGAATCATCGGCAAATGATTCCCCGATGAGGGAAAATCGGGCTGTCAAAAGTGCGGACGGTTTCAGTGTGTGCGGCGCATTAAGCGCCACAACCCGGCTAGCCTGTTTGGCTACGGATAAAGCGAGCGGCGCCCGCATCCATGAAGCGACGGACTGCCCAACGGTCATCGCCGATTTCGCCGGCAACCTGTGGGCCACCGCCCAGAATCTGCGAAAAACCTACCCCAAGCTCAAGGTGCTGGTGTGCGGTGATGCCAGCCCAGAAACCGACGACAAGGCGCGCATTGCTGCGCTTTCGCTGGTCGGTGGTTCCTACTGGTGCAACCCGGATTTCCTCAGACCGGTTCGGAGTGAGATCGAGGCAGCGGCGGTTGCGCTGATGAGCCCTCCGCCTAAACCCGGCGATCCGATTCCTGATCGTTGGATCCATGAAGCCAAGAAAAATCTCAAGGCCCGCGATGAGAAACGTATCGCCGAGGAATCGCCTGCGACCTTTGCTGACCTGGCTGGATGGTTTGCTGGCCCGGAACGCCTGAGGCAGCAGATTGAAGCGGCAATAGCACAGATTAGCATCATTAGGATTCAGGCTGGCAAGTTATCCAGCATCGTTGATCGTGCCGAGGCGGAAATGCTGTTTTACGGTGCGGGCTTTTATCAGCGTGTCGGTATGCTGGTGCGCCCAGTCAAACAAGATGCTTCCATAGAAGGAGGGGGTATTCGATTGCCAGCGGGTGCGCTGGTGCTGAACCCTATTGATTTGCCTTGGCTAAATCGCCGATTTTCACAAGCGGCTAAATGGGTCAAGTTCGATAAGAGAACGGGTGTATGGGTACCCGCCGATCCGCCCAGTAAGTATGCAGAAACCTATTTGTCCATGGCAGGTGAATGGCACGTTCAGGTTTTGACCGGCATCGTCGAATGTCCTACATTGCGCGCGGATGGTTCGCTTTTGACGCAACCCGGCTATGACCCGGCGTCGGGGCTATACATGGATTACAGCGGCGAACCCGTCAATGTTCCTAAGCAGCCGGCTCGACAAGACGCCCTGGTCGCGCTGGAAGTCCTCAAAATACCATTCGCCGAGTTTCCCTTTGCCGAGGGGGATGTTGACCTGTCTGTGGTCTTGGCGGCTCTGCTGACGACCATCGTTCGCCGTAGTCTGCGTACCGCACCGCTGTTCGCAATTGACGCCCCAACGATGGGAAGCGGCAAAGGGTTAATCGTCAATTCGATTGCGATGGTAGCCACCGGACGCGCCGCGCCGGCTATCTCTCAGGGTAAGGATGAGACGGAGGATGAAAAGCGGATAGGCGCGCTACTCCTCCGTGGAGTTCCCCTGCTAAATATCGACAACATCGAACGAGAGTTGCACGGCGATTTGCTGTGTTCCGCACTGACAGAAACCGCGATCAGTATTCGCATCCTGGGCAAGTCGGAAATCCACGATATGCCGTCCAATCTCGCCATATTCGCTACCGGAAATAATATCCGTGCCAAGGGCGACATGGTGCGCCGCGTGTTGTTGTGTCGGATTGATCCAGCGTGCGAACGCCCGGACGCCCGAACCTTCAAGCTGAACCTCAACGAGTACATCCCCGTCCACCGCGCCAAGCTGTTGTCAGCGGCCTTGACCGTGCTACGTGCCTATATCGTGGCTGGGAAACCGAAACAGGATATTCCACCCTACGGGAGCTTTGAAGAATGGTCCGGGCTGGTGCGCTCGGCACTGGTGTGGCTAGGGATGCCTGATCCGAACTTGACCCGCGCTCGGTTGGAAGCTGATGACCCGGTATCCACGGCACTGCACAGCGTTCTGACTCTCTGGTTCGCTGCGTTCGGAAAGGCCGGAATGACCGTGCCTGAAGTTATTCAGCAAGCGAGTATGGCGAAATACGTCAATTTGTACAATACGTTGCTGGATACCGCACCCAGTTCCCGTGACCCCGCAAAAGTGGACGCCAAGCGATTAGGGAACTGGTTACGGCGCTATAAAGGCAAGGTTGCTAACGGCTTACGGCTGGAAAAGGCTGGTGTAAACACGGATACGAAGACCCTCTACTGGCGAGTGGTTCCGCTTCAATTTACGGGGTCTACGGGGTCTACGGGGTCAGATTCCAACTCCGCGCGTAAAAATTGCAAATCATTACAAAATAATGGTAATTGCGAAAATAGGGGGAGTAGGCTGAAAGTGACCCCGGAAGACCCCGTAGACCCCGCAAATAATCCGCCTGAGCCCGTCTCTCCCTCTGTATATACCAACGACAAGGAGGTTTTCTGATGCTCGCTGCTCGTCCAGATACCCAATCCGCCGATCCAGTTGATACCGTTCACGCCTTGAATCAGCTACGCGCCGCTGGTTTCACCCTATCGCTTGAGGCTGGCGGGCTGGCGGCCACGCCCGCCAGCCAACTCACCGAAGATCAACGCGCCCTGATCCGCGCCCACAAGCCGGTCCTGATGGCGCTGCTGACGGAACCCGTACCTACAGAAGGGGGGTCGGTTCAACCCATGGGTTTACTTACACCCGCCGCTGTCTGTTGCGCCTCCTGTCGCCATAGCGATACTGGCGCGGACACCGATCCGATCTACGGTTGGCGGCTGTGCAAGTTGCGCCTAGCAGGCGGCGGCGGATTCGGGCAAATCGAACGCCGTTGCTCGTCATGGGAAGCAGGGACATCCACCGTTGCCGCCGTGTTTCTATCCACACCGCATCCGCTGGTGTGCCGCTGGGATGCCCATGGTGACCGGCTGCTGACCCATTGCGCCGCGCCCGCGCCCAACGCCGACAAGACCGATTGTGCGAACTGCGGCGCGAGCAAGCCGGAGGTGCAGCCATGAGCGCCTGGGGCGAACGGGCGAACGCACACGGTGCCAGCCACGATGCGCTGGCCGCCCGGGTCGTGGACCTGGCGCGGGTGGCGGTCGCGGTCGAGGGCCTCCCCACGCTGCTGTTGCCGGCCGAGCGGGTGACCGCCGTCCACGAAGCCGGGCACACGGTGCTGCACGCGGCCCAGGGCCACCGGCCGAACGGGGTGCGCATTTGGCCCGACCGGGCGGGACAGGGCTACGCGGGGGCGTGCGACTTTCCGCCGGACGCGCCGGCCCTGCACCTTCATCCGCTGCACCAGCCGTATCGGGCCTTGGCGCGCGCCGGCGTCACCCTGGCGGGCTGGGCGGCGGAATGGCGGTTCGAACGTGATGGCTTTCGGCTGGGCCGCTCGCTCGACGAACGGGTGGCGGCGGGTGGGTTGGTGCAGGGTGCGGCGCGGGCCTTGCGTCGGGACCCGGAAGTCCTGCTGGCGGCCTGCATCGGCGCCACGCCGGACGTGTTGCAGGGCGAGCGCGCGACCGTGGCGGCGGTGCAAGGCCGCCCGATCCGGGAACGCCGGGTGCGCGGTCCCCAGCGGGCCGCTCTGCTCCAGCCGGTCCGATCCCGCGCCGTAGTGGCGCGGGCGCTGGGGGGACGACCCCGAGAGAAGTGGTTATGAGCGCGGCCAAGCCCTCAGGCACTGCCCCGGACGAGCGAGTCCCGATAGTGTGTGGTGACTGCCATCGGCGGTTTCTGGCGCTGGGCGAGTGGCAGATCCGGTGCCGGTCTTGTTACCACGCCTGGAAAGCCAGCCGGGAAGCTCCCGCGTCCGCCGCCGAGGTCGAACGGCTGCGGGCCGAGAACACTGCCTTGCGCGAAGAACTCGCCCAGGCCCGGAGCGAAGTTGCCCGTTGGCGCCGAATCGCCCAAGCAGCCCCCCGGAAACGCGCCGTCCGAACCCCGCCGCGCAAGGCCCCGATCCCGGCCGATCAGTGGCGTCGGATCGTGCAGTGTTGCCATCCGGACCGCCACGGCGGCAGTGTATCGGCTGTCGAAGCCACCCGTTGGTTGTTGGAGAATCGGCCATGAGCCCTCGCGACAAACGCGATGTCACCGATCTCCACCGGCAGTTGATGGATCGCTTTCCCCGCGCCTTCCCGCAGGACTACGACGCCCTGCGGCCGTTGAAGCTCGGCATCCACGCCGACATTCTCCACCGCTGGCCGGAGGTCGATCCCGTCCTGCTGCGCCGGGTCCTGGCCAACCACACCCGCCGGGACGGCTACCTGCTGGCCCTGATCCACGGCCGGGGCGATCGCCGCTACGATCTGGACGGGCAACCCGTCGGCACGGTGACCCCGGAGGAGCGCGCCGAGGCGGCCCGACTCCTGGCCGCTTCCACCCAGCGCGGGCAGGCCAAGGCCGAACAGGTCCGCACCCATAAAGCCCTGGAGGAACAGCGCCGGCAGCAGCGCGAACGCGAACGGCATAACCGGGAAGCGAAGGCCGCGCGCAAGGCCGAACACGCCCGCGTCCAACAGGAGATCGCCGCCCGCAAGGCGACCCTGCTCGCCCAGGACATCACGCCGGAGTCGCGGTCCGAACGCAAGCGCCGCCTGGCCCGCGAGGCGGCGGCCCGGTCCAAAGTCCAGCCGCGCGCCGAGACCCCGGCCGTCTTCGAACGTCGTTCCCCGGCCTCGCCGCCCCCGCCCGCCGCCCGCCCGGCCGCGCGGTTGCCGGAGTGGGCCGAGCGCCCCGCGCGGCTGCCGGATCGCCCCGAGCCCGCGCCGGCCCCGCCGCTGCCGCCGGTGGAGTTCCGGAAGAAACGCCGAGTCGTGTCGCCCCCCGACGAGAAATGAGCCGCTGGGTTCGAAAACCGGGTCACGTGACACGGTTTCGGGGGCGATGCTATATTTTTGTGTGTGTGTCATTTCCAGAAGTGGCTGCGACTTTTCACAGAAGTCGTTGCGACTCGATGAGCAATAACACTTATCATTAAGACAACTCATTGAAAATAAGGTTAAAAAGAAAGAACTGAGCTTTAATGCAGTCGCAGCCACTTCTGTGATTTTCGATTCAGTCGCAGCCACTTCTGTGAAAAGTCGCAACGACTTTTGGAGAAAAGTCACCTAAGCCATTGATTGGTCGTCGTCGGAATCGCAGCCACTTCTGGAGATGATAGTGCGGGTCATCAATCTAAGCTCTTGAAAAGTAGAGGATGCTAAGATGCTATCACTCTATGATTCGCAGTCTCGCAACATCCACTCATAGATGAGTATACTTATCCATGAGTGCAAGATAATCGTCAAAGATATGGTGAGGTCCGGCCACTTCACCCAGCGGGACATCGAGGCACCGGAATCATCGTTAGAACGAGCACGACCGTCCTCCTTGGCTCTACGCTCGTCACGGTACCATCTTTCCACCGTAATCGAAATGACGCCACTCCGCCGACAGTTCATACACGGATCGCTTCGCACGAAAGCAGCAGGAGGGCTTCGGCCAGATACTCAAAAGTTGTAGTGCTGGACTTCGCCTTGGGCCGGGCTAGTGTAGAGGATGCTAAGATGCTATCAGTCTATGATTCGCAGTCTCGCAACATCCATTCATAGATGAGTATACTTATCCATGAGTGCATAAATATTTACATGCGATTATTCTAGGAGTAGAGCATGGCACATCACGACAGGGGGAAATATGACAACAGTCACCACGGTGGCAAACTTAAAAGGTGGGGTTGGGAAATCGACTACCACCATCCATTTAGCGACCGCCGCCCAAATGGCGGGTGTCTGGACCGTGATCATCGACATTGACCCAGACCAGCAAGCTGCTGCGAGATGGGGCGACAGCCGTTCCGCCGCGCATCCGCCGGTTCTTTCCGCCGTCTATTCACGGTTGCCGCAATCTATCGCCGAGGCCGAGCGCGGAGGAGCCGAGCTTGTCTTGATCGACACGGCGGCTTTCGAACAGAAAATACTGACCGCCGCTGTCCGGGTAGCTGATTTGGTCCTTATTCCTTGCCGCCCGACGGCACAGGATGTTCAGTACCTGACCGCAACTACCGACATTGTAGCCGCTCACCAAAAACCCGCCGCCATCGTGCTAAATCAGGTCGAGCCACGGTTGCCGGAAACGGAGCAGGCTCGCACCCTCATCACCAAACTCGGACTAGCTCTTTCGCCCATGTATCTATCCAAGGCCGTCGCCTATCAACGCGCTATTGCCGCCGGACTTGGCGTCACCGAATTTGAGCCGACTGGCAAGGCCGCGCAGGAAATTCTAAGCCTCTTGGATTGGATGAGTAGACTCTTATACTTATCGCTAACTACATCAGTAGATAAGTCGAATAAAACCCCGCGCCGGAGTAGCAACGCATGAGCAAGCCCAACACCAGTCTTGAAAACCTTATTCCCTCGCGCATCGCTCCCCGCATGGCGGCGGTTCCAGTTCCCGAGGAGCAAACGGTCACGCGCCGCCGCCAACCAGGCCGGGCCAAGACAGTGATGATTGCCGGTCATTTTGACGCCGATGTTTCCTTTGCTGTGCATGAACTCTGCGGAAAATTGACGCGGCAGAAAGGGCAGCGCGTAACCGTGCAGCAAGCCCTTGCCGAATCTTTATCCGACTGGTTTACCAAGCATGGAGCCACACCCCCAGAGGGATTGAGATCCTTAATTGTTCTATAAGTATACTTATCTACGATTGGATAAGTAGAATAACGAAGGGGGAGCATGACCACAAAAGTCATGACGTCCGCGCAAAATTAAAGAAACCAGTGCCGCCAAAACTGGAAGATTTCAACAAAAAGGACTGTAAACGTGCCCATCCACCCCGATCTTCGCCCTCTCTACCCGCCGGACTGGCGGGCGCTGGCGAATTGGGTGAAATTCGAGCGGGCCAGCGGGCGCTGCGAGCGGTGCGGTCGGCCGCACGGCGTGCGGGTGCTGGTGGTCGGGGAGGGCGGCTGGCTCGACCCGGAGACCGGCGAGCGGTACGACGAGCGGGGGCGGTCGCTGGGTTCGTGCCGGCAAGAGGACTGGCCGGCCGGGCGGTTCGTGACCACGATCCTGACCTGCGCCCACCTGGACCAGAACCCGGCCAACAACGACCCGGCCAACCTGGCGTCCCTGTGCCCGCGCTGCCACTTGCGCCACGACCACCGGCAGCACGTCCAGAGCGCGTACCGGAACCGGCGCCAGGGCTGGGCGGTGCGGGATTTATTCGATTGATCGCGGCCGAACCCCCATCCGCTCCAGAATGCCTTCCAGGATTTCCGGGTCGGCGAACTCGACGATCAGTCGCCCCCGGCCCTCCGGGCCGCAGTCGAGGATCACCCGCGTCCCCAGCCATTCCGCCAGGTCGGTTTCCAGCCGGACGCGGTCGGGGTCGGACGCGGAGGGTGTAGACTTAGCCGTGGCGTCGGCTTGCGAAGGACCACCGCCCGCCTTATACGCTTTGGCCAATGCCTCCACCTGGCGGGTGGTCAACCCCTCCCGCGCGATCCGTTGCGCCAGGTCGAGCTGGACGCGTTCCGGTAACCCGACCAGGGCGCGGGCCTTGCCGAGTTCCAGCGCACCGGTGGCGACTTGTTGTTGCACGCTCGGGGCGAGGCGCAGCAGCCGCAGCCGATGCGAGGCTTCGGTGCGCGACAGTCCCCGGTCGCGGCCCACGGCGGCGATGCTCCGGCCCCGCGTCACCTCGGCCTGGATGGCGCGGGCTTCGGCGATAGGATCGGGCCAGCCCGGGCCGACATCCTGTTCGACCAGGCGGCGGGCATCGTCATCGCTGACGGGTTCCCGCACCTGAACGGGCACGGTCGCCAGTTGCGCCCGCTGCGCCAACAACCAGTGCCGCAGGCCGGCGAGGATTTCGTAGCGGGGCGGGGTGACGCCCGGCAGCGGCCGCACCGTCACCGGCTCGACGAAGCCGACGGCGCGGGCCAGGGCGACGGCTTGGGGGGTCGGCCACGGCAAGGGGACCGCCGGACGCAGGGCGCTGACGTGCAGCAGATCGAGGGGGACAGTCTGCATGGTGGAAGACCGTGTCACCTAACACGGTCAGCGTAGCACCCGCGGCGGCGGTTGGCGATCCCCCGCTGCTTCCGCAACGGCGAGAACCAACGGGCGCCTTTCGGCCGAAATTCGACTGGCGTCATTCCGCCGCAATTCCAGTGGCGCCATTCCGCCGCAATCGAATTGGCTCCATATTGCCGAAAGTTGACACCACCACCGGCCGCCGTTCGAGGCGGAGATCGAACACCCGCTCGCCGGCCACGTGGAAATGGTTGGCGTCGACCAGAGCGATGGCGCTCATCCCGGCCGGCCCCCGCCTCAGTAGGGCCGCACCCCGAACAGGTAGGGATGCAGGACGAACAGCAGCACGAACAGTCCCAGCCCCCACAGCACCGGCCGGCGCCATTCGGCCCAGGCCCAGCAATGGCGACCAGCCAGCAGCGCGGCGAACGGCAGGAACGAAGTGACGTCGGTGAAGCGGCGCCAGCGCTCGCCTTCGGTCGCCGCCAGTCGCTGGTCGAGATGCCAGGCGCCGCCCAGCGCAGTCACCAGGAACCCGCCGAAGAACAGCAGCGAGGCCAGATCGCCGTTGGCCAGGAGATGCACCGCCGCCCACAACCCGATCCCCCACATCACCGGGTGGCGGGTGACGCGCAACGCTCCGCGCGCCGGCTCCGGCTGGTCAAGGGCGCTTTCCATCCCGGTGGCGGAGGGATTGGGGACCAGCACCCCGCCGGCGATGAGGATCAGCGCCAGCGGCATGACCAGCAAGGGCAGATGGCGCAGGCCCGGACCGGGCGGCCACAGATAGACCTGATGGGAGGCGTAGACGTAGGCGGCGATCAGCGCCCCCAGCGCGAGCAAGGCGAGGAGGGCGTACAGCCCCTGAAAGCTTTTCTCGCCCAGCCGGGCGACCAGCCACCCGCGCGCGGGCGCGCTGGAAAGGCCCAAGTGGCTCCCGGCGAATGCGGCGCTGGCCAGGCCGGTGACGACGAGCGCGGTGTCCATCTCAGCCGGCCGCCGGCTTCTGGTACGTGATCGCGCACAAGGTCGCTCCCTGCGGGTCTTGCAGCACGCAGAACCGACCAATGTCGGGAATGTCTTCGGGCGGGCGCCGGAGTTTCCCGCCCAGGGTTTCCACCTGGCGGGCGGTGGCGTCCACGTCGGCCACGGTGACGTACACGCCCCAGGCCGGCGGCATCCCCGCGCATTCCGGTGGCAGGGCCATCATCCCGCCCACCGCTTCCCCGTCTGCCTTGACCAGGACGTAGCCGCTCCCGCCCGGATCGTCCTCGGTCTCCCAGCCGAACAGCGCGCCGTAGAACTGGCGGGTGGCAGCCACGTCCGTGGTCATCAACTCGTTCCAGCTCAAAGCGCCGGGTTTCATCAGACTCTCGTTCATCGTCATCACCTCGTCGGGTTTGAACCGGGGGAAAGGAAAGTCGCCGCGAGGGGTCAGGAGGAAACCCGCCCTGGCCACAGCCGGTGAATGGCCCAGCGCGCCACGCCCCAGATCGTCGCCTCGGCCCCGGCGTCGAGCGCCCGGTCCGGCGCCTCGGGATGGGCCGATTGCAATACCCGCCGCCCCCCGGCGTCGCGGCCCACCCGGCGCAGCGCGAACGCCCCGTCCACCACCGCCACCACCAGGCTGCCGGTGCTGGGTGGTGCGGCCCGGTCAACTTTCGGCGTAATGGCGCCAGGGATTTTCGCCGTAATGGCGCCACCGAAAAGTACCGAAATCAGGGGTTCGA
>JBDHRD010000001.1:0-79881 GCA_039807425.1 Candidatus Contendibacter sp. | reverse complement strand
GGCGTTGAGGTCCGTCATTCGTATATTGAGCTTGCCCTTGCCGCGCTCGAGGTCGTCGAGCATGTTCTTCAGGCCGCTGATCAGGTTCTCGCCACCGGACTCGATGGTGACCCGCACCACTTCGGGATTGGTCAGCGCGAAGTTGCTGGGCGCCAGCGCGTCCACGAATTGGCGGGTATAAAACTGGAGCTTGCGCTTGGTCTTGTCATCGTAGCCCTCGACGTTGGCGACCGTGTCCTGAATCGCGCCGGCGGTCAACAGGTAGGACTGCTTGATGAACGAGAACAGGGCACTGTCCTGCCAGTCGTCGTGCTTGAAGCGCTTGTCGCCCTTCGGCTCGCGCACCACCGTTTCCATGGGCTGGCCGCTAAGGGCGGCGGGCACGGCTTTCTGCCACAGATCCAGATAGTTCTGCCACAGCGCCATCTGGGTCTGCGCCAGCTTGGCTGGATCGCTCATGATCTTCTGGGTCAGATCCAGGAAGGATTTGCCCAGCGCCATCTGATCCTGCAGGTCATACGTGCCATCGCTCTTCTGGCGGTTCAGGAATTCCTTGACGATGACCTGACTCTTTTCGGCGATATGGGAGAAGAGCTGCGTCATCTGCGCCGGATCAGGCATTTTCATTTCGGGTAGCTTGAGTTCAGGGTTTTTTTGCTCGGCCATGCGTTTATTCCTCACGTCGTTATGGTGGTTCGCTGGATCACATTTCTTATTCTAGCTTATGTTGCATCCTTGGCGTCAGGGGCGCGGTCTCCAAAATAAAAAACGGACGGGCCATCACGGAATTTCCGCGTTGGCCCGTCCGTCGAAGGGGAGCGTGAACCCGTCGCCTTACTTGGCGGCGACCAGCGTCTTCAGTTCCTGCAGGCTTTCGGTGACGCGCTTGTTGATGATGGCAAACGCCTCGGTGTTGGACTTGCTGACCATTTCGGCCAGCTCGCGCGCGTTGGCCAGCGCCTGCTCGAACGCCTTGCGGACCAGCTCGGCCTGCTTGGCGGTCATTTCCTGCGGGTTGCTCGCGCTGCCGGCCAGTTGCTGGGCAATGGAGGAAACTTCATTCATCGACTGGCTCAGAATCTCGGCCTGCCGCTGCGCCACCGCCTGCATGCCCTGCACCGCAGTCTGATTGGCGGCGGTCAGCGCTTCGATGTTCTTGCGCTGGGCATCCATGATCGCCTGCATGTCAAAACCAGGGATTTTGACGTCGCCCAGCATCTTGGTGACATCGAACTTGCCCAGATCGAACTTGCTGAAATCCATGGCGGCGAACGGGTTGAAAGGATTGGGGGTGGACATTGACGTACTCTCCTGGTGAAAAGTTAGGGAATCAACAAAATCATTGTGCGATGCAACATCAATAGGCGCATTTTGCATCCCGAAAACCCGGGTGTCAACCATTTTTTTGCAGCGCAGCAATTTCCTGTTCAGCTTTCCATGGCTAGGCTCTTGGCCGCGATCTCGTAAACATCCGGCGACAATTCCGGAGTGGCGAGGATGCGCTCCAGTTGGGTGCATATCCCCTGCTGGCGCGCTGGATCGTACTTGCGCCAACGGGTGAACGCGGTCATCAGCCGCGCGGCGATCTGGGGGTTGAAGGCGTTCAGGTCCAGAATCCGGTCGGCCAGAAAAGTATAGCCGCTGCCGTCGGCGGCGTGAAAATGCCAGGGGTTGGCCTGCGAGAACGCGCCGATCAGTGCCCGGACCTTGTTGGGATTGCGGAGGTTGAAGGCCTCGTGCACCATCAACTCCCGGACGACGGCCAAGGTGCCGGGCAGGCGCGAGGTGGCTTGCAGGCTCAGCCATTTGTCCACCACCAGCGCCTCGCACCGCCAGCGTTGGTAAAAAGCCGCCAAGGCATCGGCCCGTTCCGGGCTGTCGTCGTTCGCCAGAGCCGCCAGCGCCCCGAGTTGGTCGGTCATGTTGCCAGCGACCTGAAACTGCTCCAGACAAAGCGCGCGCAGTCCCACGTCGTCGAGTTGCATCAGGTACTCCAGGCAGACGTTCTTGAGCGCCCGCTGGCCGATGGCGGCAGAGTCAATGCGGTAACCGTCGCCCGCCCCGCCGTGCAAGGCTTGATAGGTTGCCAACAGCGGCTCCCGCAACCGTTGCGCGAGCGTTCGCTGGACAAAGCGCCGCGCCGCGTGAATGCCGTCCACGTCCACCACGTCCATCTGCTCGGCGAGATAGCCTTCGCCAGGCAGGGTCAACACCTGCGCCAGCAATGCCGGATCGGCGCCCGAGGTCAGCGCCCGGCTAAAGGCGGCGCCGAATGGCTCTGGCAGCGTCCACGCCCTACCCTGCCGGCGTTCCTCAACCAGGGCGAGGATGGCGCGAATCGCCAGGGTCTGGCCGGCGTCCCAGCGATTGAAGTCGTCGCGGTCGTGGGCCAGCCGGAAGCGCAGGTCGGCGTCGCTTTCGGCGCTGTTAATGATCTTGACCGGCGCGGAAAAGCCGCGTAGCAGCGAGGGCACGGGGCGCGCGGGGATGTTAATCAAGTGGAAGGTGTGTTCCGGCTGGCGCAGTTCCAGCACCCGCGTGGTTCCTGCCGGCTGGCTTTCCCCATCCAGTTGCAACGGCAAATCGCGGCCCTCGGCGTCCAGCAGACCCAGCGCCAGCGGGATATGGAACGGCTCCTTGTGAGGCTGACCCGGCGTGGGCGGGCAGAATTGCCGCACGGTCAGGGTGTAGACGTTGCTGGCAGGATCGTAGTCATCGCTCACGGTCAGTTCCGGGGTGCCGGCCTGGTGATACCAGCGTTTGAACTGGCCCAAATCCGCGCCGTTGGCGTCAGCCAGGGCCGCCACGAACTCATCGCAAGTGACCGCCTGGCCGTCGTGACGCTGGAAATAGAGTTCCATGCCGCGCCGAAAGCCATCCTGGCCCAGCAGGGCTTGCATCATGCGAATCACTTCCGCGCCCTTGTTATAGACGGTGACGGTGTAAAAGTTGTTGATTTCGATGTAGGAATCGGGCCGCACCGGATGCGCCAGCGGCCCGGCGTCCTGCGGAAACTGACTGGCGCGCAGCACACGCACGTCCTCGATGCGCTTGACCCCACGCGAGCCGAGGTCGCTGGAGAATTCCTGGTCGCGGAATACGGTCAGCCCTTCCTTGAGGCTGAGTTGGAACCAGTCGCGGCAGGTGACCCGGTTGCCGGTCCAGTTGTGGAAATATTCGTGGCCGATCACGCCCAGGATGCCCTGATAGTCGGCGTCGGTCGCGATTTCCGGCTTGGCCAGCACGTACTTGGTGTTGAAGACGTTGAGGCCCTTGTTCTCCATGGCCCCCATGTTGAAATCGCCGACCGCCACGATCTGATACAGGTCGAGGTCGTATTCCAGCCCGAACCGTTCCTCGTCCCAGGCCATCGCCTGCTTGAGCGAATGCATCGCGTGATCGCACTGGTCGATGTGGTCCGGCTCGACGTAAATGCGCAGCATCACCGCCCGCCCGGAGCGGGTGACGAAGCGATCCTCGATGTATTTCAGATGGCCAGCCACCACGGCGAACAGGTAGGAGGGCTTGGGAAACGGGTCATGCCATCTGGCCCAGTGGCGGCCGTCGTCCAGTTCGCCGCCAGCGACCGGGTTACCGTTGGACAACAGCACCGGAGTGCGGGCCTTGTCGGCGATCAGGGTGGTGGTGAACACCGCCATCACGTCGGGCCGGTCGAGGAAGTAGGTGATCCGGCGAAACCCTTCCGCCTCGCACTGGGTGCAGAAGTTGCCGCTGGACTGGTAAAGGCCCTGCAACGCGGCGTTGTCCTGGGGCCGGATGCGGGTCGTGACCGACAGTTCAAATTCGGCGGGCGGATCGAGCAGCGTCAGCCGGTCGGCATCCACCCGATAGCGGTCAGCGGCGAGCGGGGTTTCGTCCAACTCCAGCGCCAGCAGTTCCAGGTGCTGGCCGTCCAGTTTCAGTGGCGTCCCGGCAGGCGTGGCCTCGGCGCGCACGAGGTGCAGCCGGGAATGCACGGTGGTGAAATCCTCGCCCAACTCGAACCGCAGCTCCACGGTTGGAATGCGGTAGGCGGGCGGCGCGTAGTCCTTGAGATAAGTGGTCTTGGGCGTCTGGGTCAGCATGTGAGACACTTTAAAAGTTTAGAGTGAACGATCCGATTGGAGAGTTGGCAATCCGGTTTGTTCAGAACCATCTTGCCCTCATGCCACTTCGTCGCCCGACCCATCGAACCAAAGCCCACCCAGCTCCAGCGCGATTTCGGTGAACAGCTCGACGCTGACCGGGTCCTGCTCCTGAAACAACCCGATCACGGTCCAGCGCCCCTCGCGCAGGGCGAAAGCTTCCAGGGTATGAGCCAACGGGTCCACCAGCCAGAGCCAAGGCGCCCCGTAACGGGCGTAGACCGGCATCTTGGTGACCCGGTCCTTGCGAGCGGTCGACGGCGACAGGATTTCGCAAACCCAGTCCGGCACGACCTCGAAGCGATGATCGCGGGGCAGGCGCGGCATCCGTTCCCGTCGCCAGCCGGCCAGATCGGGAACCAGCACTTCGGTATCGCGGATAAAGTGGATTTCCGGCTCGACCAGAATCCACCAGCCGCCTGGACCGCCACGCCCCCGGTGGTAGGGGCCGCCGAGGTCTATTTCCAACCCTGACTCTGCTTGAGCGTGAGGTCCAGCCGGGCGCGGTTGGGCGTACAACTGGCCATTGATGATTTCGCCGGTCAAATTTTCCGGCAACGCCTCAAGCTGAGCGTATAAATCATATGAATGCGTGGATGGTTTCATCACGGCGGACAGGGGCGTCTCCTGCGGAATCAGCGTGATTTGCGCTTCCTGCTCATTGTAGGGCGTTCCTCCGGCAACAGGGACGTGAGTTGCCAGCACCGCTCGAACAGGAACGCCACCCGCTCCGCCTCGCTGGCGAAGGTGGTTTTGCCATAGGCGGCGTCCACGGCCCGGTCGAGTTGACGGTGCGCCTTCCCCAGTTCCGGCGGCATGGTCAGCGGGTCGTAAAGATCGGCCAGCGTGGCGCCGGGGAAACGAGCGCGGGCGTCGAGCACGCCTTGGGCAGCAACTTCGATGACAGTCGATGGCAGTTCCGGCCACGGAAAGTTGTTGCAGACGATGCCGGCGGAATAGCGGTAATCGCTCTTCAATCGCCCGCGCACGGCCCGCACCCAGGCCATGTGCATCGTCGAGGACAGCACGCCGAAATGGTAGAGGGTGGCGTGGGGGATGATCAGGTTGAGATCGGTTGAGATCACTTCAGCGGGCAAGATACCGATGGGTATCCATGGACGCCGTTCCGAGGATACCTTAGGAATCAGCACGTACTGTCCAGAACTCGGGTGCCTGATCTCGCCAAGCAAGGCTGGCGTTGCCGCCAGTTCCCGCGTCGTGGCGCGCGAACTCGCCAGCCGATAGCGCCGCACCGCCTCGACCCGTTCCAGCGCCGCCGGCATGGCGCGGAGTTCATCCGGGCTGATGCCCACCAGCCACAAACACCAGCGTTCGCGCCCATTGATGAATTCCTCGCTGCCCAGTAGGCGACGCAGCCACCGGGCGGCTTTCGGTTCGCGGGCGATGAGTTCCTCCTTTTCCGCTGGCGACAACAGCAGATGACCGCCATCATTGGGCATACTGCCGAACACGACAGACGGAACTGGAGAAATCGGCGAGCGGCGGTTTTCGAGCACCAAATTCGCCGCATCGACCAGATAAGGGTTGATGTTGTTCGCGCGGATCGCGTGGGGTTCCGACTTCGGCGTGTCGTAATCGAACAACCATTTTTCCGGCTCGTCCTGCAACCCGAAGCCGACGATCACGCAATGCACCGCCGCCTTGCCGCGCGCCTCGCTGCTCCATTGAAAGGTGCGATGGGCAAAAGTCGGCCCACTCGCGGGAAAACGCCAGGGCACGGTCTTTAATTTCGTTCCAGGACAGGGGCATGGGGGTTATGGATCACCAGTTAACCAGGATGTCAGTTATGTCATAACGCGGACGTCTGGGATGCAGCCGATTTCACGCGGATTGCAGCAAGAGTTATAGGCGACATTCTTTTTATGGTTCTTCGACGGTTTCTGTGGAGGTCGGGCGGGTCGGAGGTTCACCCAAGGGAATTTTTAGTTCTGATACACTCTAATTGATTGATTTTCTTACTTAATGTTAATTTGTAGGTTACAAACAAAGGGAGATGACCCCCAGTTTCCACAAGAACCATCGAAGAACCCTTTTTTTTATGCCATTCTTTACAAGTCCCATCGCATTTTTCCCTGGTTCAGGACCACGACTGGAGGTTGTTCATGCGCAAGTCCCTCATTACCCTTACCCTGTGTCTGACCACCGCCGGCATCGCCGCGACCGCCCGCGCCGAGCTGACCGGCACGCTGCAAAAGATCAAGGATTCCGGCGCCATCACGGTGGGCAACCGCGAATCATCCATCCCGTTCTCCTATCTGGATGCCCAGCAAAAGCCGGTCGGCTATGCGATGGATCTATGCGCCAAGGTCGTTGATGCGGTGAAGAAAGAGCTAAAGATGCCCAACCTGCAAGTCAAGCACCAGGCAGTCACGTCGCAGAACCGCATCCCGCTGATGCAGAACGGCACGATTGACCTCGAATGCGGTTCCACCACCAACAGCGTCGCCCGCCAGCAGCAGGTCGGCTTCAGCGTCGCCTACTTCATCACCAGCGTGCGCATGGGGGTGCGCAAGGACTCCGGCATCAAGGACATCGGCGACCTCAACGGTAAGCCGGTCGTCACCACCACCGGCACCACGTCCGACGGGCTGATCAAGCAGAACGAGAAAGGTAAATCCATCAACGTCCAAAACCTCTACGGCAAGGACCACGCCGATTCCTTCCTGATGGTGGAAAGCGGCCGCGCCGCTGCGTTCGTCATGGACGACATCCTGCTCGCCGGCCTGATCGCCAACGCCAAGAATCCGGGCGACTTCGCCATCGTCGGCCCGTCGCTGCGCGACGAACCTTACGGGGTGATGCTGCGCAAGGATGACGCCCCGTTCAAGGCGCTGGTGGACAAGACGTTGATCGGCTTGATGAAGTCGGGCGAGGCGGAAAAGCTGTACACCAAGTGGTTCCTGAATCCCATCCCGCCGCGCAGCGTCAACCTTAACTTCCCGATGAGTCCCGCCCTGAAGGCGGCCTTCGCGACGCCGACCGACCAGGGCGTGGAATAACGGTGCTGACCGTGCCGGGGGCCAATCCTGCCCCCGGTCATCTGCCGCTGACATCCGCCAGCCCATCAGGAATCGCCCATGAACTATCACTGGGATTGGCTGTTTTTTTTCCAGGAAGCCGACGACGGTCTGATGTATTACCAGTGGGTCCTGTTCGGCCTGGGCTGGACGGTGGCCGTCTCACTGACCTCGCTCGCCATCGCCCTCCTGATCGGCTCAGTGTTCGGCGTCATGCGCACCACGTCCAACCGCTGGCTGATCACCATCGGCGACGCCTACGTGGACGTGTTCCGCAACATCCCACTGATCGTCCAGCTTTTTTTGTGGTTCTTCGTCCTGCCCGAACTGATGCCGCCGAAAATCGGCCTCTGGATGAAGCAGGATCTGCCCTACTTCGTGACCGCCGTGATCGGTCTCGGCCTGTTCACCGGGGCGCGCATCGCCGAACAGGTCAAAGCCGGCATCAACTCGCTGCCGCGCGGCCAGCGTTTCGCCGGTCTGGCGCTGGGCTTCACCGAATGGCAGACCTACCGCTACGTGCGCCTGCCCATGGCCTACCGCATCGTGTTGCCGGCGCTGACCTCGGAAGCGATGAACGTCTACAAAAACTCGGCGGTGACCTACGCGGTCGGCATTCTCGAACTCTATTTCCAGTACAAGCAGATCATCGAGAAAACCTCGCAGGTCCTGGAAATCACCATCGTCATCACCCTCGCCTACTTCCTGGTGGCCTTCGCCACCAACCGGTTGTTCGCCTGGATCGAGACGCGCAGCCAGGTACCTGGCATGATTGTCGGCGGTCAGGGAGGCAAGTAATCATGGGTGATTTCGATTTCTCGATCATCGCCGCCAACTGGCGTTTTCTGGCCGAAGGTCTCCGTTACACGGTGCAGGTCACCCTGACCGCCATGACGGGCGGCATCCTGCTCGGCACCCTGCTGGCGCTGATGCGGCTGTCGGCGCTGGGGCCGCTGCGGTGGTCCGCCGCGGCCTACGTCAATTTCTTCCGCAGCGTGCCGCTGGTGCAAGTCATCCTGGCGGTTTACCTGATCCTGCCATTGCTGTTGCAATTCCTGACCGGCCGACTGATCCCGATCGGCGCCGATAATTCGGCCTACTTTACCTTCACGATCTTCGAGGCCGCCTATTACGCCGAAATCATCCGCTCGGGCATCCAGTCCGTGCCGCGCGGCCAGGTGGCCGCCGGCTACGCGCTGGGTTTCACCTACGGCCAGACCATGCGGCTGGTGGTGCTGCCCCAGGCCTTCCGCAACATGCTGCCGGTGCTGCTGACCCAAACCATCGTGCTGTTCCAGGACGTGTCGCTGGTGTACGCCATCGGCGCCACCGACTTCTTCGGCGCCGCCGACAAGATCACCCAGCGCGACCTCCGGCCGGTCGAAATGTACACCACGGTGGCCGTGGTCTATTTTGCCATTTGCTTTGCGCTGTCGCGGCTGGTCAAACGGCTCCAGTCCCGCATCGCCATCATCCGCTGAATTTTCGGAATTGCCCCCGATGATCACCATCAACAACATTTCCAAGTGGTACGGCGATTTCCAGGTGCTGGCCGACTGCACGACCCACGTGGCCAAGGGCGAAGTGGTGGTTGTCTGTGGCCCGTCCGGCTCCGGCAAATCCACCCTGATCAAATGCGTCAACGCCCTGGAGCCGTTTCAGAAAGGCAGCATCGTGATCAACGGCATCGCGGTGGAGAATCCGAAAACCAACCTGCCCAAGCTGCGCTCGCAGGTTGGCATGGTGTTCCAGCACTTCGAACTGTTCCCGCACATGACGATCACCCAGAACCTGACAGTCGCTCAGATCAAGGTGCTGGGTCGGGGCAAGGAAGAAGCCATGGACAAGGGGTTGAAGCTGCTCGACCGCGTCGGCCTCGGGGCGCAGGCCGACAAGTTTCCCGGCCAGTTGTCAGGCGGCCAGCAGCAGCGCGTGGCCATCGCCCGCGCGCTGGCGATGGACCCGATCTGCATGTTGTTCGACGAGCCCACCTCGGCGCTCGATCCCGAAATGATCAACGAGGTGCTCGACGTGATGGTGCAACTCGCTCGCGAAGGCATGACCATGATGTGCGTCACCCACGAGATGGGGTTCGCGCGCAAGGTGGCGCACCGGGTCATCTTCATGGATCAGGGCGCGATTGTGGAGGATGCGACCAAGGACGACTTCTTCGGCAAGCCGCGTTCCGAACGCGCGCAGAGCTTCCTCGCCAAGATTTTGCAGCATTGAGGCGCGGCGCAAGTCGCATTCCGGGCGTGCGTCCCGGCAATTGATCATCGAGAAAGAATCACTCACCGGATCCCAGCGCATCCTCCCACTACTCCAACCCGAGGTTCACTTCATGAACGATCCCATTCAGGCCGACCGCCGCCAGGTTCTTCGCCTGCTCGCCGTCACGGGCGCCGCTGCTGGCGTCGCCCTGAGTTCACCGGTTCTCGCCGCGAAATGCGAAACCGATGGTACGCCGCTGCAATTCACCCCCAAGACCGCGCCGGACCCCAACCCGCGGGACGACGACCTCGCCAGATATCCCAAATGTCCGTACTGCGGCATGGACCGCAAGCAGTTCCACCACAGCCGCCATCTGGTGCACTACCAGGACGATCTGGCCGACGGAACCTGTTCCCTGCGCTGCGCCGCGCTCAGCCTGGCGCTGAATCTGGACCGGGGACCGAAAGCCATTTACGCCGCCGATTTCGGCGCCAAGGCCGATCCCAAGCCGCTGGTGAACGTGGATGCCGCGACCTATCTGCTCGGCTCCAAACTGCCGGGCGTGATGACCGGGCAAAGCAAGGTCGCGTTCGGTTCCAAGGCGGATGCGGAAGCCGCCAAGGCGGAAAACGGCGGCGAACTGGGCGATTTCGATGCGGCGCTGCAAGCCGCCTATCAAAGCCTGGCCAGCGACACGCTGATGATCCGCAAGAAGCGGGCGGAAAAGCGCAAAGCCGGGCACGGCTGAAAAAAACCGCCCAGTGGTTATCCCCGCCAACCTGTTGACGGCAAAAAAATCGGCTGGCGCGGAGGCAACCAGCCGGGCAAAAAGCTTGAAACCATGGCCAGCCCAGCATAACCCACCGACTGTTTGACGCACGGTCCCAGCACCAGCACCACCAGCACGCGGAGTAATAACAGGCGTCGCAAGTCTTCCATCGCCTCTCACCCCCGGAATCGCCACGTCAACCGTTGCAACTGGCGCACCCGTTCCGGCGGTGCGGCCGGACCGTAGCGCAACGCCGCATACAGGCGCGCGATCTCCCCGACCGATTGCGCCAGTTCCGGCCGGTGGGACGCCACCCTCTCGGCAAAGGCCAGCGGTCCCTCGGTCGCGCCGCGCGCCAACCCGCGCCGGGCCAGCCGGGCGCAGAACCGCTGCCAGGCGCGGGCCACCGGATCGGGGGCCAGCCGACGCCGCCAACGCCAACCGGCATACAACACCCCGAACCCGCCCAGGGCGACCGTCATCGCCACCGTCATCCTGCCCCAGTCCACCGGACCGAAACCCAGCCCCGACAGAAACTCCTTTTGTCGGTCGGGACCGTAGGCCAGCACCCATTCATTCCAGGCGTTGTTCAAGGCATCCCAACTCAGGGCCAACTGGCGCAGCCACTCACTGTCGCGGCCGCGCCGCGCCAGAAACGGCAGAACGCCCGCATCGGGCAAGGCAGCGTAGATGCCCTCCTGGACCCGGTTCGGCGCCACCGCGCCCGTCGGGTCCACCCGCACCCAGCCGCGCGTTGCCAGCCAGACTTCGGCCCAGGCATGGGCGTCCGACTGGCGAACGATCAGATAGCCGCCCAGTGCGTTGATCTCTCCACCCTGATAGCCCGTCACCACCCGCGCCGGCACGCCCGCCGCCCGCATCAGAAACACGAAAGCGTTAGCGTAATGTTCGCAAAAACCCTGCCGGGTGTGGAACAGAAAATCATCCACGATTTCGCTGCCGAGCAACGGTGGCGTCAAGGTGTAATAAAACGGCTGTTCCCGGAACAAGTTTAGAGCAGCGGTTACCACTGCCTCGGACCCGGAGCCGCGCTGTCGCCAGTCCGCCGCCAGCGCCCGGGCACGCGGGTTGCCGCGCGGCGGCAGTTGCAAGCCACGGCTGCGTTCCATTCCGGTCAATTCTCCGGTTCGATACGCCGGATACGACCGCATTTCGTAGCGGTACACCTCGTTGACCGGTTGATCGCGCAACAGTTGAAACGAAGAGGTCATTCCGGCGCGCGGCGGCAGGCGGGCGGGCAGGTCCAGCGCGAACAGCCAGTTTTTATTGCTCGGCTCCAGCACGACCGCGTAGTCCACCGGCGCCCCTTCCGGGGTGAAGGGTGTCGGGGTTTGGGCTGGTGCCTCCTCCGACCGGGTCCAGCGCCGACCATCGAAATGCCACAGCACCGGGCCACGCCAGTAGCGCTGGCTGGGCGGCGGAATGGTTCCGGCGAAGCGGACCCGGAACGCCACGGCGTCGGACTGGCTCAGTTCGCTGATCGTCCCCGGCATCATCTGGTCGGACAACCCGGTGCGGCCCTGGTAGGCATCCTTGGGCAGACCCCACAGCGGCCCGGGAATGCGCGGGAACAGCACGAACAGGATCAGCATCACCGGAATCGCCAGCAACACCATCCGCCCCGTCAGCCGCAGCGGGGCCAGCGCGGTCAGGCCGGCGTGCTGGCGATGGATCAACACCTGCGCGGTCAACATGATGATCACCACCGCCAGCAGGTAGGCCACGCGCGGAATCTCCTGGCTGTAGAGCAGGTTGCTCATCACCAGCAGATAGCCCAGAAACACCAGCACCACACCGTCGCGCAGCGCGCGGGATTCCAGCAACTTGCAGGCGGTCATCGCGGTCAGCAGCGCCACCCCGGCATCGCGGCCGAGCAGGGTTCGGTAATCGATCAACACCCCGGCTCCAGCCAGCGCCGCCACGAGTAACAACAGCCAGCGCGGCGGCAACGCCCGGTTCCCGAATACCAGAAACCCGCGCCAGCCGGCCAGCGCGGCGAACAACACGGTCAGCCAGACCGGCAGTTCCTGGGCATGGGGTGCGACCGCCAGCACGAGCGTGGCCAGCAGCCAGGCTAATGCCGTCCGGGTCAGCGGTTCTTCGGATTGCTTAGGAGAGGGAAGTGTTTGAGAGGAACGCCGGCGCTTCCAGAACTTGATCAAGGGAGACTCCCGCAACCGTGGGATGAGCGAATTGGTCTTTCGCCTGTTGCATTTACAACGCACCCAGTTTCAGCGCGATGCCTTGGACGCTGATTAGACTGGAGACAAATCAGAAAAAATTACAGACCACCAATGATCCCTCATCACCTGTCAGTTTAACCATCCCCGTCGTTCCGGCATGGATGGCCGGAACCCAGTCGCCATGGACGGCGGCGCTGGATCACATCCCTGTGTTCTGGATACCGGCCATCCATGCCGGTATGACCGGCTATTTTTCTCCATTCGGCATCACTGATAGGCGCCAGGCCAATGATCCATTAAGTATCTTTCCTGCTTATAATAGACACTATGGGACCTCTTATTTTCCAAACCCCCGAAGCCGTGCGCCAGAGAATCGCCGCCCGCGCCAAGGCCCGCCGCCTGGCCGAAAACCTGTCGCGCCGCAGCCTGTCCGCCCGGTCCGGCGTGCCAGAAAGCACGATCAAGCGTTTTGAAACCACCGGCCACATTGCCCTGGACCGCTTGCTGCGACTGGCCAGCATCCTGAATGGCCTGGATGAATTCGCCGCATTGTTCCCGGAAAAACCACCGGTTTCGATTGAGCAAATCTTTCCCACTCCGCGTCGGCGTGGACGCGGATGATTCCCGTCGCGCGCCTGCGCGCCCGTCTCGCTCGCCAGAGCGTCGGACAGCTTGGGCTGGGCGAGCGCGGGCGCATCCATTTTCAATACGATCCTGAATGGATCGCGCGGGGTTTTGATCTCGCGCCGGGTTCGCTGGACTTCAACCCGAGCGTCCAGTTGCCCAAGTGCCCGGAGGTGTTTGATGGGTGTGGCCAAGACCCGGATCAGCGCCATCGGGAAAGCTCTGGCCGACATCGACCGACAGTTGGCAGCGTAGCCAGCCCGTCAACCCGCATCAGAACAGCGCCAGCGCCTCCAGGCAGCGGCGGCGATGGGCGTCGCCCTGGGCGGGTGGAATCCGCGTATCCGGCAGCAGCAAGCCGTAGCGGCGGCCTTCGCTCTCGGCTTTCAACACCCACTGGCAGAGCTGGGCCAGCCGGGATTCGACGCTGTCATTTCCCAGCAACCGCCAGTCCAGCCACAGTTCGGGCCGGGTCTGATCGGTGAATTGCTTGACCAGCAACGGCCCATCGCGGGTCGCGGCTTTCCAGGCGATCCGCCGCGGTGAATCGCCGGGTGCGTACAACCGGAACCCCGCGTAATCCTCGCTGCCGAGACCCTGCTCGCCCAAACCGGCGCCGGTGCTGCTCGGCAGCGCCGCCGGCAGTGGTCGCCGGCCCCGGGGTCGGGGATACACCAGACACGCCTGTTCGAATTCCATCCAGCTCCACGCTTGCAGCAACCCCAACGGATAACGGGTCAGCACCCGAATTCGCCCGGGCTGCAACCAGCCGCGCCGCTCGGTCGCCACCGTCAGGGTCACGGCCGTCGCGCCGCTGGCCGGTAAATCCGTGTAACGGGGAAGCTGGCCGCGCCATTGCAGGCCGATGCCGTAGCGCGGTTTGGGGTCCGGGTTTTCCAGCCGAACGCTGAATCGCGCCTCTTGGCCGGCGAACACCGGCTCGGCGCCGTTGGAATCGACGATCAGCCCCAGCAGATTGTCGTGCGCCTGCCACATGCTGTTCAGCGCCACCGCCGCCAGCAGGAAGGTGAAGGCGAATCCCATGCTGTTGCTGTAGTTGATCGACCACAGGAACAACAACAACAGGAGGGCGGCGAAGGCGTAGCCCTGCCCGGTGGGCAGGATGTAAATACGGCGGCGGGTCAACCGGACCGGTTCACTGGCTGGCCGCTGGCCGCGCATCACCCAGTTCTCGAACCGTTGCCACAGCGCGCCCATGGACCGGAATTCAGACCGGCAGAGCCACGGCGGCGCGCAGACGGCCGACCAGATCGGCGGCCGACAGTTCCAGATGTTCCTCGCCGGGATACAGCCGGTGCCCCACTACCGCCGGCAATACCGCCTGCACGTCCTCCGGCAGGACGTGGCCGCGGCGGTGCAACAGTGCCCAGGCGCGCGCCGCCCGCAGCAGGGCCAGACCGGCGCGCGGCGACAGGCCACCGCGAAACAGGCTCGACTGGCGCGAGAACGCCAGCAGACCCTGCACGTAGTCGAGCAACGGCGGCGCGGTGTGAATCCCCGCCACCCGCGCCTGCGCCTCGTGCAGTTGGGCCGGAGTCAGGCACACCGGCAACCGCGCCAGCACGTCGCGCCGATCCTCGCCCTCCAGCAGCAGTCGTTCGGCCTGGGCGTCGGGATAACCCAGTTCGATCCGCATCAGGAAACGATCGAGTTGGGATTCGGGCAGCGGAAAGGTACCGATCTGATAGGCGGGATTCTGGGTGGCGATGACGAAGAACGGCTCCGGCAGCTTGCGGGTTTCGCCCTCGATGGTGACCTGTCCTTCCTCCATCGCTTCCAGCAGCGCGCTCTGGGTCTTGGGGGTGGCGCGGTTGATCTCGTCGGCCAGGATCAGTTGGGCGAAAATCGGGCCGGGATGGAATACGAACGTCTCGCGCTGGCGTTCGTACACCGCCGCGCCGAGGATGTCCGCCGGCAGCAGGTCGCTGGTGAACTGGATGCGCTGATAGTGCAGGCCCAGACAGCCGGCCAAGGCGTGCGCGAGGGTGGTCTTGCCCATGCCCGGCAGGTCTTCGATCAGCAGGTGGCCCCGCGCCAGCAGGCAACTCAACGCCAGGCGGATGGCGTGTTCCTTGCCGAGAATGGTCGTACCGACCTGCCCGACCGCCAGTTCCAGACGGTCTTCCAGAACGGTCGCCACGTCAGGCCTGCCGGCGCAGATCGCGCTTGAACCGTTTGAAATTTTCCACGTAGCGGCCGGCGGACAGGCGTAATTTTGCGATTTCCGGTTCCGTCAGGGAACGCACGATCTTGCCGGGCGCCCCCATCACCAGCGAGCCATCCGGGATGACCTTGCCCTCGGGGATCAGGCTGTTGGCGCCGATCAGGCAGTTCCTGCCGATCACCGCCCGGTTCATGATCAGGCTCTTGATGCCGATCAGGCTGTTGTCGCCGACGACACAGCCGTGCAGCATGGCCAGATGGCCGACGGTGACGTCGCGGCCGATAGTCAGCAGGATGCCGGGATCAGTGTGGAGGATCGAGCCGTCCTGGATGTTGGAATTTTCGCCGATGGTGATCACGTCGTTGTCGCCGCGGACCACCGCATTGAACCAGATGCTGGCATTCTGTTCGAGCACCACCGAGCCGATCACGGTGGCATTGTCGGCGATAAACCAGTCTTCGCCGTGGAATTCGACCTTGCGGTCACCGAGGGAATAGATCACCGGATTCTCCTGAGTCAGATCTTGGAAAACCGGGTCAGTATAGACGAGCGGCCAAGGACCGAGGATGGAAAACGACTAATCGGCGGCATACCGACCGGTTTGGGGAGTCAAGCAACCCGTTCGAAACCAAGAATTTCTGCTTTGCTTAATATGCAAAATGGCGCGAATCAGACATGGCGCAGTCTTACACCTAAATCCCGGCGCCATCTTCAAAAACTTCCTGGATGGCGGGCTGGCTACCCGCCATCGGCGAACTGGCCGCCCGCACGATCGGTTCCCTCAGCCTGGGATTGCACAGTTCGATGAACTGGTAGGCAAAGTTTTTCAGGAAATGACCCTTGCGGATAGCGATCCAGACGGTGTCAGGCTCGAACAGGTCGGTGTTGTCGAGCAGGCGTAGTCCCATGTCCCGGGCGGGATTAAAGGCTATGGCGGCGATGATGCCGATGCCCAAACCGAGTTCAACGTAGGTTTTGATCACGTCGGCATCGAGGGCCGACAGCACGATGTCGGGCATCAACCCCGCCTGGAAAAATCGGGCATCAATCCGGGACCGTCCGCTGAATCCCTCGTGGTAGGTGATCAGCGGATATTCGGCGATCGCCGCGAGCGTGAGCGGGTGTTGCCCTTCCAGCGGGTGACCTTCCGGCGCGATCACCGCATAGCGCCACTGGTAATATGGGAACGTCGCCAGTTCCTCCACCGTGGTGAGCGACTCGGTGGCAATGCCCAGTTCGACCTCACCGGCCAGTAGCAAATCGATGATTTCCCCCGGACTGGCGGCCTGATACAGCGCGAGGTGAACCCTGGGAAAGGCCTGCCTGAAGCGCCCGATCACCGGCGGCAGCGCATAGCGGGCCTGGGTGTGAGTGGTCGCGACCCGAAGCTTGCCCTGGTCCCGTTGGGAAAACTGCTCCGCCAGATTGCGGATGTTGCTGGCGTCCAGCAGCATGCGCCGGATGATGGTCACCACCTCGCGGCCCGGCTCGGTCAGCCCAATCAACCGTTTCCCGCGGCGAACGAACAATTCCACCCCAAGTTCGTCCTCCAGATCCTTGATATGCTTGCTGACCCCTGATTGCGAGGTAAACAATGCGTTGGCGGCCTCGGTCAGGTTGAAATTGCAGCGAACTGCCTCCTGAATGATTCTGAGCTGTTGGAAATTCACAAGGCGACTTCCATGGTTGGGCTGGGAGAAAACAGGCGGACCCCGCGCCGGTCTCAGGCGCACGCACTGGCTGGTCGAGAGGTTGAACGCCTCGACGCGCCTGCGTGGTAATTCTACTGCGTAAAACCGGCCGGCTTCACGCGCGCCGCCGGTCAGCATCCCGCCGCCAGGTAATGCGCTGGAACCGATCCGGCTGGTCGGTTGTCAGGATTAGTCGTGATGACTCATCCACCGCGTCCGGCAACCAACGCCGCGATCCGCCAGTCCTCGCCCGCGACTAAACTCGAAGACTCGTTGAACCTCGCAAGAGAACCGGTATGCGCGACACGTTTCCCCTGCTGGTGAAGACTGACTTTCCGGCGGTTTACCGCGACCGCCTCGACACGTTGCAAGCCAACCTGGGCTACCGCTGCAACCAGTCCTGCACCCATTGCCACGTGGCGGCCAGTCCCCAGCGCACCGAAGCAATGGGCTGGGAGACGATGGAGCTGCTGCTGCGTTACCTCTCGGCGCGCAGGATCCCGACCCTGGACCTGACCGGGGGCGCGCCAGAATTGAATCCGTATTTTCGCAAGTTGGTCGCTCGCGCTCGCAAACAGGGAGTCCGGGTCATCGACCGCTGCAACCTGACGATTCTCAACGAACCGGGCCAGGAAGACCTGGCGGTATTTCTGGCCGATCATGCGGTCGAGCTCACCGCGTCCCTGCCCTGCTATCTGGAAGAGAACGTGGACCAGCAACGCGGCAAGGGTGTGTTTGCATCCAGTCTGGCTGGCCTGCGGCAACTCAATGCCCTGGGTTATGGCCAACCCGGTAGCGGCCTGATCTTGAATCTGGTCTACAACCCGCTCGGCCCGGTGCTGCCGCCCGACCAGGCCAACCTGGAAGCCGCCTACCAACACGAATTGGCTGTCCGCCATGGGATCGTTTTCAATCGCCTGCTGGCCCTGGCCAACATGCCGATCCAGCGGTTCGGCAGCCAACTGCTTTCCAAGGGGCAATTCAAGCCTTACATGGACCTGCTCAAGTCCGCGCACCGGGACGAGAACCTGGAGGCGGTGATGTGCCGGAATCTTATCTCCGTGGACTGGCAGGGTTACGTCTACGATTGCGATTTCAATCAGATGCTAAAACTGCCGCTGGGCGCCAACGGCCCGGCTCGCACTCATCTGACCAATTTACTGGACCGGGAACTGACTGGCGCCCTGATCCGGGTCGCCGACCACTGTTATGGCTGCACCGCCGGGCAGGGCAGCAGTTGCGGCGGGGCGCTCGGCGCTGCATTCGCACTCCCCGCCAAGGCGGCCGCATGATGGCGTTCATGAGAATTGCTGGTCATCGACCAGACCCCTTGCCGGAAAAATCATGTCCCGCATTTCCATCATCCTGCCTGTCCTCAACGAGGAAGCGCAAATCGTCGCTTGCTTGAACCTCCTGCAGCCACTGCGCGGACCGGATGGCGAACTGATCGTGGTGGACGGCGGCAGCGGCGACCGAACCATGGCGCTGGCCGAACCGCTGACGGATCGGGTCATGGCCGGTTCTCGTGGGCGGGCGGCACAGATGAACGCCGGCGCGCGACAGGCCAGCGGCGATATTCTCTGGTTCCTGCACGCCGACAGCCTGCCACCGCCGGACGCAGCCACCCTCATCCGCGCCGCCCTGGCTCGACCTAACCGTCATTGGGGCCGGTTCGATGTGCGGTTGTCCGGCCATCATCTACTGCTGCGGGCGGTGGAAACCCTGATGAACGCCCGCTCCCGGCTCACCGGCATCGCCACTGGCGATCAGGGCCTCTTCGTGCGCCGGGAAGTGTTCGAGCGCGTTGGCGGCTATCCCCCCATCGCACTGATGGAAGACATTGCTCTCAGCCGCTTGCTCAAGCGCCACAGCCCGCCGGTCTGCCTGCGCCAGCGGCTGACGGCGTCCAGCCGGCGCTGGGAATCCAACGGCCTTCTGCGCACGATTCTGCTGATGTGGCGGCTGCGGCTGGCCTACTGTTTCGGCATGGATCCCGAACGGCTGGCCCGGATTTACTACCGCGCATGAGCCTGACTTTTCCGGATGCCCGGCTGCTGATCTTCGCCAAGGCGCCGGTCCCCGGTCGGGTCAAGACCCGGCTGGCAAGACAACTCGGAACGCGCGGCGCGGCGGCACTGTATCAAAAGCTGCTGCGCCAAACCTTGCGCATCGCCCGCGAGGCCCGGCTGTGCCCGATCGAACTCTGGTGCGCGCCGGATGCCCGGCATGGCTTCTTCGTCACCTGCCGGCGGGAATACGGCGTGCGGTTGCGCCGGCAATGCGGGGGTGCTCTGGGCCAGCGGATGAATCACGCCCTGAACCAGACCCTGGCTGCCGGTCATCCGGCGGTGTTGATCGGCGGTGACTGCGCGTCCGTGGGGGAAGTGGAACTGCGTACCGCGTTCGGCCTGCTGGCCGCTGGCCATGAGGCGGTGCTGGGACCGGCGGCAGACGGTGGTTACGTGCTGATCGGCTTGAACCGGCCTGGTCCGGCACTGTTCCAGGGTATTGCCTGGAGTACGCCGACGGTGCTGGCGGCGACCCGCCGACGACTGCGGCGAGCCGGAATGAACTGGGTCGAGTTGCCAGCCGGCTGGGATGTGGACACGCCGGCGGAACTGCGACGGCTGAGGCGGTCGAGCTTGCCGGCTGCCCGGTCCTGACTCCCGGCATCCAGAGGCTCAACACCAGACCCCATGAACCCACGTAAACTCCTGCTGCTTGTCGTCCTCGGCCTGCTGGTGGGCGCGTTCTTTGTTTTCGACCTGGGGCGGTTTTTCAGCCTGGACTATTTCAAGGCCCAGCAAGCCACCATGGAAGCCTGGCGGGTGGCGCATCCCGGTCTGACGGCGGGGCTCTTCTTCGCCGTTTACATCGCAGTCACTGGGTTGTCGCTGCCCGGCGCAGCGGTCATGACCCTGGCGGCGGGCGCAATCTTCGGCCTGGTCTGGGGCACGGTCATCGCCTCCTTCGCCTCGACCCTCGGCGCGACCCTGGCCTTCCTCGCCGCCCGCTTTGTGTTGCGCGACTGGGTGCGGGGTAAACTCGGGGAGAGACTGAAAGCGATCAGCGTCGGGATGGCCAGGGAAAGTGGCTTTTACCTGCTCACCCTGCGGCTGATCCCGGTTTTTCCCTTCTTCATCATCAACCTGGTGATGGGTCTGACGCCGATTCGGACCTGGACTTTTTACTGGGTCAGCCAAGTGGGCATGCTGGCCGGGACCCTGGTGTACGTGAACGCCGGCACCCAACTGGCAAAAATCGACTCGCTGCAAGGCATCCTGTCACTCGAACTGCTCGCTTCCTTCGTTCTGCTAGGGGTCTTTCCTCTGATCGCCAAAAAACTCGTGTTGGTGGCGAAAGGGCGGCGGGTGTACGCGCAATGGCCAAAGCCGAAATGCTTCGACCGCAATCTGGTGGTGATCGGCGCCGGTTCGGCGGGGCTGGTGACGGCCTACATCGCGGCGGCGGTCAAGGCCAGGGTGACTCTGATCGAAAAGCATCGGATGGGCGGAGACTGCCTGAACACCGGCTGCGTGCCATCCAAGGCGCTGATCCGTTCGGCCAGGCTGCTCTCCCACATGCAACGGTCCCGGGAATTTGGAATCCGCGAGGCCAAGGTTGAATTCGACTTCGCCGAAGTCATGGAGCGGGTCCAGCGGGTGATCCGGGAAGTCGCGCCGCACGATTCGGTGGAACGCTATACTGGACTCGGCGTGGAGGTGATCGAAGGCATGGCCAAAATCACCTCACCCTGGACGATGGCGGTGACGACCGCCGAAGGTACGCGGACCCTGACCACCCGAAGCATCGTCATCGCTGCCGGCGCCCGGCCGTTCGTGCCACCAATTCCGGGGCTGGAGGAAGTTGGCTATCTGACTTCGGACACCGTCTGGAATCTCCGCGCGTTGCCGAAGCGTCTGGTGGTGTTGGGCGGCGGCCCGATCGGGTCGGAACTGACCCAGACCTTCGCCCGACTCGGTGCGCAAGTGACCCAGGTGGAAATAGCGCCGCGCATCCTGATTCGGGAAGACCCGGAAGTTTCGGAACTGGTCGCCGCGCGTTTTCGACAGGAAGGCATCACCATTCTGGTTAATCACAAGGCCAGGCGGTTCGTGATGGAGAACGATGAAAAAGTCCTGATCGCCGAGTACGAAAACCGGGACGTGCGGATTCCGTTCGATACGGTGCTGGTGGCCGTGGGACGGGTGGCCAACACCAGCGGCTATGGATTGGAAGAACTGGGGATTCCGACCACGCTCGCTCGCACCGTGGAGACCAACGAGTACCTGCAAACGCTCTATCCCAATATCTATGCGGCCGGCGATGTGGCCGGGCCGTTCCAGTTCACCCATACCGCTGCCCATCAAGCCTGGTATGCGGCGGTGAACGCCCTGTTCGATCCGCTCAGGAAATTCAAAATCGATTACTCGGCGATCCCCTGGTCCACCTTCGTCGATCCGGAAGTGGCGCGGGTGGGGTTAAACGAGCAGGAAGCGCGGGAGAAGGGTATCCCGCACGAAGTGACGGTGTATGGCCTCCACGATCTGGATCGGGCCATCGCCGACGGTGAAGCGCATGGGTTCGTCAAGGTACTGACCGTACCGGGTAAGGACCGGATTCTGGGCGCAACCATCGTCGGCGAGCACGCCGGGGACCTGCTGGCCGAATACGTGCTGGCCATGCGTCACGGCCTTGGGCTCAACCAGATATTGGGCACGATCCACCTCTACCCGACCATGGCCGAAGCGAACCAATACGCCGCTGGCATGTGGAAGAAGGCGCATGCCCCCACGAAACTGCTGGCCTGGGTGGAGCGCTTCCATCGCTGGCGGCGGGGCTAGCCACGGAAGAAAACACCGCGAGAAAAATTCTGATCAGCTCTCGCCACCTGGCATCCAGCGCACGAACCGCATGGGATGTGGGTGGAAAAGTTTGGGGGTCACCCGATGAAATACCTTGCTATCGCCGTGCTCCTGGCCATCGTGGTGGGAGCGATCATCCACTACATCAACCACCAAGGCCAACCGCCCCCCACCGCACAAAACTCGGGGTGGATGCAACGGTAGCCGGAACCAATAGCTCATCAGCAGCCCCGGCATCATGGTGAAGAGCGCCGCACGCCATCGGTTTGACGCCGAGATGGGTTTCCAGCGCCGCGATCTGCCGCGTCACCACCAAGCGCGCCATCCCGAGTTGCGCGGCAGCGGCAAAACCGCCCCGTTCCGCCATCCGCACCAACAAATTCATCACGAGCCGGTCCATTGTTGCTATTTCAGCAATAAAGATTTGCAGATTGTCGGCTATTTCGCTCCAAGCGGGAAGGCTACACTACGGCCATTGGTTTTTGGAGAAGCGGCCATGACCCCAACCCAATCCTCTCTGTTCGTTCCGCGCGGCGCGCCGACCTTCGCGCCGCACCCTGGCGCCGCCGGCGACCCGGCCCGGATCGAACGCTCCCATGCCGGCATCGACGATTACGTCCTCGCCATGGACGCCCACGCCTTTCTGCCGAACGAGGAGGGTTCCTCATGACACCCGGTTACACCCCGGTCGCCAAAGCGCTGCACTGGCTGATGGCGGTTCTGCTGTTGGGCTTGCTGGCGCTGGGTTTCATCATGACCGACCTGCCGCTGTCGCCCCAAAAGTTGCAGCTTTACTCCTGGCACAAGTGGGCCGGCGTAACCGCATTCCTGCTCGTGCTGGTTCGCCTGGCGTGGCGCACGACCTATCGGCCGCCGCCTCTGCCCGATCACATGCCGAAGATGATGCAGCTCGCCGCCCACGCGGGTCATGCGCTGCTGTATCTGCTGATGATCGCCATCCCGCTGTCCGGCTGGCTGATGAGTTCGGCCAAGGGGTTCCAGACCGTCTGGTTCGGCGTGCTGCCCATCCCCGATCTGGTGGGTAAAAACAAGGAATTGGGTGATGTGCTCCAGGCGGTCCACGAAACCCTCAACCTGTTCTTTGTCGTGGTTCTGATCGGTCACGTCGGCGCCGCCCTGAAGCACCATTTGATCGACCGGGACGACGTGCTGACGCGCATGTTGCCGGTCCGCTCCACGGAGAAATGACCATGAAACCGATGATTCTTGCCTTGACGCTGGCGGCGGTCCTGCCCTGGAGCGCCCGCGCCGCCGAATACCGTCAGGTTCGAGCCGACCAGAGCGCCATCACGTTCGCTTACCAGCAGATGGGCGTCATCCTGGACGGCAAGTTCAGCCGCTTCACCGCACAGTTGAATTTTGATCCAACCCGCCCGGAAGCGGCCAAGGCGACCGTGGAGATTGACCTGGCGAGCATCGACACCGGCTCCACCGAAGGCGATCAGGAAGTGGCCGGCAAGACCTGGTTCAACACGCAAGCGTTCCCGACCGCGCGGTTCGAGACCCGTAGCGTCAAGGCGCTGGGCGACCACCGCTATGAAGCCGCCGGCCAACTGACCATCAAGGGCAAGACCCAAGATGTCGTCATCCCGGCGACCTTCGCGGCGCAGGGCCAGACAGGTGTCTTCGAGGGCCGATTCACCCTCCGCCGCGGGGATTTCGCCATCGGCGAAGGGGCGTGGGCGAAGTTCGACGTGGTCGCCAACGAAGTCCAGATTCAGTTTCGTATCACCGCCAATTCCGGCGAATAACCTTTCCACCCTCACCGAAGATTCATCATGAAAAAACTGACCTCCCTTTTGGCCGCTCTCGCGTTGGCCGCCGCGGCGACCGCCACCACCGCGCCCGCCCTGGCGGCGCCGGAAACCTACATCGTGGATGGGACCCACACGTTCCCCCGGTTCTCGTATAACCACCTCGGTTATTCGACGCAGCTAAGCCGCTTCAACAAGACGACCGGCAAGATCGTCCTGGACAAGGAAGCCAAGACGGGCGAAGTCGATATCGTGATCGATACCAAATCCGTCGATACCGGCTATGGAACCTTCGACGAGCACATCCAGGGCGAGGATTTCCTCGACACGGCCAAGTACCCGACCGCGACCTTCAAATCCAACCGGGTGGTATTCGAAGGCGATAAACCGGTGAAGGTCGAGGGCAACCTGACTTTGAAAGGCGTGACGAAACCGGTGACGCTGACTGTGACCTCGTTCCAGGCCATGCCAAATCCGATGTTGAAAAAGGACGCGATCGGCGCGAACGCCCATACCGTGGTCAAGCGTTCCGAGTTCAACGCCGCCAAGTACGCGCCGAACGTGAGCGACGAGGTGCGCATCGACATCGCCATCGAAGCCATCAAGGAATAGGGCCAAACCCGCCTGGGCGATTTCCGCCAAAGGCCCTGCCAAAAAAGAAGCCGGCGCAACGCCGGCTTAAACTCACCACAGACCGGTTCCCTCTAACCCTTGATGTGGATCAGGGGCTCCAGCCGGGCCACCCGTTTTGTCAAGCCCACCTGTTCGGCCACGTCCGCGATCACGCCGAAGTCCGAGTCGGCCTCCGGCACAGCTTCCACCACCCCGCTCGACGCGGGGCCACGGATCAGCGTCCCCAGCCGTCGCACCACGTCCAGGGTTTCCAGGCCCCGCCGCGCCCGAACCATCCACGGCAAATTTGGCCCCGGTCCCACTCCGTGGCAGGAGGACCCAAAGGCCCGTTCTTGAGTTGATCCAGCCGCCACCGTGATGTAGGAGGCGGCGTTGATCCAACCGCCGATCAGACCCGGCTGCCCCAGATCCCGCCAGACGGCGGGCAGGTCGGGATGGCCGGGGCGCAGCGCGCGGCTGGCGCCCCGGCGATGGACGTGGAGGGGGCGCGGCTGGCCCTCCACCCGGTGGATTTCCGGCCGGCAGGTGTTGTAGGTCACGTCGTACAGCGCGTCCAGCCGAACGTTCGGAAACAGTCGGGCGAAGGCTCGCCGGGTCAGGTGGGTGAGAATCTGGCGATTGGCGTGCGCGCAATTGATACCGGCGCGCACTGCGCTCAGATAGCGCTGGCCAGCTTCGGAATCCAGCGGCGCGCAGGCCAGATCGCGATCGGGGAGGGAAATGCCGCTGTGGTTGGCGGCGGCAGCCAGCCGTTGGTGATAATCGGCGCCGATCTGTTGCCCCAGGCTATGGGAGCCACAGTGGAGGGTGACCGTGACGTCGTCGAGCTGGATGCCCAGCACCCTGGCGGCCTGGCGATCATAGACTTGGGCCACCCGTTGCACTTCCAAATACTGGTAGGGCGCGTGCAGGATACCCATTATCTCCAGTTGGCGGGTCTTGGCCAGTTCGGACACTTGGCTGGGATCGGCACCCGCCATGCAGCCCTGGTCCTCGATCCGTTCCAGGTCGGCGGAGGCGCCGTAACCCATTTCCACCGCCCAGCGTGCACCGCCCCGCAGCATGGCGTCCATCCCGCGGCCGGTGAGGCGCAGCACCCGGGCGCCATTGCCATTCGGGATCCGGGTGTGGAGCGCGCCGGCTAGCGCCTCCCGATAAGGCAACAGATGGGCGACGTTCAGACCCACGCGCAGAACGCGCGCGCCCCAGCCGATGTCAACGCCGATCCCGTCACCGACGACCACCCCGCCCTGCGCCGGGTCAAACGCGGCCACCCCGCCCCTCGGGCAGCCATGGCCGCAGCGCGCGTCCGGCAAGACGTAGACGGCCTCGACGACGCCGGGCAGGGTGGCTGCCTGGACGACCTGATGGTAGACCCGATCGTCCATGACGCGAATCAGGTCCTCCGTGGCGAACAAAATCCCCGGGACGCGCATGGCGCCCTGCGGTTCGATCCACCATTCAACGGCAGATTGTTGCGTCAGGCGGCGCGGATCCATGACCCCCCCCTGTATTCAGGTAGCTTAAATCCAGGTGAAAAAAAGCTCCTGATAGAACCTTGTGAAACCAGCCACCGATGCTTTTCTAGACCCGCTCCGTGATAAAAATTATCAACCTATTGATTTATGAGATTAAATTCTTGCTCTTATTGAAAACACTTCTCGATTCGATTGAAGTCCATATCATCCTAACTAGCGACCGGCCGCCATTTCCCCGTTACGCACCTTGCACACCAATTTCATCAATTCCTGGTCGTCCATTTCATTCAGGCCCCGGATCAACTCGGTGAACAGAATCGGCCGGCACGTGATGATCTCGCGGATGTCATTGGCTATCCTGCCCGCCCGCGCTAACAGCACATCCGCATCTTCTCCCAACTCTGCCGCCAAGCGCTGGATCATCTCCTCCGATGGAGTGACATCACCCCGCTCGATCCTGCTGAGATAGATCGGTTCCACTCCAATCCGCTGGGCCAGTTGCCGAATGGAGAAGCGCCGGTTCACTCCATGGCGCTGCTGACGAAGCTGCCGGGTATAGTATCCAAATTCCATAGCCATCTCCCAGTACTTGTATCCATGATAAAACCAAGCTTTTATGGCAAAGCAGCATAATTCAAGCCAACACAAGTCTCCCTCCCTCCTTGTCGGGGAGGATTGAGCCGGGGTGGGAGGCTACAAATTGAACCGCTAGAAATTCAAGGAGCTGCGATTGGATCCTCCCTTCTTCTCTCTTCCTCCTTCACCCTCCATCGCGAGGAGGAGGGAATTTCCCTGACCACGAACAAGGAACCGTATCTAAAAAATGACAACGGGGGGGGGGAAGAGGGGAAAGAATGAAACCGGGAGGTCAGGCAGTAGTAATTTGAAACAAATCCATTTTCCCATGTTTCATTTTGAAACACTCGAATCCCTGTCAGACTGAACGCGATAATCCCTCAAACGGCGCCACAGGGTGGTGCGACTAACGCCCAGTTCCTTGGCAACCAGAGCCAGATTACCTTGGTGCCGATCGAGCAACCGCTCGATCTCGGCTCGTTCCAATTGTTCCATTCTGGTAACGCCGCCGGTATTGACAGGCAAGGCCGGCAACCATTCGCCTGCTTCAATCCGCGCACCGGTACTTAGGATCAATGCCCGTTCGATCAGATTTTCCAATTCCCGCACATTACCCGGATAATCGTAGCCGCATAAACCCCGCAGGGCATCCTCGCTAAAGCCGGCCACCCGATTATTGAGCTTGCAACGGTATTTATTCAGGCAATGCTCAGCCAACAGGGGAATATCTTCGATTCGCTCTCGCAACGGTGGAATGTGAATGGGAAAGACGTTAATCCGATAAAACAAATCGGCCCGGAACTGGCTTTTCTGAACCTCGGCTCCCAAATCCTTGTTGGTTGCGGCGATGATTCGAACATCGACTTGGCGGAACTCGCTTTCGCCGACCCGACGGAATCGCCCCTCCTGCAAGACCTGCAACAATTTGACCTGAAGCGCCGGACTCATTTCGCTGATCTCATCCAGGAACAGAGTCCCGCCATCGGCGACCTCGAATAGTCCCTTTCGATCCTGGATCGCGCCGGTAAAAGCGCCGCGCTTGTGGCCAAACAGTTCGCTTTCCAGCAACGCTTCGGGAAGGATTCCGCAATTCTGCTCGATGAACAATTTGTCTCTGCGCGATCCGTGGTGATGAATGTAGCAGGCCAGCAGCGTTTTTCCCGTGCCAGTCTCACCGGTGAGCAGGACGGTGACCGAATTCTCCAGCACTCGGTTCACCAAGCCGAAAACCTGTTGTATGGCCGAGCTTTTTCCGATGATACTGGAGCATCGTAATTCCTTGGCTGCTTCATTCCTGAGGAAGATATTTTCATCTTTCAGCCGTTGGTTAGCAGCCTGCAATTCCCGGAGCAAGCGCTGATTCTCCAAAGTCAATTCATAACTCTCCAGCGCCCGCCTGATCACGATCCTGAGTTCCTGCCGCTCCCAGGGTTTAGTGATATACTGATAAATATGTCCCCTATTGACCGCTTGAATCAGCGAGGTGGTATCCGTGTAGCCGGTCAGGATAATGCGAATGATGTTTGGATTGACTTTAAAGACATTTTCCAACAGTTCCGCGCCGGTCATCCCGGGCATCCGCTGATCGGCGATCACGAGAGCAATATCCTGTTTTTCCAGAATTTTCAAAGCCTCGGTTCCGCTGGACGCCGTGAAGACCTCGTAATCCTCAGCGAAGGTCAGGGTCAGACTGCGCAGGATTTCCTTTTCATCGTCAACGATGAGGAGGCCATGGCGTTTCATATCGTTCTCCCCATCGAACGCACCGGCAATTCAATCGTCAATTCTGCTCCTTCACCTACCTTGCTGGCGACCCGAATCTTTCCACCGTGCTTTTCAATAATTCCATAGCTGATGCTGAGTCCCAGTCCCATCCCTGCGCCAACGGGCTTGGTCGTAAAAAAGGGATCAAAAATCCGGTTCAATTGAGCTTCGGGAATGCCGACACCGTTATCCCTGATCGTGATTTTCACCCAGTCGCCCTCCGCGACCGTGCGAATCCAAACCTCGCCCTGGTTGGCGATGGCTTGGGCGGCGTTTTGCAACAAATTCATGAATACTTGGTTGATTTGGCTGGGGTAGCATTCCACCAGGGGCAGGTAACCATATTCACGATGGAGGATAATTCGATCCCTGTATTGCTTGGCGAGCAGATTCAAGGTGGATTCGAGACCTTCATGCAAATCGGTCAGCACAAGGCCGATATCGTCGGTGCGCGAAAAAATGCGCAAATCCAGTACGATTTTCTTGACTCGCTCGGCGCCCTCCCTGCAACTGGCGATCAATTTCTGCAAGGTCGCCAAGGTCGCCTCAACGCGAGCAATTTCTGGTCGCGCAGCGCTCTGATGTCCGGTTGAATTCGCTGGCTTTTCGGCGTCGGAATACGCTTTGGCCATTGCCGCCAGGCGTTCGGTGTAATCCTCGATGAATTCCAGATTACTGTAGACGTAGCTGATGGGATTATTCAGTTCGTGCGCCACACCGGCCACCAGCAAACCCAATGAAGCCATTTTTTCCGAGTGAACCAGTTGGTCCTGAGTGCGGGCCAATTCCTGATAAGCCGCTTCGATCTGTTGGTGGCGCTGCTGGAGTTCCCGGTTGGCGGCGGAAAGTTCCTGGGTGCGCGCGGCGATTCTGGCTTCCAGATCGCGGTTGATTTCCTCCAACAGGCGGCGGCGCTCGCGCTCGGCCATCACCGCCCGGACCAGCAAATGACCGCCATAGACCAGCACAAGGCCCGTCAAGGTCGAGACGATGGGAACCCACAGAGTCATAGTCGTAAAAGCCACATGCGCCATTGTCATCGACACCCCCCCCAGCGCCACCGTCGCGCTCAGGGCGGCAACCGGTTTGAGCTTTGCAACAAGCAAGCCCATGGTTAACAGCAGCGCCAACAACAGGAGCCATTGGCTGAACTGATGCGGCTCGGCGATGAACCGTCCGTCGAGAACGTTACTGATGATAGTGGCCTGAATCTCGACGCCGGCGGAAGGGCTGCCAGCCAACCAGGAGAACGGGGTGAGAAAGGTATCGCCCGACAGGTGTTGCGGTTCGGGGATGGCTTCCAGCAGGCGGCCCACCAGCACGATCTTGCCGGCGAAGACCCCTGGCGGCAGCATCCGCTCGTAATTCAGGGCCTGGTAGTACGAAACCGTTTTGATCGTTTTCGGCGGCCCCCGGTAGGCGATCAGCGCCTCCCGCGCTAAATCCCGTTGCCTGAGCAGCCACTGTGCTTCAGTCGCCGCCGTGGTTCCCGGAGCCGGATTCCCCAGATAGCGCCGGACGACTTGCAGGGCGAACGAGGGCAGATCGGGGGCCAGCAGGCGGGCCCGTCGCACGACGCCATCCGCATCGATGCTGATCAGTGGACTGCCCACCGTGGCGGCGTCCCGAAACGCCGGAATCGGATCGATCCGGATGGTGTGGCGAAACAGGGGGTCGTTCACCACCGACAGGGCGCTCACCAGCACGACATTACCGCTGTCGCGCAGAACGCGGGCCAGTTCCTCGTCCTCGTCCGATTCCGAGGGTTCCGAAAACAGGATGTCGAAGCCGATCACTTTGGCGCCGGCCTTGTTAAGTTGCTGGATCAGGCGGGCGTGCAGGCTGCGCGGCCACGGCCATTGCCGTCCAATCTCGGCCATGGAGGGTTCGTCGATGGCGACGACGACGATGAGATCGGGTGGAGGCAAGGGGCCGCGCAGCGCAAACAACAGATCGAGCCCTTTCAGTTCGAGGAAGGCAAAAAAGGACAGGCTGGAGAGAAGGAGGGTCATCCAGAAGGCGACTACCGCAACGATAGTCGCCGACAGGATCAATGGGGTTTGGAAGTTGGGCAAGGATTTGCTGCTGCTAGCAAGGTACCCACTGCCATACCCCACCGATCAGCCTACGGCACAAGCCAGCGGTTCCAGTAATCATTTTATCATTCAAGGTCGCACCCGGTTTTGGCGCCAGTATTTTCATGTTTCCTGCTCCATCCGATGCAATAACCAGAATGGTATTAGGAGCAATCCCCTGCAAGTCCACCGAAGAAGAATTTTCTTCGATTTCAAGGTTTGCAATTTTATATTTTGCCATTTTGCACACCCCTCCACATTGTTGGATTAGAAGTTGAGAATAAAGCGCCCAAGCACGGTCCGCTCAGGTAGGTACTGCGGATTAAGGCTGTTGCTCGCCATCAGAAAATTGTAATCCTGATACTGGAAGTGTTTATCAGTCAAATTCCTGCCCTCAAGCGCGAGGATTCCCCAGCGCTTGGGTAAACGATAACCGACCGTGGCGTCAAATAAAACAAAATCACTATCGCCGGAAACTGCCGCCGGGTTTGCCTCTGGATCATAATCCACGTGCTGATAAACATAAGTGGCGCCAGCCCCGGCAAAAAATCCTGAGGGATCAAAGTAACGAATATGGAGGGGTGCCGTACTGGTGTCAAGCTGGGTCGGATGGGCTGTCTGAAGAAATTGCCCTCCCTCCGTAAATCGCCCTCCCTCCGTGGTTAAACCTTGATAAAGATATTCCAACGTCACCGACCAGTTCCAGTCAGCCAGCCAGTTAAGATAGACGCGGGCCAAGTCTATCTGAAGCTTTTCAAAACCAAAAGATCCTGGCCCTCCTCCGGATGGCATATCCAAATCACGCCTCATCAGTTCCACGCCACCAAATAAGGTTCTGGTAAAACGGGCATCAAGGCCAATACCATGGTTTTTGGACGACGTTCCATTGATATCATCAAAAAATTGATTGAAACCAGCAACTTGGGTTGGTTCAACAGTTTGATTAACCAACAGATCCCGTTTGACTACCTCGAACGCCGCCGCGCGTAAGGCAAGATTATTCGTGATGTCCCACCGCAACCCAATTTTAGGATTCAGTTGATTTAAACTAAAGTTTTGTGAATCATAGGCATCATAGGCAAGCCCCAGCGTCCCAACGATATTCTTTGTAAGCTGTACATTGGTATAACCATAAACAGTCTTGTGGTCAGTTGGAAATTCGTTAAATGCTTGGCCAAGGTAATAGAGATAAAATTCATCCCGATAGATGCCCATACCGGTGATCGCATTAAAGGAATCTCCCTTGTAGAGCCATTGTAATTCACCTTGCCAACCTTGGATCTGGTTGGTAAGTTCAAATTTTCCATTTTTAGTAACATAAGAAAATGGATGGTCCCGGTCGGCATAAATCAATGAAGTAATGAAGGTATTTTGTGGTGAGGGTGAATAACGAGCGCCAATGCGGCCAATATCCTCATTCAGGCTATCTCGACTCGTGGGATCAAAGCCTCCATCAAAATCAATATTCAGATAGCCATAGTCACTCTGACGATGACGGTACTCGGCTTGAACATTAAATTCCGGGGTTATCGCAGCCTGGACAAATACATTATAGAGGTCATGCCGAAAATCATTATTGGGGCGAAAACCATCGGTCTGATAGTGAAACTGCCCCAAACTGTAGGAAAATGGTCCATTCAACCCCGATACCACGACTTCATCGCCCCAAGTACCATTATTTCCGCCGACTCCAGAGACATACAGTTGGGTCTGGTCACGCTCGAACAGGGACATGTACTCATTGAAGGCCATCTGGGTCAGACCTGTGCGCGCCAGGATATTGAGATTGGTCGCCACCAGGCTCGGTTGAATGGGGTTGATATTGATCGGTTGCAACAGTTGGGCTTGCAGCAATTCGCTGACCTGGGCGATTTCGTAACCCGGCTGGCCGACATAGCTGTCCGATAGAAACCGGTGTGCCGAATAGTTGGTGGGGTCGAGACTCAACGACTGGGTCGCCTTCTCCTGCGCCAGTTGCTCGAACCCGAGATTTTCATAAATCCCCGCCAAGGTGGCTTCGCGCGTTGCCCGATCATCATCCAGCAACAGCCGGGACCGGTAGACCATGCGGTTATCGTTTAATTCGATGGATTTCCGCGCATTCTCAAGCGCCTCGCCCGGCCGGTTGATGCTTTGCAGGCGGATGGCGTTATACAACCAGGGGGTCGGGTCGTGGGGATCGAGTTGTTTAGCCGCTTCCAGATATTTTTGCGCCCGCCGGTCGTCCTTGATTTCGTAAAACGCCTTGCCCAGATAGCTGTTGTAGAGTGAGACCAGCGGCTCCAGCAGCGTCGCCTGGCGCATCTCGGCCACTGCCGCGTCGGTCTGATTGCGCCGGAACAGCACCAGACCCAAACCCAGATGCGGCAAGCCCAGGGTCGAGTCCTGGGCGATGGCGGCCTGAAACGCATCGCGGGCCTCGTCGATCCGAAGGCGCGCCAGTTGCAGGAACCCCCAAATCGTATTGACCATGGCGTCGTCCGGGGCCTGCCGCCGCGCCCGCTCCGCGACCTTGACGGCGTCACGCAACCGGCCCATGCCGAACAGCAGGCTGCTTTCCTGAGCCAGCGCCTGGACATTGCGCGGATCGAGTTTTACCGCTTTTCGAGCCGACGCCAGCGCGGCATCCAGATCGAACTCGGCCTGTTGGACATAGCTCAGACTGAGCCAGCCCGCGGATGACGCCGGATCGGCGGTGATGGCCCGTTCGGCGTCGGCTCGCGCCTCGGCCTTTTGGTTTTGCACCAGAGCGATGGTGGACCGCAGGCTGTAGGCATCGACATTCTTGGGATCGAGCGCCAGCGCCCGGTCGAGCGCCTGTCGGGCTTGCGGTACTTCACCCCGCAGGAGCGCGGTCTGGGCCGCCTGGATCCAGTAGCGAGGAGACTGGGGATCCCGCGCCCGTTCCGTTCGACCACCGACCGGGTCCGGATAGTAGAGCGACCATTGCACCGCATCGAGCGGGTTGAGCAACACGGTCTTGCGCGGCGCTTCGCCCAGTTTGACCGTAGCCTGTTCGTTGGCGGCCACCAGCACGCTGCCCTGGGGGTTGCTGAACTCGACCAGGCCAGCGAGCACGGCCAGTCGCGCGACGTCGCCCGGATCGACCGCCAGGGTGAATTCGGTGCCGCGAATGGAGGCGGTCGCCGGCACGGTCTGGATTTCCAGCGGTTCGCCGCCGTTGCGCACCCAGATTTCGCCGTTCAACACCCGCAACACACTTCGCAGTGCTTCGGTGGTAGTGGGCAGGAACCCCTCGGGCTTGGGGGCGGGTGGTTTCAGTTCCAATCGGCTGTTGGCATTGAGCTTGAGTTGGGCACCGTTGGCCAGCAGGACCGCGACCCGACTGCCCTCGCCGGTTCGCACGGTCTCGCCCGCCGCCAGCGCCACGCCCGCCTCAACCGGTTGCCAGCGTCCCTCGCGCCAGACTTCGGCGGTTCCGAGGAGGCTGATGATCTCGCCCGCTTCCTGGGCCAAGGCGGGACTGATCGGAAGCAGGACGATAAGGAGCAGGAGAAAAAGCCAGCTCAGCCCGTTTCCAGCCAACCGCCCAGCCTGACTGTTCCCGATCATTATTGCCATACCGCTTCCAGACCCTATCGATTACAAATAAGTCTCCCCCCCCACCAGGGGGAAGGAGCATTGCGGGAATAGCGAGTTGCTTGACTACCCTTCTCCTACGCGGGAGGAGATTGGACGAGGGGGGGCAACCACCTGGGTGAGGAATCCGGATGCGCAAAGCGCCGAACCCTGGCTGGAGTTCGGCTCGGACCAGAAAATTACGAACCTTCGCGCGCGGCTTTATTGCTTGTAGTAGCCCACACCACAAACCTGATCGCCTGCCTTGATGACGTAGGTCACCTTCTCAGACACTTTTTCCTCACCCGGGCGAGGCCACTTATAGCTCACTTCGGCAAATTCGCCTTCTTGTGCGACTTTGTAAAATTCCTCACCAATCGGCTTGCCTTCTTTGTCTTTCAAGCCCTTCATGCTCTTTCCCACCAGCGTCGGATGAGCGGTGAAATTACCATCGGCGCCACCGCAGAAAACGTATAAATCCTTAACCTTGAATCCATCCGCGCCTGCGTTGAACGCAGCCAGCGCCTTGGCTTCATCCGCTTTTACCGCAGGAGCGGCTTTTTCCAGCATCGTCTTGGCTTCCGCGGCGGTGCCGAAGTCGGCCGCCCAGGCGCCGCCGGTCAATCCCATCGCACAAAACGCAGCCATACCCAGCATCAGCTTCTTGTTCATTCCGACCTCCTTTGGGTCTCATTGTCTAGGTTTAGTTACAGCGCCACAAAGGAGCGGCGCTTCTAAACTCTAGATGCTGGATCTGGAAGTAGCAAGGTGCAGCGCGAAAAGTTGTCCAACTTCCTCACACCTCCGCCAGATTCCCTTTCTCTTCCAGCCAATTCCTCCGGAGAAGACTAGCAGAATTTTGCCATTTGTCGGTCCTGCGTTAGACTTCCAAGATGGGTCAATCGATTGTGAGTCGGCGAGATGATGGAAACGGTCCAGAGAATGGCCGAGGAAGTCAGACGGAAGCCATATCAGGCGTTGCCGATGGTGGGTATCGGATGGTCGTACGCGCATGTTCCCTGGCGGTCGGAGCGATGCTCGCGGCGCGAACTAAAGCCTATTGAATTTATTATCTTTTGAATGCCCGCATGGCTGATGCAACCACGACGATGAACCCCTGGATTCCCCTGCCATTCCAGACTGCTTTTGAACGGATGAAGCTGGCAGGCGCCGGTACGGATCCTGCGGACGTGATCGACCGGGTCCAACTACAAGCCACGGTATTGCAGGATTTCCGTCCCCTGACCGATTGCCTGGAATGGGAACTTTCCGAACTGCACTGGAACCGGACAGGGCTTCTGCCTTTTGTGGAGAACGATGTCCCGTTCCTGATCAACAATTCGGGCCGGCTTTCGGAACACGCTGCGGCACTGTTATTCACCAACTGCCTGGAGACACCGGTGGCGGGCCCGATTCGGGTACTCGAGTTGGGCGCGGGAACAGGACTGTTCGCTCGCTACTTTCTGGACGCATTCCGCGCAATATGCCTTCAGGAAGGCAAGGACTTCCATCAGAGGCTGGTCTACCACGCGACCGACCAGTCGATGCGGACGGTAGAACAATGGCGGGAACGCGGACAGTTCGACAGCCATGGAGAAGAACAAACAATACTCGGCTGTTGTGACGCCATGCGACCATCCCGGTTTGCTTCCCATACCGGTGAAACGACCACGCTGCCCGACCTGCGGGCGGTTTTTTGCAATTACATTCTGGACGTGCTGCCCGCCACGGTTTTGCGCAAGGGACCGGCGGGGCCTGAGGAGTTGCGCATCCGAACCCACCTGACTCAAGATCGCGCGCTTCTGGCCCAGTACACCCGGCTGACGTCCGACGAGATCCGTGGGATCGCGCGTTCGGAAAGGCCGGAAGAGAAGGCCCGGCTAACATCGCTGATCAGTCTTCTGGAATTCGAAACGGCATTTGTGCCTTCGCATCAGGAACCGACGCTGGCAGCGGAGGCTCTGGCCGGTGTGGCGGATCTAGAACGCGTGGTGCTAAATCACGGCGCCATCACGTGCCTGGAAAGCTGCCTGGGCCTGCTGGAGCCGGCCGGGTTCATTCTGATCAACGATTACGGCCCGGTGCAGCGCGACCAGGTCGCCGGCCATTCGCTAAGCCAGCGGTTCGGCCCAACGAGCGCGCTGGGCATCAACTTTCCCTTCCTTGAAAGACATTTTTCAACAAATTATTGGGTCGCGATACCGGAAGAAGACGAGCGGCGCGCCATTCATTCACGTTTGATTCTGCGGCGCGAGCTTCCGGCCACGGTGTCGGCTTATCAGAACCGGTTCGGCCCAGCCGGGTTCGATTTCTTCGAGGCTCCGGTGGAAGAAGCGCGGAGACATCTGGCCGCCGGCCGGAAGAGCGAGGCGCTGGAATCGTATCGGCTGGCGCTTTCCCGCAGCCCACGCGATTGGCAACTGGTCGGTGAAATCGCTGAATTCGTCGGACTGCAACTGCAGGATTACCAGGCGGGCCGGGAACTGATTCGGGCGGCCATCGAGCAGAACCCGTGGTACAGCCCGTGGCTGTGGAACGTGCTGGGCGACGTATTGTTTCTCGACCGGGACATCGCGGGAGCGCACGAAGCCTATTTGCAGGCATATCGGATCCATCCGCGGGACGCCCGGACCAATCTAAACCTCGCCTACACTTACTTCGAGTTTGGCGAATATGCCCAAGCGCTCGAAGCGCTGGCGGTCGCGCTCGCGGCGGATGTACAGGGCTTGTACCGCCCGCGGCTGCTCGAGAAGCAGCATCAGATACTGGGCGCCCTCTCCGGCCGGTGGCTGGGGGAGCAGGAGCGGTTGGCGCGGCGCGCGCAGCGGATGCTGTGAACCACTGGATATACCGCGCCGACTTGTGTCCCACTCGGGTATTTCGGGCGACGTGGCTGGCGGAATGGGCAGCTAGGGAACCTTGGTCCACTTGATCCAGTTCGTGTCCGCGGCTTCGAACTCGGCTTTCAACGCTTTCTGCATGTCGCCAATCTGCTTCTGCGTGATGTCCGCCTCCTTGAAGACTTTCTTGGACTGCGCGGCGACTTCCTTGGCGGTCAGCGCGGCCGCCAGATTGGCCTTCGTTACCGTGGCCGTTCCCGCCCAGATTTGTTTCGCCGTTCCGGCCGGGTAAAGCGCGCCACCGAGGCCGAAGTCGCACTTGTACCCCTTGTTCCACTTCATCTTTCCCGCGGTATTCAGCAGCTTGACGAGAGAGTTAATGTTACTGAAGGTCGATTGATCGTGGAGCTGTAGATGAACCCGTTCGAAATTCAGCCGGAACAGTGGAAGCGTCTTGGCGATCGCATCCCTGGCATCCCACAATGCGTTGGCCTTGGCGGCGCTGGCGACTTCGAGCGCATTCAGCCAGTCGGCGTCCGTCTTGATGGTTCCATCACCCTGGATCCAGCGGAAGCCCTTGAAACCGATATCAGCGGCGCGCCCGAAGTTGTGGTTACTCTCCCCAGGACCCGCCTTGGTGTTGACTTCAGCCGCCTGCTGGGCAAAGGTTCGGCGGCGACCGGTCGGGGTCAGCTTCAACACGATCTTGTGATCGGCGTACATCGTATCGACCAGCTTGGCCAACAGATTCTTGAAGGTGGTCTCGAACTCAGCATCATTACGAATGGCATTGGCGCTGGCCTGGGCATCGGCCTGCGCGCCTTCCAGATAGACGGTCTTGGTATTGGGAATGATTCGAAGTTCCTTGTGCGTCGCGGGCAGCGCGGCAGACAGAGCGGTGATCGTAGCACCGGCCGCATCCACCACGCCGAGTTTCTCCTTGCCTTTCTGTCCTGCCTGAATCGTTTTGGCGTTGTCATTCTGGAAAGCGATAATGGCGCTTTTGGTGATGCCGCCGTAGGCGCCATCGTAGTGACCACCGAGATAGGGTGAGCCCTTGGCGTTCTTGACGATGCGCAACATCGCCTGCACCAGGGCGACATCGTGCGTCTTATTGAGGGCATCTTCCCCGACGCTACCTGTAATGGCCGGCACCTTGATCCCTCCTATTCCACCGTCCCAGCAGGACGGAATTTCGCCATTCGGCGGGCAGGCCGCGCTTCGCATGGGCGCGCCATCTCCGCCTCGATAGTCTGCTTGCGGGCCGCCACCCGGGCCAGCACAAATTTCGACGCCGCTCCCCCAAACCGGTTGGCCGGGAGCACCCAATACTCATTGAGGCAGGAACTCGCAGCCGCCCGCCGCGCCGTTTTCACGCTGGAATACTCACCGGTTGTGACCGCCGGGAGTATCGCCAGTGGCTGGACCGCCAATTCCTGTTTCGTATCGTCCCAGACCAGACGGCGCGCGGTCAGGGTATCGGCTTCGGTACCTCCAGGGCGAAAGCCTCGCAGGTAGATGATTTCGTCGGTTCGCCCATTCCCGGACGGAACCACTTCCGCCGCTGACCACGCCGGGCCAGCTCCTTCGGCGGCGGACCAGACCCGTTTGAGCTTCTTGCCATCGGCGACAAACAGGTCATGGCGCCGCTTGATGTGCTCGAATCCAGCGGTCTGGTGGACGAGGAGACCATTGCCGGCAGGGGTAAGCCTTACCGACTGGAGGGCGGTGGTGACGGCACCTTCCTCGCTGCCAGCCGTCCAGGCCTCAACAGGAGTGAGTTCGGCGAGACCGCTGTTTCCCTCCTCGCGAGTGAGGGCAGCTTCGGAAGCCGCGAAGTCAAGCGGGATGAAATCGACCAGCTTCCCACTGGAAAGCAGTTGGATCACGGGAGCACAGCGACCTTCTGTACAGGATCCCGGGGCCAAGCCGTAAGTCACGCCGCCAGGACCGGCGCTGACCTGCGTAACAGCGGGAACAAGCCCCGGCTCCAGTTGTCGCGACGCGCAGTCCTCGGCCACGCACCAAGCGGCCAACAGGACGAACAGGTAGATCAGTAGCGGCATGGCCTTGAGTAAGCTGTGGGGATTCCGGTTTCGGTTACCCCTTGTTCCGTGAGTTTAGACGCCGAATCCGGGAGGGGCAAGGCGCAGTGTGAAAAGTTGTCCAACTTCCTTACACCTCCGCCAGATTCCCTTTCTCTTCCAGCCAGTTCCGGCGATCCCCCGCCCGTTTTTTCGCCAACAGCATATCCATCAGCGCCACAGTATCGTCGCCGGCGTCGAGAGTCAGTTGCACCAGCCGGCGGGTCGTGGGGTCCATCGTCGTCTCCCGCAGTTGCAGCGGATTCATCTCGCCCAGGCCCTTGAAACGGGTGACGTTGACCTTGCCCTTCTTCTTCTCGGCGCTAATCCGGTCGAGTATGCCCTGTCTCTCCGCCTCGTCCAGAGCATAGAACACCTCCTTGCCCACATCGACCCGGAACAGCGGCGGCATGGCGACGTGGATGTGGCCCGCTTCCACCAGCGGCCGGAAGTGGCGCACGAATAGCGCGCACAACAGGGTGGCGATGTGCAGGCCGTCGGAATCAGCGTCGGCCAAAATGCAGATTTTGCCGTAGCGCAGCCCGCCCAACTCCCCGGAGCCGGGATCGACGCCAATCGCCACGGCGATATCATGCACCTCCTGTGAAGCCATCACCTCGGCGGAATCCACCTCCCAGGTATTGAGAATCTTGCCGCGCAACGGCATCACTGCCTGGAATTCGCGATTGCGGGCCTGCTTGGCGGAACCGCCGGCGGAATCGCCTTCCACCAGAAACAGTTCGGTGCGGGCTAAATCCTGCGCGGTGCAATCGGTCAGCTTGCCGGGCAACGCCGGGCCGCTGGTCACCTGCTTGCGCACCACCTTCCGACTCGCCCGCAAGCGTTTCTGCGCGTTGGCCAGCGCCAGTTGAGCGATGCGCTCGCCGGTTTCGGGATGCTGGTTCAGCCACAGGCTGAGCGTATCCTTGACCACGCCGGCCACGAACACCGCGCACTCGCGCGACGACAGCCGTTCCTTGGTCTGGCCGGAAAACTGGGGGTCCTGCATCTTGACCGACAGCACGTAGCAACAGCCGTCCCACACATCCTCCGGCGCGATGCGCAGCCCGCGCGGGGCCAGGTTGCGAAACTCGCAAAACTCGCGCACGGCGTCGGTCAGCCCGCCGCGCAGCCCGTTGACGTGGGTACCGCCCTGCGAGGTCGGAATCAGATTGACGTAGCTTTCCGCGATGGGTTCGCCACCCTCGGGCAGCCAAGTCAAGGCCCAATCGGCGGCCTCGCGCTCGCCGCCGACATGACCGACGAACGGCGGATCGGGCAACAGCGGGGTCTGGCCCAGCGCCTCCTTGAGGTAGTCGGTGAAACCATCCTCATAGCGCCAAGTGATCTGTTCGCCGGCCGCTTCGTCGGTGAAGACGACCTTCAGCCCCGGACACAGCACTGCCTTGGCGCGCAAAACGTGCTTGAGCCGGGGCACGGAAAACTTGGGTGAATCGAAATAGCGCGGGTCCGGCCAGAACCGCAGGGTGGTGCCGGTGGCGCGTCGAGGAACGGTACCGACCTCCTCCAAGTCCGATGCCTTGTCGCCGCCAGCAAAGGCCATGTTGTATTCCTTGGCGTTGCGCCTAACCCAGACTTCAAGGTGGCTGGACAGCGCGTTCACCACCGACACGCCTACTCCATGCAGGCCACCCGCAAAACGGTAGTTGCGGTCGGAGAACTTGCCACCGGCATGGAGGCGGGTCAGGATCAATTCGACGCCAGGGATGCCCTCTTCGGGATGGAGGTCCACTGGCATCCCGCGACCATCGTCGGCCACCGACAGCGACCCGTCGGCGTGCAGGATGACCGTCACTGTCGTGGCATGGCCGGCGAGCGCTTCGTCCACGCTGTTGTCGATCACTTCCTGGGCCAGATGGTTGGGCCGGGTGGTGTCGGTGTACATCCCCGGTCGCTTGCGGACAGGGTCCAGACCGCTGAGGACTTCAATCGCGGCGGCGTCGTAGGTCGTAGCGTTCATGCGGAAAATGGCTGGGGTTGCAGATTCGGGCACTTACCCTAGCGAAAGGGCGAGGCATCGTCCAGAGTGGATAGCGGACAGTGAAGGTAATCTCCATTTGAGTTACTGCTTGCTTCATAATCCATCCTTCATCCTTGCAGCGAGATTCCCCCCATGCCCCAGATCGCTTTTATCACCGGCGCCACCTCCGGTTTTGGCGCCGCCTGCGCCCGCCTGTTCGCCGCCCACGGCTGGCGCTTGATCGTATGCGGCCGGCGCCAGGACCGCCTGGAAGCTCTGCGCGCCAAGCTGGCCGCAACCGTTCCGGTCCACGCCATCGCGCTGGACGTGCGCGACGAAACGGCGGTGAACGCCGCCGTCGCGGCCCTGCCCGCCGATTTCGCCGAGGTGGATCTGCTGGTCAACAACGCCGGGCTGGCGCTCGGCCTGGAACCCGCCCACCGCTGCCCAATGGACGATTGGCAACGAATGGTGGACACCAACATCAAGGGCTTGCTGTATTGCACCCGGGCCATCCTGCCCGGCATGGTCGCCCGCGACCGCGGCTATATCGTCAACATCGGCTCGGTGGCCGGCAACTATCCCTATCCCGGCGGCAACGTCTACGGGGCCACCAAGGCCTTCGTCCGCCAGTTCTCGCTCAACCTGCGCGCCGACCTGCTGGGCACGCGGGTGCGGGTGACCAACATCGAACCCGGCATGGCGGAAACCGAATTTTCACTGGTGCGGTTCAAGGGAGAAAGCGACCAGTCCGCCCAAGTCTACGAGGGGACCCAGCCGTTGCAAGCGGAGGATATTGCCGACATCGTGTACTGGTCAGCGACCCGCCCGGCCCACGTCAACATCAATACCCTGGAAGTGATGCCGGTGAGTCAGGCGTTCGCACCGTTCGCCATCAGTCGCGCGGGTTGACCTGGCGAAACGCGGCGGGCGTCACGACTGCTTCTGAGTGAGGCACCCCCCGCCGTTCGCCCATTCTCGGCGGCGCGGCGCTCTGCTGGCGTTCCCAAAGGCGGGTCGTAACCCGGTAGTACAGCCCGAACAGAGCGGCGAAGACGTAAAATTGCAGATAGGCGGGCGTCTTTAGCCAGTAGGCGGCGACGCCGGTCGCGCCGGTCATGAAAGCCGCAACCAACAGGAGAGCAGTGGCTCGGCCATCCGACAAACCGCGACTTAGCAACAAGTGATGCAAATGCTGGTGATCGGCGGCGAACGGACTGTGGCCAGCGCGGATGCGACGGACCATCACCGCGACCGTATCCATCAGCGGCAGCGCCAGAATCCAGACCGCCGTCATGGGGGTCATCACCGCCTCCCAGCCTTGGGACAGATCGACCAGAAACCAGGCCAGAACGAAACCGAGCATGGTGCTGCCGGCATCACCCATGAACACGCTGGCGCGGGCTCGCCAGGGCTGGCGCAGGTTGAAGCAGAGAAAGCCGGCGACGACCATGACCAGCGCCAGCAGGGCATCGCGGTGGCCGGGGTGGGCAGTCGGCGCGATTTGTACCAGGACGATCAGCCAGCCGGCGGCGATCAGCGCCAAGCCACCGGCCAAGCCATCGAGGCCATCGCTCATGTTGAAGGCGTTGATCACCCCGACGACACAGAACAGGGTGAACAGCAGGGCAACGCCTCCCACCAGGGTGACGTCGCCCAAGCCAAAAAGATCGCCGAGGTTACCCAGAATGATGCCGCCTCCGAGCGCCATCACCAAGACCGCGCCGCTCTGGAACGCGAAGCGGAGCGCGGGGCGAATCGCGCGCAGATCATCGTACAAGCCAACCAAGGTCAACAATGCCATGGCCATCAGCAATGCCGAACAGGAATCAGGCTGTTCGGGCAACACCAGTACGCTCAGGCTGTAAGCGACACCCATGGCGATCCCACCCACCAGCGGTGTCGGAGTCCGATGGTGTTTGCGGGTGGTGGGGTGGTCCATCCAACCCCAGGCTCGGGCCGGACGGATCAGCAGGACGATCAACCCCACGCACAGGCCAAAGGCCAACAGCAGCGGTCCAAAGTCCAGGATAATCGGTTGCATAAGGTTTCCATGACGCCAGGTTGGGCTTTCACTCAAAGCGGGGTATGTCAATGTAGATTCTAGTGAATACTCATTACATTAATGTTAGTACCGTACTGTGAAAACGCCGTTACGGCGCTATCCACCGAAACCGGGCAAGCGGTCCACCCAGCGTCCCAAATATTCCTTGAACGCCCGGCTACCGTCGGCCAGCGCCTGGGCGTCGGGCAGCCAGCGCAAGGGATGGGCGTTGCTTGGAAAGCGAATTTCGAAATCGGTCGGCGCTGGAATCACTTCAAGATCGGTGGCGCGAAACAACGCCAGGGCGCGCGGCATGTGCAGGGCCGAGGTCACCAGCAGAACGCGCCGGATACCGCGTGCTTGCAAGACAGGCAGGGAATTGTCACGGTTTTCTCGGGTAGTGCGGCTGCGGGATTCCTGGAGAATGGCGGTAGGGGGCACGCCCAGTTCCTGGAGCAATTCGGCCATGACCGAGGCTTCCGGCTGCTCGCTGCCGCTCCAAGGCAGATTACCGCCGTTGACCAGGACCAGTGGGGCTTTTCCGGCGCGGTACAGACGGGCAGCGCGCCAGATGCGGTCGGCGGCCGCCCCCAGATTGATATCGAGCCGCTCGGACGGCACGGCAGCTTCCACCATACCACCCAATACCACGATGGCGTCGGCGGCGGGCAGTTGTTCGAGCGGTGTGGGTGGATAGCGTTGCTCCAAGGTGGCACGCAGCCAGTCGCTGAGCGCCGGCGTGGACCACAACCATAGCCAGCCCAAGGCAACGATCAGCAACAGTGCGCCGGAACGTCGGTGGCTGCGCCAGGACAGGATGCCGGCGCCCGCGGCCAGCAGCAGGGATGCCAACAGAGGATAGGCGAACTGACTGAGAATCTTGGTCAGCAGCAACATGGCGGATTGTCCACGGCGGCATCCTTGTACCGACTTTCAGCTTTCAGATCAGCCTCCACTTAAGATGGGCCACTCGGTTAGATCACTGAGTAAGCGTTCCACGCCTCTACCTGCTTCGAGGTGTTGGAGGTGGGTTTTCAAGGTCAGCAACTGGGGATTGGAGGGTTCAGAAGCGGGGCTGCCCTGTAAAATAACTACCCCAGACTTGCGTGGGGGCTATGGTGGATTACGGTGATCAGCCCGTCTCAGCGCACCGGGGCCAGAATATCCACTGGCATTTGCACAGCGTGAGATTGCCCGAGCATGGTCAATAACACCTGCGCTCGACGTTCGCCATCCTGGCTCAACAAATCCGCCTCGTAGCCGGCGAATGGTCCTTCGAGAATTCGGACCCGGGAACCCGGAATCAGCGGCTCCGGGAGATCCAGCGCACCGCCAGGCACCGCACAGAGCCGCTGCAATTCAGCGATCAGTGGGTCGGGCACCGGGCGCGGCTCGCCTCCGAAGCGGACCATGCCTACCACCCCACGGGTCGAGCGCACCGGGGCCAGATTATCCTCGCCCAGCGTAGCCCGCAGGAATAGATAGCGCGGAAACATCGGCTCGACCACCTCGCGCCATTGGCCGCGCAACCGCCGCCGCGCCCGCACACGGGGCAGAAACGCCGTAAATCCCTGCCGCTCCAGTTGTTCGGCCGCCTCCATCTCTCGACGTGGCTTGCTGAACACCGCGAACCAGCACGGGAAAGGACAGGTTTGGGATGGGTCGGACAACCGGCTCTCCAGGGTCAGCATCATGGAAGGTGGCATTTTAGCGGGCGCTATCCAACAAGCAAAGCCAAACTATTTTCTCTCCGCCAGGAGCAACGAACGCTAAACTACCCGCCATGCCATCTTCACCGCGTCATCTCCTCAACCTCCTGCTCGCGCTGGCTCTGCTACTGGCGGCGAGCGGTTGCTGGACCCTCCCAGACGCCACCCCGCCAGCGCCCGATCCTTTGATCCAAGTCAACACCACCGTCAACCGGCAGGGCCAACCTTGCCCGGGCGATACTTGCCTCGATGACTGGCCGGACGTCGCCGATCTGGAGCGGCTCGACTATTGGGATTGCAAGGCCTACGCTGTCGCCAAGGCCGATCGGCTGATCCGCCACCACGGCTACGACCCGGCGCGACTGGAGTACGTGCTGGTCCAAGGCCCGCCGCTGCGGGTCACTCACGCGGCGCTGTTGGTGGATGGCCGCTGGGTGCTGGACAGCGGCCCGCGCTGCCAGGTGTGCGAACTGGAGCGATTCGCCGCCGGCTTGCGCGTCACCGGCCGACTGCCGGTGGTGGAACTGCCCTATCTGCGCCAAGCCTTGCGAGTCACGAAGCGCCGCCCGCATTCCGCTCGGAGTTCCCCCACCCTGCGAACGGATTGACCTGGTTTTCGGGGGGAATCGGGTAAGTGAGCGGCGGCCTGCTTTCGTTGGTGGCTTCCCGTCGCCGGGAGGACCGTCGCCGCTCGTCGTCCGGCGGGCGATGGAAAAACACCGCGGCCAGAAACGCCACGAACACGGCGTTGGCCGGAATCCGCAGGTTGAAATCCACCAGGCTGTGCAGCAGCATCAGGAACAGCGCAATCCCTGCACCAGCCTGAGCGAAGCGGAACGGCGTCCATTCACCCCGCTTCCACACCCGCCCCCACTGGCGAAGGTACAACAGCAGCCAGACAGTGATCAGCAGCGCGGCCATTAGCCCCAATTCCAGCAGCCATTCCAGATAATCGTTGTGGGCGCGATTGATGGTCACCCCCGGAAAATCGGCGGGATGAAACCGCCGCATCACATCCTCGAAAGTCCCTGCGCCGCTGCCCAGCGGAAAAAATTCGCCAATGGCCTGCACCGTCGCGTCGAAAACCGTCCAGCGGCCATCTTCCAGTGGATCTTGCAGGGTAAACCGGCTCCACACCGGCGCCAGCCCGATCAGGCTGGCCAAGCCTACCCCGATGGCCGTAAAGGTACCAATCAGACCATAAACATTTCGTCCACCCAACCGGTAGGAGAAGGTCAGGGTGCATAGCAGGATGCCCAGCATCGCCATGCTGACGCCAGCGCGGGAGCGGGTGAAAATCAGCCCCAGCAGAATCGCCATGGCGGCCGCGCCAAACAGTGCCGCCTGGTTGAGGCGCGCCACGCTGAACCGCGCCAGCCATTGCCGGAACGTGCGCCCGCGCCGTCCCCGGCTACCGCTGTCATGGGGGGGCCGACCGTGACCGACCGTGGCCGCCAGCAGAGCCAAGCCCACCGGCAGCGCCATCTCCAGCAGACCCGCCAGATGGTTACGATTGATGTAGGTGCCCGAAGCGCTGTCGCCCATCAGGGTATTGCCCAGCCGAAACACGCTGTCCGGCCCATCGCCGTACTGGATCAATCCCAGCAGCGCTTCGGCGGTCGCGATGCCCAGGAAAACCAGCACCAGCCGCAGTAATCGCTCGCCGGGCCAATGGATCGCCACTAGAAACACGGTCAGCGGCGGTAACAGCGCCAGCCAGGCGGACTCGGTCGCGATGGGGATCAGTGAAAGCGCCCGCCAGCCCAGGTCGGCGCCCTCGCGGGTTTGGCGCAGGGCCTCGGCGTAGAACGACCGCCCCGGCAGATCCGCCCACAGCCCAAATGGCACGGGCAGCAACTGCGCCAGCGGTAGCAGGAACAACAATGCCAGAAAAGTCCGCACCGGCCAGGACAACGGCTGTCCCGCTGGCGGCGGCGACCAGAACCGCCAGACCAGCAACGCCAGCGCCGCCAACTCCATGACCAACAGCGGCAACGGCCGATTGCCGGCCCGAAACAGCGGCGCAAATGTCAACAGCGCGATGAGACCGTAAAAAAGAACCGCGCCGGGGTCAGCGACGCGGTTTGGCGGGAAATCCGACACGATCTAAGAATCTGGAGCTTGTTTAGTCGGTACTGCTATCGTCATCATCATTCAAGATGGCCCCGATCACACTCACGCCCAAGGCACCGCCTACTATGAATCCACCCGTGCCAACGACCGTGCTCGCGCCAACGACCGTGCTCGTGCCAACGACCGTGCTACCCGTGCCCGCGCCACCTGCGCCGCCCGCACCCGCGTCAGCCCAGAAACCGCCTTTGCACTTGTCCACCAAATCCTTGACTTTCACATCTTCCTTCTCGTCCACGATGACCTCGCAGGCCTTGAAAACCACCGTCACCTTGCTGCCCGAGCCAGTCACAAGCTGGTTGCTGCCCTTGACCCCCATGTCATGCCGCGCCGCGTTCTGGTCGAGCATGACGGTACCCGATGGATTCTTGATGATAGCGATCTGGGAATTTGAATCTTCACCGCTCATCAAAACAACGCCCGCCTTGCATCGCTCCTGCCGCAACTGATCGATCGTGACTCGTTCCTGCGGTCCCACTTCCACTTCGCAACCCCGGAAAAGCACTGCTACCTGGCTCTCCTTGTCGGTCACGATTCGATCGTCGCGACGGGCATCCTGATTGTTCCGCGCTTGCTCCTCGTTGAGGAGCACGTTGCCCTTCAGGCGGTTCAAGTCCGCAATCGGGTTATCGGAAGAGCCACTGGATGACAGCGAGCCTGCCTGGCCGATCCGGGCATTCCGGAATCCGCCGGTGGCGCGAATCTGGGCTTGGCCTACCCGGCACTGATTCGATCCCTTCACCGCCAGCAGGCTGTTTTCCGGCAACGCCACGACGCAGCCATCGGTATACGCGATCTCCGCCCGACCGCCCGAGACGGCGATCACCCGATTACCCGCATACAGCGACATGCCTTCCTGGGCGAGAGTCATGGCGCTACCCTGGCTGATAAACACCTTGCCCTGGGGTTGTCGCACGACAGCGGATGGTTCCAGCGCGCTGGCGCCGGCGGCGTACCCCGCCAGGCACGCGACCAAAGTCGTGGTGATATATCGTTTCATCATGTTATGTTCCCCCACAGAACTTGCCTAGTAATTAGGATAAGTCAATCTCCATAATCCAAGTAACCTATCCGCGATAAATTATTACATGGCCTCGACCTCGATCAGATGATCAGACAGCGGCGTGGTCAGCCCTGTCGGACGATGGCCAAATCGTCGAACCAGGCTCCGCCCAGCGCCTCGAAATCCAGCTCCACCCGGCCATCCAGTTCCAGCCGCAGCAGTTGCGCGGGGCATTCCCGATCGGGCACCACGAAATCGACCGCGAAACTCCGCCACTCGTCCGAACCCACGAACGGCTCGCTTTCGGCCAGGACGGTGCTCGCGCCCACGCAACGCACCCGCCAGCGCAGTCCCCGCTCAGCCTTGAGACCGTCCGGTCGCGCTCGTCCCTGTAAGCGATAGCGCCCCGCATCCAGGAACAGATGCTGCAAAACATGCTGAAAGCGCACTCGTTCGCCGTTGAAACTGACATGCAGCGCCTTGTCGCCACGCGCGCCATACGTTTCGATAATTTCGACCGTCGCGCCCCGGGGTGAGGACGTCCGCCAGTCGAAGCCCAACTGTGTGATCGGCGCCTCAAACCCGCCGTTGTACACGGAGCCCAGCACTCGGGTCCGCCGCTCGTCCAGGCCGTTCAACCAGGCCAGGTAAGCTTCCAGCCAGTGCTGATCCTTCCATAAGCGATCCAGATATGCCCGCTGTTCGTCCTCGTCCGGCAAGGCTCCCTGGCGATTGCGGTTCTGGTAGAGAAACACCACCGTTTCCGGCCGGATCGCTTTGACGGCGGTGTGAGCGAAAAACCGGTCCCACCATTCGGGTGGATCGGCCAGCAACGGTTGCAGCAGCGGTCGAGTCGCGGGATTCTCGGCCAGTTGCAACAGCAGTGGAAACAGTTGGGCGGCCGTCTCCGGCCGGGTGCGCAGCAGCATGCGCCAGCGCGCCAGCGCCCGATCGGGCCGCTCCTGCTCCAGCCAGAACTGGGCCGAGCGGGCCAACGCTGGACTGCGCAACGGCCCCAGCGCATCGGCGATTTCCACTAACCTGATGGCCGCCGCTTGTCGCCCGGCGTTGGCCCACTGCTCGGCCAGCGCCAGATAGACCAGCGCATCGGTGGGATTGGCCCAGGCCGCCGCGCGCCACAGGCGTTCAGCCTCGGCCGGTTCGCTGGCGGCCAACGCCATCCCGCGCTGATATAACGCCGCTGGCTGATCGCCGCGCCAGCGCAGCGCGCCGATAGCGGCCTCGGGTGTCTCCTGGCTGGCGTAATAGTCAGCCAGGTTGGTCACCAGCGCCCGCCAAGCCAGGATTCCGGCGACGAGCAGCAATCCGGCGCCCTTGAGGGTTCTCATCACGATCCGCCCATCGCTGATGGCCATTTTTCAACCTTCGCTCAATTCTTCGGCCAGTCAAACTCGATCGTTTCGATGAGCACTCGACCGTCCCGCTTTTGAACGGTGAAGCGAATGTTCCCTTCCACTCGATGTCGTTGGCCGTTGTCACGCTGCTGCAATCGCAACTCGTAGCGACCGGAGCCGCTGGCGGATGGGCCACGATAAATCCAGCGCAGATCGCGCAACCACAACCCCCGGACGTCGTGCTCGGCGAACAGCGTAGCATAATCCTTTTCGATTCGACCGCGCGCGCCAGCCGCGAACAACGCCATGACACCGTTTAAATCACCCTGCTGGTAAGCCCGCGTGTAGCGGTTCATCAGGCCTTCCAGTTCACCGGCGGTCAATTCGCGCTCCTCGGGCGCCGCCGCCGCGACCACGGACGCCGCCGATGCGCGATTCGCCACCGCATCCAATTGCGCTCGCTCCATCCGCGCCTGTTCGGCCCGCGCCCGCTCGATTTTTAACTGCTCCTCCAAGTGGTGGCGCCCGGCCTGGGTCTGCACCACTTTTGTCTGCTCGTTCCGCGCCTGTTCAGCCTTCAACTTTTCCAAGCGTTGCCGCTCGATCCGCAGCTCCTCGGCCAGCCGCTCGGCCTTGGCCTGCTCGACCTGCAAGGCTTCCAGTCGGCGCCGTTCCGTCAACTTCCGCTCGATTTGCGCTTGCTCCACTTGCGTCTGTTCGGCTTGCAACCGCGCCAAGCGTTGCTGTTCGGCCACCAACCGCTCGGCCCGCACCTGTTTCATCCGCGCCTGCTCGCTTTTGACCTGCTCCTCGAGTTCGGCGCGCTCCGCTCGCATGGACTCCAGTAACGCCTCCTCGGCCTCGATCTGTTGCCGGCGGTTTTTCTCCCACTGCTCGCGCGCCTCCCGGGCCTGGGCAGCTTGCCGTTGCGCCTGCTGCTCGCGCTGTTCCAGCGCCCGCCAATCCGGCGCGGCCAGGAACGGACCGAGTGCCCCCGGGTCGGTTATCGGTGCGGCGCTGACGCTCTGGACCGGCGCCTCGCCAGCGGGCGGATCGGAATCCGCAATGCCAGTTGGCTCGAAACCGCCTCGACTGACCAGAACCTGCTCCAGGTAGAAGCCGCCCAGCGCCAACAACGCCGCCAGCATCAACCCACCCAGCACCAGCCTTGGCAGCCGCCGGCGCCGCGACGGGGACCGGTGTCCCGGCAGATGACGGCTGGAGCGCGGCCCAAGGCGTTCAACCAACCGTTCCATCCGTGGGCGAAGCGCATCCTGAGCCAGGACCTGAGGGGGGTGGGACCAGCTTTCCGGCATGGTGCGATCCGTCCGGGACAGCGCGGTCCAAGCCTCATTGATCCGGCTGGCGTAATGATCGGTCCAGCTTTCGCGGCCCGCGGCGCGGTCGGGATGGAATAGCCGCATCAACAGGCGGTAATGTTCCTTGATCCGCTCCGGTGAAGCGCCGGGTTCGATGCCGAGTATCCGATGCGGGTCAGCGCCGCGAGCGAGACACCACTGCTGGATGCAGAACCGCGCCGCATCCCGTAGTTCCTGAGGCTTGGCGCCGCTTTGGCGCACGGCGGCATCGAGGATTTCCGGCGAACCGTTGGCCAGCCACAACAACCGGTCCATATCCTCGGGCAGGGGGGCGGCGAGAGACAGCCGATCCTGATAGGCCAGCGGCGTCCGATAGCAGGACAGCGCCAAATCGACGGTATCCATGTCGCTCCCCAGTCACCGTTCTCAGGCTGGCAGCTTCTTGGCGTCCGCCGGCGCGGCTTCGCCGTAATAGCCAGTGTGGTAGTAGTAGTAATAGCTGTGGTAATAGCCATACGCACCGGCCCGGGCCTCCAGCTTGGTCAGGATGGCGCCCAGCACGTACACCCGCGCTCCGCGCAGCCGTTTGAGCGCACCCAGCGCATAGCCGCGTGGGGTGTTGCCCATCTCGATAGTGAGTAGCGTCCCCTCGCACAGATTGCCGATGATCAGGGCGTCGGCCAGTCCCAGCAGCGGCGGACTGTCCAGAATCACCTGGTCGAACTTGCCGGCGGCCAGGCTCAGCAGTTCCACCATCCGTGCCGATGACAATAACTCGGCGGGGTTGGGCGGCAACGGCCCGGACGGGACAGCGAACAGATTGGCGATATGGGTAGGCTTGGCGATGTCCACCGGCTGCACGCCCCCGCCCGCCAGGTAGTTGGTCAATCCCACCTGGTTGTCGAGGTTCAGGTCGCGGTGCAGCGAGGGCTTGCGCAGGTCGGCCTCGATCAGCAGAGTCCGCTTGCCGGCCTGGGCGAACTGAATCGCCAAGCTCAGCGCCGTGGTGGTCTTGCCCTCGCCGGCCATGGCGCTGGTCACGGTCAGCAACCGGGGCACGCCGCTGGCGGTCGAGAACTGCAGGGCGGTGCGCACCGAGCGGTAGGCTTCGGCGAAGGCCGAGCGCGGATCCTCGTGGCCGACCAGCGCCATCGGCCGGCTGTCGCCGCGCTCCTGCCGGGTCTTGGGAATCACGCCCAGCACCGGCAGGCCCAGCAACTTCTCCAACTCCTCGGGCCGGCGGAAGGTGTCGTCGAGGTGTTCGAACAGGAAGGCCAGTCCGACGCCGCCCAGCAGGCCCAGCACCAGCGCCAGCAGCGCGTTCAACCGCAGATTGGGCTTGTGGGGCCAGGCGGGAACCTTGGCCTCGTCCACCACCGAGATGTTGTTGGTGCCGATACCAGCCGCCACGCCAACTTCCTTGAAGCGTTGCAGCAGGCCGTCGTAAAGCTGGCGGTTGGTGTCCACCTCGCGGCGCAGGATGTTGAGCTGGATGCTGCGGTCCTGCAAGCTCAGCACCTCCTGCTTAAGCTGGTCCATTCGGCTGCGCAACAGGGCTTCCTCGGAGCGGGCGGCCTGGTAACTGGCGGTGACCGCCGCCCGGATGTTGTTGATTTCCTGATTGATCAAGGCGTCGATCTGGCCGATCTGGCCGCGCAATTGCACCATGGTCGGATAGGCCGGCTTGTAGACGCTGAGATTCTCCTGATACTGGGCCTCCAGCTTGGCCTTGGTCTCCTTCAGGGTCTGGATGGTAGCGCTGTCCAGAATCTGGCTCAGCCCCTGGCCCTGGGCGCTCAGCATCTGCCGGTAATTCGCCTCGGCGGCGATCCGTTTTTTCTCGGCCTCGGCCAGTGCGGCGTTGGTGGCCGATAAAGTCTGGGAGACGGTGTTCTGTTTGTCGTCAACACTGATGATTTGCTGCTGGCGAGCGAATTCCACCAGTTGCCGCTCGGACTCCTCCAACTTCGCCTTGACCTGCTGCAAGCGCTCCTGCAGGAAATTGCGGGCGTAGGTGGAAGCGTCGAAGCGCCGCTCCATGTTCATGTTGATGTAATTCTTGACCAGGGTGTTGAGGATGGCGGCCGCCCGCTGAGGATCGGGACTGTTGTAGTACAGCTTAGCCAGTCGCGAATTACGTACCGGCTCCACGGTCAGCCCCCCCAGGAAACCGCTCACTACGCCTTCGATCCGGTCGCTTTCCGAGGCGGGTTTCTCAGGGGTTTTCGCCTCGCTGGCCTTGGGCAGCCAGCCGGCCAGCCACGCCTTGAATTCCGCCAGCGGCGAGGGCAGCGGCGGCGGGATGTCGGCCAGCCCCAGTTGATTGACCACCCGCAAGGCCAAGCTGCGACTCTTGAGCAGTTCGTACTGGGTCTGGTAATACTCCTGGGTGTTCCACCCGGTCTCCTCCGGCGCCACTTCTCCGGTCTTGACGATTTTGATGTCCTCGCGGTCGATCTGCAGGGTCAGGCTGGCGCGGTAGATGGGCGTCATCAGGAACGTGGCGGTCACCACGGCGGTCACCACGATCAGCGCGAAGATGATGATGGTCCAGCGCCGCTTGACGATGACCTGCCATAGCTCGCGGAGGTTGAGTTCATCACCTTCGGGTTCTTCCTCGACCACTTGGGATCGAGGGGGTGACGCCGGCATGGGAACGCCGATCGGGCGTTCGGCCAAGGCCTGGCCTGGCGGACGCGGATCGGAATCGGCAGGCTCGGGCAATTTCGGGGTGCTCATGCACAAGTTCTCGGAAAAGCGGAGGAGCGGGTCGCGACGAAATCAGCGCGCGATGATCCAGAAAGGCAGAACGAATTCCTTGAGCTGCTGAACAGTCTCCTTGGCTACCGAGGTCTCCACCTGGACCAAATCCTCGCCCCGAATCTCGGGATCAGGTACTTGGGCGTTTTGGATGGCGGCCAGATCGAATTCCAGCATTTTGCGCGTACCATCGGGCTCCAGGCGCAGAATTCTGACCGCACTCAGATTGGCGACGCTGTTGGGGCCACCGGCTTGCGCCACCGCTTGCGTCAGCGTCACCCGGCCCTTGAGCGGAAAAACGCCCGGCGCCTTGACGGCGCCGGAAACAGTGACCCGCTTGCTGGTGAATTCCTCGATGAAGATGATGACTTGGGGATTCTGCAGGTAATCCTGGGCCAGACGGGCGGCAATGTCGGCCGCCAGTTGCTCGGCGGTCAGGCCGCTGGCCTGGATGACGCCAATCAGCGGCAGGGAAATCTGCCCTCTGGCGTTGACTCGAACCGAACGATTCAGGTCCGGCACTCCAAACACTTCGAGTTTCAACAAATCCTGCGGGCCGATCTGGTAATCGTTCGATGCGGCGACCGGGAGCGTCGGCGATATGGCGGCAACCGGTGGGACCGGCGTCGAAGTCGTCGCAGAAACCGCCGTGTCGGTGGAAGGACTACTGGCGCAGGCGGCGATGCCGAGCAACACCGCCAGCAACAGGACACATGTAAATATTTTTATTAGCGGCAAATCCATCGACCTCAAAAACTTTAAACTTTGGGAAGAAACAACTTGAAAAATTAAAAAATTAGCCAAACCGGAACAGCCGTTGCCACCAAGAGCTACCCGATCGACTGGAAGGGGCGTTGACATGCAGGGCTGGCGGCAACGATAACCGCTCGGGTTCTAAATTATTTAGTATACCTTGCGGACGGATTTCAACCAGATGCGAGGCCTCGCCCGCACCCAGCCAGCGCTCCGCCACCCGCCGTCCCTCGGCCAGCAAGGGCGGTCGCCGATCCACGCCGTGCGCGTCGGTGGCCAGGATATGCACCCAACCCTCGTCCAGCAGGCGCTCGCCCCAGTACTGGGCCGCCTTGCCAAAACGACCAGTCAAACTCCCAGCGGTCACTTGCAGCCAGGCGCCCTGGCGGGCCAGTTCCACAAAAGTCTCGTAGCGGTCTTCAATCCAGCTCAAGCGTTCCGGATGGGTGATCACTGGCACATAGCTGGCCGTCAGCAGATCAAACACGGTTTCCGTCAGGCGGGGCGGGGCAACGTGATGGGGCGGCTCCAGGAGAAAATAACGGCTGTCGCACAGAGTCGGGACCCGACCCGAGCGCAGACCGGCTACCAGATCGGGGGCAATATGCGTGTCGGCGCCCAAGGTCAGGTGCAGCGGGATACCGGCCTCCTCCAGCCGAGGCTGAAGCTCGGCCACCGCCCGGCGAATAGCCAAACCGTGGTTGTCATACATCCCCCGATAAATATGCGGGGTGCAGGCGATAACTTTAATACCGTCATCGGCGGCGATCCGCGCCATGGCCAGAGAGGTGGCAAGATCGGGAGCACCATCGTCAACGTGGGGCAACAGGTGGCAATGGAGATCGATCATGTTCTTTCCAAACAACTTTAACCGATGCAACTCAGCGATCGACCAGAGCCGTCTCTGCTGAATCTGGCGCCGGGACTGAGACCATTCGTGCCTCCCGCGCCAGTCGCACCGGTTCTGGTAACTGCACCACCATGGCGATGGGCAGATGATCCGAAAACGCGCAGTCCAGTACCTGGACCTGTTCGACCATGATGGACGATGAAACCAGGATATGATCCAGTTGCCGGCTTGGCCGCCAACTGGGAAAGGTGCATAAACCCGGGGCAGGTTCGCGCAGGCGAGCCACGTCCACCAATATTGCCATTTCAGGACTGTCCGAATCGCAGTTGAGATCGCCCATCAAAATGACGTGGCGGTAATCAGCCACCTGCTCCGCCAGAAAGCCGATCTGTCGCAACCGGCCCCGGCGACTCAGCGCCATGTGCAGGATCAGCACGTGCAGCGCATCCGGCCCCGAACCAAACCGAACTTCCAACCCCCCCCGGCCTGGCAAACCAGGCAGTTTGTGTTCGGTGATGGCTTCCGGAGGAATCCGACTTAGCGCCGCGTTGCCATGCTGGGAAATCATGCCGATCTTGCGGTTGGACTGGTCGAACACATGCGCGAAGCCAGCCTGATCAGCCAAGTATTTGATTTGGTTGACGAATCCGCTACGCAGACTGCCAGCGTCCACCTCTTGCAAGCCGACGAAGTCATAGTCAGTCAAAATCCGGGCGATGGCGTCGAGATTGTTCATCCGCGACGGCACCGGCACCAGATGCTTCCAACTGCGGGTCACGTATTGCGAGTACTTGCGGGTGGTCAGCCCACTCTGGATGTTGTAACTGAGCAACCGCAGGCGTTGCGGCGCCGCGGGACCGGTCATCGCGCTTCAGCCCTCAACCTTGCGGCGCGGCCAGTCGGGCGATCAGGAAATCCACCACGTCGAAAATCCGGGGCGAACGCACGTCATACTGGCCATTGACAATGACTGCCGGTACCCCGCGCACGCCGAAGCGCTGGGCCAGTTGGTTGCCGCGCCGCATTTGGGTCTCCATCGTGAAGGATTGGTAGGCCTTGCGGAACGCATCCTGAGCGACGCCATGCTCGGCGAAAAAGGCCGCCAGTTCGTCCTCGGTGTTCAGCTTGCGCTTGTCCCGGTGAATGGCGTCAAACAGCGGCTGGTGCATCTTGTCCAGCACCCCCAGCGCTTCGGCAGCGTAGTAAGCGCGGGCGCTGGGCTCCCAACTCGCCCCGAAGGCGACCGCGATCCGGGTGAAGATCACGTTCTCCGGCTTGCGCTTGAGCCAGGCCTGCACGGTCGGGTCCAGGTCATAACAGTGCGGACAGGTATACGAGAAAAACTCGATCACTTCGATCTTGCCGGGTGTCGTGGGTGGCATCGGCGTCGGCAGGCGCACGTAATCCCTACCTTCTACAAACGCCGGCTGGGTGGGGGAATCAGCGGCATGGATGATGGCCAGCGGCAACGCGCAAGCCAGCAGGATCAACAGCAAACGGCGGAGCAAGTTCGGCATGAGATCGAATCCTCGGGTCCGAGAGGTGGAAATGGAGCGTGGCGGGTTGGACTACAACGAACCGTAGGAGTGCAACCCCGACAGGAACATGTTCACGCCCAGAAAGGCGAACAGGGTGACGAGCAGACCGATGATCGCCCACCACGCCATCGGCGCGCCACGCCAGCCCTTGGTCAGCCGCAGGTGCAGCCAGGCGGCGTAGTTGAGCCAGACGATCAGCGCCCAGGTTTCCTTGGGGTCCCAGGACCAGTAGCCGCCCCACGCCTCCGCCGCCCACAGCGCGCCCAGAATCGTCGCGATGGTAAAGGCGGCGAAGCCCAGAGCGATGGCTTTGTACATGACATCGTCCAGCAGTTCCAGCGCTGGCAGCACCGTGGCCAGCAGGCCACCGGGACGGCGGGTTTCGGCGTGCTGGCGCAGTAAATATGCTACACCCACCATCGCCGCCAAGGCGAAGGCGCCATAGCCGATAAAGTTGGCCGGCACGTGGATCTTCATCCAGTAGCTTTGCAGGGCCGGAATCAGCGGCTGGATGTGATGCGCCTCGCGGTCGAAGGCATACCACAACAGAAAGGCCACCGCCCCGCTGATCGCCAGCAGGGCGAAGCCGCCCAGAGCGCGGGTGCGATGCCGGTCCTCGTAAAACAGGTACAGCAGCGCGGTGATCAGCGCGAACAGCACAAACACTTCGTAGAGATTGCTGACCGGAATGTGGCCGATGTCGGCGCCCAGCAGATAGGACTCGCGCCAGCGCACCAGCAGACCGGCCATCCCCAGCACGGTCGCGCACCAGGTCAGGGCGGTCGCGGTCTTGCCGACGAATTCCGAGCGGCCGAACAGGGCGGCGAAATAAGTGACGGTCGCCAGCACGTACAGCGCGCTCATCCACATGAACGCCGCCTGGCTCTCCAGGAAATACTTGAGCAGGAAAGCACTGTTGCGCAGTTCGTAGTCCACGCCATACCGCCACAACGCCAGCAGCGTCAGCGCCGCCACCGCGAGGGCGAACAGCCGCGCCGGCTTCCAGTACCACCCCCAGGCGATCAGCGCCAGGGCGCTACCGAACAGGATAGCGACCTCGTAGCCGTCCATTTGGGACTGGTAAAACCACCAGGCAGCGCCGGCTCCCCCCATCACCAGCAGCGCCCACAGCGCATCCCAGGCGCTCAGCCGCTGCGAGAGCATCGGCTGTTCCCACGGTTCAAGCATCGCTTCGCGCGTTACCGCCATGACTGATGTGCCTCTCTCAGGACCTTAAATGATACCCCTCGCCCGCTTCTGGGAGAGAGGTTGTGAGTGGGGCGGGCGCTCCCAGCCGCCGCGCCAGTGTCGCTTCCAGCGCGGCGAACTCGCGGGCGAATTCCGCCTGGCGGCGATTGCCCGTGCCGGCCAGAACCAGGCGCGAGCCGCTCTCCTCGGCCGCGATCCAGGCCCACAGCCGACGGTGCGAAGTATAAAACAGGAGGAAGACGCCGGCGCTCAGAAGCACAAAGCCGGTGTAGACCACGCTGGCCGCGCCGCTGTGGGTCACCTGCAAGCCGGATGCCTCCACCTGCTGGAACCCGGTCAGTTGCAGATAAAACGGCGAGCCATAGAGCGGCAGCACGGCCAGGGCGGACAGAGCGTCGTTGAAAAAGGCATCCTCGCGCTCGCCCACACCCTGCTCCAGGTTCACCCCCTCTTCGCGCAGCACCTCCAGGAAAACTTCAGCCAGGGTATCGCGCAGGATTCCCAGATACAGCCGGGTCGCTTCCTGGAGCCGGTCGGCGGGCACCACCGCCCTGGCCCGTTCCGTCACCGCCGCAAACCCTCCTTGAGCGAACAAGCCGACCAGATTCAGGCGCACTTGATCGAGATCGTGCCGCAAGTCGGGATTTTCGACCGGCGCCGGCGCGCGCGCCAGCAAGGCGCGCAATCCCTCCCCATCACGCAGTCGGGCGTTGAAGCGCAGGAAACGTTCAGGACTATTCCTCCCATCCGCCGGGATGTGCAGATAGGTGAATTCTTCTCCCGGCCGAGCGCGAACACCGCTGACGAAAAGCCAGCGGTCCTCAAGCTGGACGGGCGCCATGTAATTGACGTACTCGCGCGCCTCGCCGGCGGCGTCGCGCAGTTTGAACCCGACGCTGGGACCAAAATTACGGAACTTGCGATCACCGGGCCGGGCGCCGGGTTCCGGCAGCAAATTGAACGCCCGGAACTCGTCCAGTTCCAAACCAAGGGGTCCGTCGGGGCCAGCCACCTTGAGCGCGCCCCCCACCTCGCCTTTGGCGTCGACGGGCTCCAATCGGCTGACGGTCAGCGGCCAGGCACGTAATTCCAGCTTGGAGCCGCCATCACCAAAATCAGACTGGTAGATGGCGTAACCGCGATAGGTCAGCGGATGGTTGACCCGGATCGTCGCATCCAGCGACTGGTCGCCCAAATGCTCCTCATCATGGATGCGCACCTGGCTGACAAAGGATTTGGGCTGACCGGTGGCGTGGTACTCGACCTGGAAATCCCGGAGCTCGATGGCGAACGGCAGTTCCTGCACCAGAAAGCCGTCGCGCAACCGCAAAAATACGAAATTGGCCGCGCGGCCTTCGGGCAACATAACGTTGCCGCGAAACGACGGGGTCGCGCCGGGCGCCAGCCGGCTGGCTGCCGGCACGTCGCGGGCAGCCAAGTCACGGGTCTCGACCGCGATCTCGCCGCGCCATTCCTTCAGCTTTAGCCACAAATTGCCATCCAGCAGGCCACCGACCCCGATCACCACCACCGCCGCGTGAGTGAACAGATAGCCCAGCCGCTGGTAACCGCCCTTCATCGCCGCCGCTACCTGGTGGTCGCCGTGGTCCCGAACCCGCCAGCGGTAGCCGCCCGCGCGAAACGCACCGATCACTTCCGCGATCACGTCGGCGGGCGCCCGTTCCGGCAAACGCCATTCAGCGTGCTGGTGAAAACCGCGCAGCGAATCCAGCCGAACCTGGGTCCGAAACCGGATCATCTCCCGCATCATGCCGGGAACCTGACGGTACAGGCAAACGCTGGTGGAGAGGATGAGAAAACCCAGGATGAGGATGAACCAGCCAGCGCCATACACATCGTACAGCCCCAGGCGATTGAAGACTTCAAACCAGAAGGGTCCGAATTTGAGCACGTAGTTCGAATAGGGCTGGTTCTGTTGCAAGACCGTGCCGATGATCGAGGCAACGGCCACCACCACCAGCAGGGTAATGGCGAGGTTCATGGAACCGAGGAATTCCAGCAGCACCCACCCCAGGGTACGGCGCTGGGCGGGCCGGTGTGCGGTGACGGTATCGCTCACGGCAAGGGATCGAGGATGATGGTGGGATGGGTGGAAAAATGGCGGGCGGTTTTTATGACCCGGCTGGCCCTAATCCGTTCACCTCCTGGGCTGGTTCAGGACACAAAAAAGGGTGGCCGGATCGGCCACCCTCAGCAATTACCTCAGGGGATCCAGCCCGGTTCACCGGGTTCTTATTGCAAGCCCTGCACGTAGGACGCCACCGCCTTGATTTCCGGGTCGGTCATCCTGGCGGCCACGCCGCGCATCATCTGGCCGGCGTCGTTGGCGCGCTCCATGGTGCGGAAGGCCTTCAACTGAAGCTCGACGTACTCAGCGTGCTGGCCGGCCAGCGCCGGGAACTTGGCGGCCGGGTTACCAGCTCCGGTGGCGCCGTGGCAGGCGGAACAGGCCGCCACGCCGCTGGTCAGATTGCCGCCGCGGAAGAGCGCCTCGCCGGCTGGAACCAGAGCCGGGTCGGCCGCGCCGCGAGCAATCGGTTGCGAGGCGTAGAAGGCCGCCAGATCTTCCATGTCCTGCTGGCTCAGCGGCGCCACCATGCCGACCATGATCGCGTTGACGCGGGCGCCGCTTTTGAATTCTTGAAGCTGCTTGACCAGATAATCGGCGCTTTGCCCCGCCAGCTTGGGGTATTGGGTGATGGCGCTGTTGCCATCCGCGTTGTGGCAAGCCACGCAGGTGGCGGACTTGGCCTTGCCGGCGGTGGGGTCGCCAGCGGCCAGTGCGGCGGTCGCGGAACCGAGCAGTGCGCACGTCGCGGCGAACACAACGAGTTTTTTCATTTTTGGAAGGCTCCTGTACGATGACGATATTCGGTTCAGGCGACTGCCGCCAGGGCGAAATAGTGGCGCGGATCGGCGGACGGGCCTCGCTTGATCGCGGCGGAATCTCCCTTGCCAGGGTCGGTCCCACCACGTGAAAGCGACGGTTTTATATATCAGTTTTGGCCCTTGAGTTCAATGAAAAACCCTAACCAACTTACTTCTATCCCCGTGGTCAACACGTCCGCCCTGCGCTATAGGGCTGCCAACTTCGTTATTAGCGTCAATGCCTTGACGCAGTTGCCACCGGATACAGGCCGGGAAGTGGCCTTCGCCGGCCGCTCCAACGCCGGCAAGTCCAGCGCTCTCAACGTGCTGACCGGCCAGCGACAGCTCGCCCGGGTCAGCAAAACGCCGGGTCGAACCCAGTTGCTCAATTTTTTTCAGGTGACGCCGGAGCGCTATCTGGTGGACCTGCCCGGCTACGGCTACGCCCAGGTGCCGGACGCCATTCGCCGGCACTGGCGGCTGTTACTGGAATACTACCTGCGCGAGCGCCTTGCTCTGCGCGGCCTGATACTGCTGATGGACATCCGCCATCCGCTGACTCCTCTGGATCGCCAGTTGCTGAACGGCTGCGCCCACCGCCAGCTTCCCACCCACATCCTGTTGACCAAGGCCGACAAGCTCGGGCGCGGCCCGGCGCGGATGGCGCTGCAACAGGCGCAAAAAACGCTGAAGACCGATTATCCCCTCACCAGCGCGCAACTGTTTTCGGCGCCGACCGGCTTGGGGGTGAACGAAGCCCACGCCCGATTGGATGAGTGGCTGGGGTACTGATTCAACGCCCGTGCGCCGAAGGTGGATCGGACAGCCTCCGCCGCCCGCTCGCCAGCAACCGGGCTTGCAACGTCTGGGCGATCAGTTCGCCGATCCGCTCCAGAAACAGCGTACCCATACCGGGATGAAAGCGTCTGGCGTCGCCGCTGCCCACCGCCAGCAAGCCGCGCCATTCGCCGCCGCCCAGTGGGATCAGCGCCGCCGAGGCCGCCAGATGGGCGCCATCGCCGAACAGGGCAGCGGCCTGCTCCAGACTCAACCGGCCACACTGGGGCCGGCCAGCGCGGAACACAGCATCGAAGAGCCAGACCACATCCGGCCGCAGAAACTCCTCCACCGCGCTCAGGCCGGTCGTGGGCGGCATGGCCAGACACAGGGCGACGCCATCAGCCTTGAACTCGTCGCGCAAAATCGCCTTGATGCCGTGCAACAGTTCGTCCAGCCCCCCCCGTGCGTCCAGCAAACCCAGCGCCAGCCGCTGCACCCGCTCCGCCAGCCGGTCGTTATCGCGGGCGATGGCAACCAGTTCCACCAGCTTGTCGCGCAGGCGCTGGCAATGCTCTCGCAACAGGCGGTTCTGATACTCCAGCAGTGACACCGCTGGCCGGCAGGGATGCGGGATGCGCAGGTTCTCTGTCAGCTCGGGATGATGAGTGAAGAAGTCCGGATGGTCGCGCAAGTAATCGGCCACCACCGGTTCAGGATCCGACGCTTCCCAATCTTCGCTCATCACTCGATCCACCCCTCGAACACCGTCGTCGCTGGCCCGGTCAGGATCACCGACTCACTCTCGCCGGCCCAGTGAATGCTCAGCTCGCCACCGGGCAGCTCGACCCGGACGTTCGGCCACAGCCGGCCCCACAGCCGGCCCGCCACCACCGCCGCACAGGCGCCGCTGCCACAGGCCAAAGTCTCTCCGGTTCCCCGTTCGAATACCCGCAGGCGAATATGATCCGGCGCGACGATCTGCATGAAGCCGACGTTGGCGCGCTGGGGAAACCGGCCATGCCGTTCCAGCAACGGCCCCAGATGCGCCACCGGGGCGTAATCCACGTCGTCCACCGCCAGTATCGCGTGAGGATTGCCCATGGACACCACCCCGACCTCCAACTCTACCCCATCGGCGGCGATGGGATAACGGGGCGCGCGCTCGGTAGCGAAAAACGGCACCTCGCCCGGTTCCAGCCGGGGCTGACCCATGTCCACCGCCACCTGTCCCTCGGGCAGGAGCCGCAACCGCAGCAGCCCCCCGGCGGTGATCACGCGCAATTCATCCTTTTTGGTCAATCCATGGTCGCGGACGAAGCGGGCGAAGCAGCGGGCGCCGTTGCCGCACTGTCCCACCTCGCCACCATCGGCGTTGAAGATGCGGTAGCGGAAATCGGCGTCGGAGCAGTCGGAGGCTTCCACCAGCAGCACCTGGTCGCAACCGATGCCGAAATGGCGGTCAGCCAACCGGCGAATTCCCGCCGGGTCCAGCGCCACGGTCTGGTTGATCCCGTCGATCACTACAAAATCGTTGCCGAGTCCGTGCATCTTGGTGAAGTTCAGTTTCATGACGTCCACCTCAGCCTGTTATTTTATCCACGGAAGCCACGGAAGCCACGAAAAAAACAGAAAACGCCAAATTCATGCTGGATGGCGCCCTGAACCGATGCCTGTTTATCCGACCGCTAACCACGAATCACTTCATTCAACTCCGGCCCGTCCAGGCGACCTTGTACAAATCCAACCGCCGGTCGCGGAAATTGCGCACGCTGCCATGCACCCGCATCTCCTTGAGGCTGTCCAGGTCCAGATCCACGATCAGGGTCATCTCGGTGTTCGGCGTGGCCTCGGCGGCGATGGCGTCGTGGGGGAAGGCGAAGTCGGACGGGGTGAACACCGCCGCCTGAGAATACTGCATATCCATGTTCTCTACCTTCGGCAGGTTGCCGACGCTGCCGGAGATCACCACATAGCATTCATTCTCGATGGCTCGCGCCTGGGCGCAGCGCCGCACCCGCAAATAGGCGTTCTTGGTGTCGGTCCAGAACGGCACGAACAGGATTTGCATCCCTTGGTCGGCCAGCAGGCGCGGCAGTTCGGGAAATTCGACGTCATAACAAATCAGGATGCCGATCTTGCCGACGTCCAGCTCGAACGCTTTGAGCGTATCACCACCCTGCAAACCCCAGTAGGCGCGTTCATCGGGGGTGATGTGCAGTTTGGACTGCTTGTCCCAGGTGCCGTCGCGCCGGCACAGATAGGCGGCGTTGTACAGCGCACCGCCGCCGTATTCCGGCATGCTGCCGGCGATGATGTTGACGTTGTAGGCCACCGCCATCTGCACCATGGCCTCACGCAACGGCTCGGTGAACTCGGCCAGTCGCCGCACGGCCTCGGCGGTGCCCCGCTCGTTGAATTGCCCCATCAGCGGGCCGTTGAAAAATTCCGGGAACAGCACGACATCGGTCTTGTAACCGGCCACCGCGTCCACGAAATACTCGACCTGCTGCAACAGTTCCTCCAGCGAAGCGGTCTGGCGCATCTGCCATTGCACCGCCCCGACCCGCACTACCGACTTGCGCCCGCCGATCAGAACTTCCTTGTCTTCGTAGTAGATGTTCAGCCATTCCAGCAGCACCCCATACGCCTTCGATTCGGTATCGTCCGGCAGGTAGCTGGCGATGATCCGGCGAATGTGAAAATCATTGGCCAGTTGGAAGGTCAGGATGGGATCGACCAGTTCCTTGGCCTTGACCTGCTCGACGTACTGCTGGGGGGTCATATCGTGGGCGTACCGGCTGTAGCCGGGAATCCGGCCGCCGACCACGATGGCGCGCAGGTTCAGCTTCTCGCACAGTTCCTTGCGGGCGTCGTACAGTCGCCGGCCAATGCGCATGTCGCGGTAGGCGGGATGGACGAAGATGTCCACGCCGTACAGGGTGTCGCCGTTGGGGTCGTGGGTGGTGATGTAGCCATCGCCGATGATTTGCCAGTAAGTGTGGCGGTCGCCGTAGTGGCTGTAGTCCACGATCAAGCTGATGGTGGCGGCCACCACCTTGCCGTTGTCCTCGATGCAAATCTGTCCTTCGGGGAAACGGGCGATCTGCGAGGTAAATTGGTCGCGGGTCCAGGCGCCGTCCATGTTGGGGTAGACCAGGTCCATGATGTCCCGGATGTCGGCGTAGTCGGACAAGCGCAGATTGCGCAGCTTCAACCGGTGCTGGACCGGATGGTCGGGGTTTTTTTCGGCCATGTTCAATGTATTAGTTGAATATAATCGCGGTAGATGCAGCGGTTCATCACCACCGTCAGCCCCGCTGCCCGCGCTCGCCGCGCCGCCGCTTCATCGATCACGCCATCCTGCAACCAGAGCGCCGGCAGTTTCAAGGCGATGCAGTCATCCACAATACCGGCGACGTGGCCCGATGCGCGGAACACATCCACCAGGTCCACCGCTTCCGGCAATGCGTGCAGGCTGGGCCAAGCCTTTTCGCCGAGGACTTGCGTCACCGTCGGGTTGACCGGAATGATGCGATAGCCGAAGCCTTGCAGCGCCCGGGCCACGCCGTGGCTGGGCCGCGTCGGTGCGGCGGAGAGCCCGACCACGGCGATGGTTTTGACCTGCTGCAACAGAGTGCGAATTTCATCGGTGGAGGGATTTTCAAAGCGGGCGTTCATGCCAGTATGGACTCTCCGGCGTACAAATCCGTCAGTCGCTCGCGCCAGCGCACCACCTGGAACCGGTCGCCGTCCACCATCACTTCGGCAGCGCGTGGGCGGGAATTGTAGTTGGAACTCATGGCGAAGCCATACGCCCCGGCGGAACGTACCGCCAGCAGATCGCCTGGTTCGATATTCAGCTCCCGGTCCTTGCCGAGAAAGTCTCCGGTCTCGCAGATCGGTCCAACCACATCGTAGCGACACGATTCGCCCCCGATTCGTGGTTCGACCGGGATGATGGCCTGCCAGGCTGCATACAAGGCCGGGCGGATCAGGTCGTTCATGGCCGCGTCCACCACCGCGAAGTTCTTGTCCTCGCCCTGCTTGAGCAGTTCCACTCGCGTCACCAGGATGCCGGCATTGCCGACGATGGCCCGGCCCGGCTCGATCAGAATTTCGTAAGACTTGCCACGGAGACGCTCCATCAGGGCGGCGGCATGGTCGGCCGGCAACGGTGGCTCCTCATCGCGGTAACGGATGCCCAGTCCGCCGCCAAGGTCGAGATGGCGGATGCGAATACCCTGCCCTTCCAGCCGGGCCACCAGCGCCAGCACCCGTTCCAGCGCATCCACGAACGGCCTGACCTGGGTCAGTTGCGAACCGATGTGGCAATCCACGCCTACCACATCCAGGTTCGGCGAGGCCGCGGCCTGGACGTAAACCGCCAGCGCCCGGTCGGCGGCGATGCCAAACTTGTTCTGCTTCAGGCCGGTGGAAATGTAGGGATGCGTGTTGGCGTCCACGTCGGGATTGATGCGCAAGGAAACCGGCGCGCGTTGTCCGCGCTCTGCCGCCACCTGTTCCAGCAACACCAGTTCCGCCTCGGATTCGACGTTGCAACAACGGATGCCAACGTCCAGGGCGCGTTCCAGTTCGTCGCGGCGCTTGCCAACCCCGGAGAACACCACCTTGCCGGGATCGCCGCCCGCCGCCAGCACCCGCTCCAATTCGCCGCCGGACACGATGTCGAACCCTGACCCCAGTCGGGCGAGCAGGTTGAGCACCGCCAAGTTGCTGTTGGCCTTGACCGCGTAGCAGACCAGATGGGGATGGCCTGCGAAAGCCTGATCGAAGGCGCGCCAGTGCCGCTCGATGGTGGCGCGGGAGTAGATGTAGCAGGGGGTGCCAACCGTCGCCGCGATCTTGGCCACGGAAACATCCTCGGCAAACAACTGATTGTTGCGATATTCAAAATGATCCATGGTTCAAGGTTTCACGGGCGAAGGTTGTTTGGAATCCGCCGGTTGGGTGGAGGGCTTCGCGGGCGGAGATGGCTCGGACGACGCCGGTTGCGTGGTCGGTTTAGGCAGATACAGTGGGCCTTTCTGGCCGCAGCCGGCCAACAGCGCGGTCAGCAGCAACCACGCCAGCCACACTCCGGGACGGAATCTGCGCATTCGGGTCGATCCTCACGGGCGGTGAATCAGAAGTTGCAGTATAACCCGCATTGCGCCGGCGGGCGCGGCTTGACAAGCTGGGGCGCTTCGCCGCTAATGCCCTTTAACGCGCTCTCACCGGAATTTGCTCATGACCGACACGCCACTGACCACCGTCGAAATCGAACCTGCGGGCGCCGCCCGCTCCAGCGTGATCTGGATGCACGGTCTGGGCGCCGACGCCCACGATTTTGAACCCATCGTTCCCGAACTGAAGTTGCCAGCGGAACTGGGCATCCGTTTCCTCTTCCCCAACGCGCCGATCCGCCCGGTCACCATCAACGGTGGGATGCGGATGCGCGCCTGGTACGACGTGTTCAGCACCGATCTGCCGCGCCGCGAAGATCCCGATGGCGTGTATGCGTCCGAGCGGGCCATTTACGCGCTGCTCGAACGGGAGAAACAGCGCGGCGTTCCCGCCGAACGCATCGTACTGGCCGGCTTTTCCCAAGGGGGCGCGATGGCGCTGCACACCGGCCTGCGCTACCCGGACCGGCTGGCTGGCATCCTGGCCCTGTCCTGCTACCTGCCGCTGGCCAGCAACCTGGAGAGCGAACGCCGACCAGAGAATCAACCGACGCCGATCTTCATGGCCCACGGCGATTACGACACCGTCATTCCGATCCGTTACGGTCAGCAGAGCGCCGAATTGTTGCAGAGGCTGGGTTACCGGCTGGAATGGCAGGACTACGACATGGGCCACGAAGTGTGTTGGGAGGAAATCCGCGATGTCGCCAGATGGCTGGAACGGGTGCTGGCCGCTCCGAGCGCCTGACAACCTCGCTCATGCTAACGGGGCGCGGTTCAGTCAACGGCGAAGCCATCGCCCGCGAGGCTCAAGTGGTGGGGCTGAATCGTGGCGGCAGCGATTTCACCCTCAAACCCAACAGCGATGCAGTAGTGCTACTGTTGAGCGACGAGCCAATCGACGAACCCATCGTGGCACGACCCCTTCGTCAATGAGCACGAAGGACGAGATCGTTCGGGCCATCACGGACTTCAACGGTGAGTGCCTCGGACAAATCGCCCCATGATGCAGAGACGTTCGCAAGGACGCTGGTCTACCAGACGATTTCCTCGGGCGCCTGTCGCCGGGCGTTGTGATCGATATGGGCGATCAGACCGTTGCTGAGATGAATGACCCGGTCGGCCATGGCGGCAATGGCGGCGTTGTGGGTGATCACCACGGTGGTGGTCCCCAGTTCCCGGTTCACCCGGTCGATCACCGCCAGCACCAGAACGCCGGTCTGCACGTCGAGCGCTCCGGTGGGTTCGTCGCACAGCAACACCTCGGGACGCTTGGCCACCGCCCGGGCGATGGCCACCCGCTGTTGCTCGCCGCCCGAAAGCTGCGCCGGGAAATGGTCCATGCGGTCGGCCAGCCCGACCAGGGTCAGCGCCTCCTCGGGCGCCAGCGGATTCCGGGCGATTTCCGTGACCAGGGCAACATTCTCCCGCGCCGTCAGGCTGGGAATGAGGTTGTAGAACTGAAACACGAACCCGACGTGCTCGCGCCGGTAGCGGGTCAGTTCGGCGTCGTCGTACACACCCAGATCGCGCCCGCCGTACTGGATGGCGCCCCGGGTGGGCGAATCCAGTCCGCCCAGGATGTTGAGCAGCGTGGACTTGCCGCTGCCCGACGGCCCCAGCAGCACCACGAATTCGCCGACGAACAGTTCCAGATCGACGCCGCGCAGCGCCTGCACCTCGATTTCACCCATCGGGTAGATCTTGGTCAGGCCCCGGGCGAGGAAGACGGGGTCGCGCTGGGCGGTCATGGGCGCGAATCACTCTGTAAAATGCATCGTTGTTTTATCAAGGCGCCTGCTCATCGGCCACGTTGAGACTTCCATCCATCAATCCACCTCCGGCGGTTGGATTTTCTGTTCTTTTTATGAAACCATGGGAAAATTCATCCTCGCGCCGCGGTGGGCACCGGCCTGGCGGATGCCGCCCAAGGTTCTCGAAGCCGTCGTCAAAGCTCCCAACATCCTGTTGGAACTCAAAATTCATACCGTCGTTGCCAATTGATCATGCCAAAAACACTCTTCGAAAAAATCTGGGAGTCGCATGTCGTTGCCGAACAACCCGATTCCCCGGCCATTCTGTATATCGACCTGCACCTGGTCCACGAAGTGACCTCGCCCCAGGCCTTTACCGGCCTGCGCCAGCGCGGCCTGAAGATCCGTCGCCCCGAGCGCACCGTCGCCACGATGGACCACTCCATTCCGACTACGCCGCCCGACGTGCCGATTGCCGACCCCCTGGCCGCCGCGCAAATCCGGCAGATGGAAGTCAACGCCGCCGAGTTCGGCGTCACCCTGCACGGCATGACCAGCCCCCATCGCGGTATCGTCCACGTCATCGGCCCGGAACTGGGCCTGACCCAGCCTGGCATGACCATCGTCTGCGGCGACAGCCACACTGCCACTCACGGCGCGTTTGGGGCGCTGGCTTTCGGGATCGGCACCAGTGAAGTCGAGCACGTCCTTGCCACCCAGTGCCTGCTGCAGAAAAAGCCCCGGACCTGCGAGGTCCGCGTGGATGGAACGCTGCCGGCCGGCGTTGCCGCCAAGGATATTATCCTGGCGCTGATCGCTAAAATCGGCGTCGGCGGCGGGACCGGCTACGTCTTCGAGTACACCGGCTCGGCCATCCACGAACTGACGATGGAACAGCGGATGACCATCTGCAACATGTCCATCGAAGGCGGCGCGCGGGCGGGCCTGATCGCGCCCGACGCCATCACCTTCGACTATCTCAAGGGCCGCGAGCACGCGCCCAAGGACGCGGCCTGGGACCAGGCCGTCGCCCGTTGGCAAACATTCGCCAGCGATGCGGGCGCGGCCTACGACCATTCGGTTACCCTGGACGCCGCCGCGCTCGAACCGATGATCACCTACGGCACCAATCCCGGCATGGGCATGGGCATCACCGGGCGCGTGCCCGATCCCGCTCGCCTGAGCGACGCCAGCCAGAAAGCCGCGCTCGACAAGGCGCTGCGCTACATGGGCCTCCAGCCCGGCCAACCGCTGCTGGGCCAGAAGGTGGACGTGGTTTTCATCGGCAGTTGCACCAACTCGCGCATCTCCGACCTGCGCGAAGCGGCCGCGCTGCTCAAGGATCGCCAGATCGCTCCCGGCGTGCGCGTCATGGTGGTTCCCGGCTCGCAATCCATCAAGTACCAGGCGGAAGCCGAAGGTCTGGACCAGATATTTAAACGGGCGGGCGCGGAATGGCGCGAGCCGGGGTGCAGCATGTGCATCGCCATGAACGGTGATCAGCTCCAGCCCGGCCAGTACGCCGTCAGCACCAGCAACCGCAATTTTGAAGGTCGCCAGGGCCAGGGTGGGCGTACCTTCCTGGCGTCGCCGCTGACCGCCGCCGCCAGCGCGCTGGCCGGCGCCGTGGCCGATCCGCGCACTGTGACTGGAGGCCGGTAACATGGCTCAGTTTATTTCCCTCACTTCTCTAGTCGTCGCACTGCCGGTCAACGACATCGACACCGACCAGATCATCCCGGCCCGGTTTCTGAAAGCGACCGATAAGAAGGGCATGGGCGACAATCTATTCGCCGACTGGCGCTATCACGCCGACGGTTCGCCCAAGCCCGATTTCGTCCTCAACCAGCCTGAAGCCGCTGGCCGCCAAATCCTGCTGGCGGGCGACAATTTTGGCTGCGGTTCGTCCCGCGAGCACGCCCCCTGGGCGCTGACCGGATTCGGGTTTCGGGCCGTGGTCAGCACTTCGTTCGCCGACATTTTCCGCAACAATGCTCTCAAAAACGGTCTGCTGCCGATCATTGTGGATCCGCGGACGCATCAAAAGCTGTTGGCGATGGTTCGGGAAAACCCTGACGTGGAGCTGACGATTGACCTGGCCGCCCAGACGCTGTCCTTCCCCGGCGGTTCGGTGACGTTCCCCATCGACCCGTTCAACAAAACCTGCCTGCTCGATGGCGTGGACGAGCTGGGTTACATCCTGGGTTTCGAGAAGGACATCGCGGCGTTTGAAGCGCGAAGATAAGACCATGTCATTCATTCAGATTTACGATACCACCCTGCGGGACGGGACCCAGAGCGAGGGCTTCAACCTGTCGGGTTACGACAAAATCCGCGTGGCCCGGCGGCTGGACGATCTGGGCGTGGCGTTCATCGAAGGCGGCTGGCCCGGCTCCAACCCCAAGGACGCCGAGTTTTTCGAGCGCGCCCGCGATCTGGAGTGGAACACCGCGCTGATCGCCGCCTTTGGCTCGACCTGCCGGGTCAAGGGCGGCCCGGAGGACGACGGTAACATCCAGGCGCTGCTCGACTCGCGGGCGCCGGTTTGCACGATTTTCGGTAAAACCTGGACCCTGCACGTCACCGATGTCCTGCAAACCACGCTGGAGGACAACCTGCGCATCATCGAGCAGTCGGTGGCCTACCTGCGCGCTGCCGGCCGCCGCGTCATTTACGACGCCGAGCATTTCTTCGACGGCTACAAGGCCGATCCGCTCTACGCGCTGGAAACGCTTAAGGCCGCCATTCGCGGCGGGGCCGAGACGGTGGCGCTGTGCGACACCAACGGCGGCACCATGCCTTGGGAACTGGAACACATCATCTGCGAGATGAAGGAATCCATCCAGCATCCGTTCGGCATCCACACCCACAACGACGGTGATTGCGCGGTCATCAACGCGCTGCTGGCCGTGCGTGAAGGCGCGATCCAGGTGCAGGGCACCATCAACGGCGTGGGCGAGCGCTGCGGCAACGCCAATCTGTGCTCCATCATGGCCAATCTGGAACTCAAGATGGGCCGCCAATGTTTGCCGGAAGGCCGCTTGCACAAACTCTATGAGTTGTCGCACGTGGTGGATGAGGTCGCCAACGTCACCCCCAACGACCACCTGCCTTATGTCGGCAAGAGCGCGTTCGCCCACAAGGGCGGCGTGCATGTGGCGGCCATGCGCCGCTCGGAGCAATCGTACCAGCACGTCGCGCCGGAACGGGTGGGGAACCGGATGCGCGTGGTGGTCTCCGCTTTGTCGGGGCGGGCCAACCTCCTCAGCAAGGCCGAGGAGCACGGCGTGGATGTCGGCAGCGTGGCGGATGTGGTGGGCGTGCTCAACGACGTGAAGGAACTCGAAGCGCGCGGCTTTTCCTTCGAGGCCGCCGAAGCTTCGGTCGCCATGATGCTCAAGCGCCAGCAACCTGGTTACCAGCCGCTGTTCGAACTGGTGGATTTTCTGGTCAACGTCGAGCATCGACAGGGTCGGGGCATTTTTGCCGAGGCCATGGTCAAGCTGAAGGTGGGCGACGAAGTGATGCACACCGCCGCCGAAGGCAACGGCCCGGTGAACGCCCTCGACATCGCCCTGCGCAAGGCGCTGATCGGGCACTACCCGGACATCGCTTCCTTCCACCTGGCGGATTACAAGGTCCGGATTCTGGATGGCCAGGACGGCACGGAAGCCATCACCCGCGTATTGATCGACACCCGCAACACTACCCGACTGTGGAGCACGGTCGGCGCCAGCGCCAACATCATCGAGGCCTCCTGGCAAGCGCTGGTCGATGCGGTGGAGTACGGGCTGTCGGTAGCGCATTGAAGCGTGTCTACTTTTGTGTAGGCCATCTGATTTCTTAATCTTTTTATTCTGGTAGGTGTTCAAATGCAGTGGACCAATGTTCTCAGGTTGATTGCCGCTGGCCCCGCGCTCGTTGGGCTTGGTGCTTTGGCGATGACGGCTCCTTCTAAAGTCTTTGCGGCCGATATCGTGTGCCGAGGAACCATCAATCGCGCTCATGCCGACAACATCTCGTTTTCTGTGCCCTGGAGTCCCAATACGGGGTTCGAGCAGAGAGTGAAATTCTACAACGCACGCACCGGCGCGGGCATGTCCCAATCCTCCCGGTTGCGCTTCGACCGCAAGAACGATAAAGGTCAGCGGATTTATCGCGGCAATGTCAGTGGCATGGCGAATGTGACGTTAATCAATCTGTCGAGATTTTTTCAGCCCCCACCTCGTGGGCAGGTTTCTGTGAATTTTGACGGTCAGTGGGGACGTGGAACCTGTTCCAATCGTCGTTAGAGCTAGACCCGCTCCTGAATCCTGAGCGGAATCACTGCAAACCTCCTCTGCTATTTCATGGAAACGCGCCTGAAAAGTAGAGGATTTTTACGGAATCCCCATGAAAGCAACTATCGTTTTACTCCCTGGGGACGGCATCGGTCCAGAAGTGGTCGGCGAGGCCGTCCGGGTGTTGGATGCCATTGCCGGAAAATTTGGTCACCAATGGGTCTACCAGGAACGGCTGATGGGAGGCTGCTCCATCGATCAATTCGGCTCATCGCTGACCGACGACACCCTGGCCGATTGCCAGGCGGCGGATGCCGTGCTGCTGGGCGCGGTGGGCGGGCCGAAATGGGACGACCCGAACGCCAAGGACCGTCCCGAGCGCGGACTCCTGGCCTTGCGCAAGGGCTTGGGCGTGTTCGCCAACCTGCGTCCGATCAAGGTGCATCCGGCGTTGGTGGATGCATCACCGCTCAAGCCGGAAAAACTCCAGGGCGTAGACATCCTCGTCATTCGCGAATTGACCGGCGGCCTGTATTTTGGCTGGCCGAAGGGCCGCGACCGCAAGGATGGCCGTGAGCGCGCCGTCGATACCCTGGAATACTACGATTACGAAATCCGCCGCATTATGGAACTGGCGTTCAAGCTGGCCAGGGGTCGCAAGCACAAGGTCACGTCGGTGGACAAGGCCAACGTGCTCGAATCCTCGCGCCTGTGGCGACAGATTGCCGTGCGGGTCGGCACGGAGCACCCGGACGTGACTCTGGAACACGTGCTGGTGGATACCGCCGCCATGCGCCTGATCACCGGTCCTGCCTGGATGGATGTGGTGGTCACCGAGAACATGTTTGGCGACATTCTCACCGACGAGGCCTCGATTTTAGCGGGCTCGATGGGGATGCTGCCCTCCGCCAGCCTGGGGGAAGGCCGGAGCGGATTGTACGAACCGATTCATGGTTCGGCCCCTGACATCGCCGGGAAGGGCATCGCCAACCCGATCGGCATAATTCTGTCCACCGCCATGCTGCTGCGCCACTCGCTGGGGCTGGAGAAGGAAGCCACAGCCATCGAACAAGCGGTGGACGACACCATCGCTGCCGGCGGGCGCACCGCTGACCTCGGTGGGAAATTGACCACCGCCCAGATGGCGGACGAGATTATTCGGCGATTGTGATCGCGGTGGCGGAAACTCGAGCCCACGATGGGGTGATGATGATTGTTGCGACTCTTCTAACCCGGTTTAGGATTTGGCTGACAACAACTTCCCGAAATGAGTTTCTCAGGTCAGTTTTCCGGTGATCGCGAAGGTCAGCAACGCGGGGATGATCGCCGATGTCATCCTCAATGTCTGAATCACGGATGCCACGGCTGCCACGGCTGCCACGGATGCCACGGATGCCACGGATGCCACGGATGCCACGGATGCCACGGATTGTTCTGTGTCATCCGATCACCCGTTTAATCCGTGATTCAGACCCGGTAGGGAAATTGTTCTCGGCCAAATCCTTAGTGGTTCACCCGGGCTGAATTGACGAATGGCAGGGTGGAGGCACTGGTTCAGTAAAATTTTCGCGATAAACGACCCCGCAGCAAGCCGCGGAGGTATTGGGTTACCAAAGAACGCAGCAAGCTGCGGGGAATGGACCCGTTAGAGATTCAATATTTTTCCCCACCAAACGTCTTGACGTTGTCACCCGCACGGGCCATCCCACCGCCCGCGTCCGTGGCGCTCCCTTGTCGCCACTCCGCGATGGGGTGAGTGGCGTGATATAATTGCGCTTCTCCACACTATCGCCCGTCGTGAAGGACGGGCGCGGATTGAAATAAATACACAAACCAACCAACCCATGAACGATTCGTCCTACACCTCGTCAAGCATCACGGTCCTGGAAGGTCTGGATGCGGTTCGCAAGCGGCCCGGCATGTACATCGGCGACACCGACGACGGCACCGGCCTGCATCACATGGTGTTCGAGGTGGTGGACAATTCGATTGACGAGGCGCTCGCGGGTTACTGCACCGAAATCAGTGTCACCATCCACCCCGATCAATCGGTGACGGTCGTGGACAACGGTCGCGGCATCCCGACGGACGAGCATTCCAAAGGCCGTTCCGCTGCCGAAGTGATCATGACCGTGCTGCACGCCGGCGGCAAGTTCGACGACCGCTCCTACAAGGTTTCCGGCGGCCTGCACGGCGTCGGGGTGTCGGTGGTCAACGCCCTGTCGGAATCCCTGCGGCTGACCATCCGCCGCGATGGCAAGGCCCATCTGCAAGACTATCGGTTGGGCGATCCCCAAGCGCCGCTGCGAGTCATCGGCGACACCGAACTGACCGGCACCGAGATCCGCTTTAAGCCCAGCGCCACCATCTTCAACAACATTGATTTCCACTACGACGTACTGGCCAAGCGGTTACGCGAGCTGTCGTTTCTCAACTCCGGGGTACTCATCCGCCTGCACGACGAACGCAGCGGTAAGGAAGACCGTTTCCAATACCAGGGCGGCATCAAGGCTTTCGTCGAGCATCTGAATCGCAACAAGACACCGTTGCATGACAGCGTGTTCTATCTCAACACCAACCGCGACGAGATTCAGGTCGAACTGGCGTTGCAATGGAACGATTCCTATCAGGAAAACGTGTTCTGTTTCACCAACAACATCCCGCAGCGCGACGGCGGCGCGCATCTGGCCGGCTTGCGCGGCGCCCTGACCCGCACCCTGAATCAGTACATGGAGGCGGAGGGGATTCTGAAAAAGGCCAAGGTCGAGACCAGCGGTGATGACGCCCGCGAGGGGCTGACCGCAGTGCTGTCGGTGAAACTGCATGATCCAAAATTCTCGTCACAGACCAAGGACAAACTGGTGTCGTCCGAGGTCAAGCCGGTGGTCGAATCGGTAGTGGCCGAGAAGCTGCAGGAGTTCCTGCTGGAAAATCCCGGCGAAGCCAGGGCGATCACCAGCAAGATCGTGGAGGCCGCCCGCGCCCGCGAGGCCGCCCGCCGCGCCCGCGAAATGACCCGGCGCAAGGGGGCGCTGGATATCGCCGGCCTGCCGGGCAAGCTGGCCGACTGCCAGGAGAAGGACCCAGCGCTGTCAGAGCTGTTTCTGGTCGAGGGTGATTCCGCTGGCGGTTCGGCCAAGCAGGGCCGTGACCGCCGCTTTCAGGCAATCCTGCCGCTCAAGGGCAAGATTCTCAACGTGGAGAAGGCCCGTTTCGACAAGATGCTGGCCTCTGCCGAAGTGGGCGCGCTGATTACCGCTCTGGGTTGCGGCATCGGCCGGGAGGAGTTTAACCCAGAGAAAATACGCTACTACCGTGTAATTTTAATGACGGACGCGGATGTGGATGGCTCTCACATCCGTACCCTTTTATTGACTTTTTTTTACCGACAGATGCCCGAACTGATCGAGCGGGGACACATCTACATCGCCCAGCCTCCGCTGTACAAAGTCAAGAAGGGCAAGCAGGAGCAATATGTCAAGGACGACGCGGAACTGTCGGAGAACTTGCTGCAAACGGCGCTGGATGGAGCGGCGCTGGTCGCCGGTGGGAAGCCGCCCTTGACCGGAACGGGGTTGGAAGACCTGGCTCGCGCTTACGTCGCGGTCATGGCGACGATCCAGCGGCTGTCCCGGCGCTACGATGCCGCGCTGCTGGAACAACTGATCTACCTGCCGGCTCTGGATGATGCACGGTTACGCGATAGCGCTTTTCTGCAGCAGTGGGTCAGCAGTTTGACCGGGCGGTTGCGCACCCTGCATGGCGACCGCCCACGGTACGAAGCGGTCATCGAAGAGCGGGAGGATGGCAAAGGTTACAGGGTGGTGGTTGCCCGCCAAACCCACAGTCTGACTCGCCATATCCACCTGACACCGGAATTCTTTACTTCTCACGAGTACGCCAGCCTGGCGGGGTTCGGCGCCCGGCTGGCGGGCGTGTTCGATCAGGGTGCGGAAATTCGGCGCGGCGAACGCGCCCAGACTGTGCGCAATTTCCGTGAGGTCATGGACTGGCTGCTGGAGGAAGCCAAGCGTGGTCAGCACATCCAGCGTTACAAGGGGCTGGGCGAGATGAATCCGGAGCAACTCTGGGATACCACCATGAATCCGGTAACCCGCCGCCTGCTTCAGGTTCGTATCGAGGACGCCATCGCCGCCGATGAGGTGTTCACCACTCTAATGGGCGATCAGGTCGAACCTCGGCGTGATTTCATCGAGCAGAACGCGCTGGACGTGTTGAATCTGGATGTCTGACCTGGTTTTTTGGCGTTGGATCGCCGGATCATTCGCAACTCACCTCTCGAACACCTCCTCTGGCGGAAGGTATTTCTCACTGCTCGTGTTCCCGGAACGCAACCGGGGAACACGATCTGGCGCTGGCTTCGCGTGGCGGATCACAGCGCGGTCCTGAACGGCGTTCAACTCCGATTCAGGTATGACGGGATAGAGTGTTGCTCCATTCATCCGATTTCCGGAGCAGTTTTCATGAAGACTCTGATGATTCTGATCGCCAGCGTGGCGATGCTGGCCGGGCCGACCCTGCTTGCCCCTGCTGACGCTGGCGAGGATTGACGACTGACTTAACCCCCACAGAGGAGCAATCCCGATGATGCTAAAACCGATCACCCTTGCCACCAGCGCATTCTTGGTCTTGGCCGTATCCGGTCCGGCCTGGACGGCGGATGTGAAGAGCATGGCCGCCGACGCGGTTAAAGACCAGGCCGTCGAAGCCGCCAAGAGCCAGGCCACCGACGCGGTCAAGGGCCAAGCCGGCGCAGTGCTGCCCAAAACCGATATAGCTCCCCCGGCGGTTGTCCCTGCCGCAGCCGACCCCAAGAAGATACTGAAAGGCGCCGCTGGCGGTAAGGCCACCGAAAGCGCGGCTGGAGCGGTTTCTGGCGGTGGCGCCGCGACGAAGGCGACTGAAGCCGCGACTGGGGCCGCCGCCATGAAGAAGATGCCCGAAGCCACCACAGGGGCCGCCGCCGCGATGAAGGCGACTGGTGGCGCAACCGGAGCTGCGACCGATATGGTCAAGGATCAGGCGACCAAGACGATTAAGGACCAGGCGACCGACGCGGTCAAAGGCGCGGTCAAGTAAGCGCGACGCCCTTGGATCACCCAAGCGGCCATCAAGGGCGCTACAAGAAAAAAGGGGATTGCGCCCGCAATCCCCCAAAGACCTCCAAGCGAAAATTGAGAGGTCAATCAGACGTATTCACTCTTGTAGCTTTCCAGGGTCTTGATGTAGTTGGCGCGCTCGAACGCAGTAGGATCGGCGACGTTGCGCTGGCTCATTGAGCCCTTCATCTGCGCCACCGACACATAGCGGTGCATCTCCATCCAGGTCCGCAACCCGTCGCGCAGAGTGGTCATGTAGTTCACGCCGTTCTTGAGCAGCGCCGAGGTGGTCATCACCGCGTCCGCGCCGGCCATCAGGTACTTCACTACCTCGACCGGCGTATGCACACCCCGGGTCGCGCCCAGCGAGGCGCGCAACTGTCCGTGCAGGACCGCGATCCACAGCAGTGGCAGGCGGATTTCGTCCGGCGTGCTCAGGTGCAGATTCGGCGCGACTTCCAGCTTGTCCAGATCGAAATCGGGCTGGTAGAAGCGGTTGAACAACACCAGCGCGTCGGCCCCGGCATTGTCCAGCGCCTTGGCCATCGTACCGATGGCGCTGAAGAATGGACTCAGTTTCACCGCCACCGGAATGGTCACCGCCGCCTTGACCGCCTTCACGATCTCGATGTAACGGTCCTCGACCTCGCGGCCGCTGGTGGTCAGATCGGCGGGGATGTAATAGATATTCAGTTCAACGCCTTGCGCCCCCGCTTCCTGCATCAACTGAGCGTACTCGACCCAGCCGGTGCTGGTGATGCCGTTCAGGCTACCGATGATCGGGATGTCCACTGCTTCCGAAGCCTGTCGCAGCAATTCCAGATAGCTGTCCGGGCCAACCGTGTAATCGTCCATCTCCGGGAAATAACTCAGCGACTCGGCGAAGCTTTCGGTGCCGGCGGCGGTCATCAAGTATTCGAGTGCATCGCTTTCATGCTTCAACTGTTCCTCGAACAGCGAGAACATGACCACGGCCGCCGCGCCAGCGTCCTCCAGGCGCTTGATGTTGGCCACGCTCCCCGACAGCGGCGAGGCCGACGCCACGATGGGATGTTGCAGTTCCATCCCCATGTAAGTGGTTCTCAAATCCATCACTGGTTCCTTCTACGTGCGGGATACGGATCGCGGACGGCTCCGCCCATCTGGACCGAAACCGCCGCGCCACCCTGATTATTTGAACTTCGGTGCGAAGGTTGCGCCGCTGCGGGCCGCCATTTCCTCGTAAATCGACCAGCGCCGATTGACCGCCTGCTGGGCCAGATCCATCAACTGTTCGGCTTCCTTGGGATTGGTGTGGGCCAGTACCTTGTAGCGCACCTCGTTATAGCGGTATTGCTTCAACGGAATCTTCGGTCGCGGCGAATCGAGCACGAACGGGTTTTCGTTGGACTCGCGCACCGTCGGGTTGTAGCGAACCAGCGGCCAGTGTCCGCTCTCTACCGCCAAGTGCTGCTGGTCCAGACCGCGCTGCATGTTGATGCCGTGGGCGATGCAATGGCTGTAGGCCAGGATCAGCGATGGCCCGTCATAGGCCTCGGCCTCGCGGAACGCCAATAGCGTCTGCTGCGGATTGGCGCCCAGCGCAACCCGCGCCACGTAGACATTTCCGTAGGCAATCGCCTGCAACGCCATGTCCTTCTTGCCGATCGGCTTGCCGGCAGCGGCGAACTTGGCGACCGCGCCCAGCGGAGTGGATTTCGACATCTGGCCGCCAGTGTTGGAATACACCTCGGTGTCCAGCACCAGGACGTTCACGTCGCGGCCGCTGGCCAGCACGTGATCGACGCCGGACGAGCCGATGTCGTAGGCCCAGCCGTCGCCGCCGACGATCCAGACGCTGCGCCGCACCAACTGATCAGCGATGGACAATAGGTGCTGGGCGCGCGGGTCGGAGATTTCCTTCAGCCGTTGCTTGAGTTCGGCCACCCGACCCCGCTGGCGACGGATGTCGATCTCGGTGATCTGCTCGGCTTCGATCAGGTCATCCACCAGGTCCGCGCCGACCTGGGAGGCCAGCGCCCGCAGCAGTTCCTGAGCGAAGGTCAGATGCTTGTCGGCGGTCAGGCGGAAGCCCAGGCCGAATTCGGCGGCGTCCTCGAACAGTGAGTTCGACCAGGCCGGACCGCGCCCCTCGTTGTTGACCGACCACGGGGTGGTGGGCAGGTTGCCACCGTAGATGGAGGAACAGCCGGTGGCATTGGCGACTAGCAGCCGGTCGCCGAACAACTGCGACAGCAGCTTGAGATAGGGCGTCTCGCCGCAGCCGGAACAGGCGCCGGAGAACTCGAACAGCGGCGGCAGGAACTGCACGCCGCGCACGGTCGAGAAATCCACCCGGCCGCGATCCACTTCGGGCAGGGTCTCGAAGAAGCCGATGCTGGCCCGCTCACTGTCCAGCACCGGCTCCTTGAGCGCCATGTTGATGGCCTTGCGATTGGCCTGCTCTTTGCTCTTGGCCGGGCAGACCTCCACGCACAGCGCGCAGCCGGTGCAGTCCTCCAGATACACTTGCAGGGTATAGCGGATCTCGGGAAAGCCGCGGGCGTCGATGGGCGCGGTCTTGAACGCTTTTGGCGCTCCCTCGAGACTGGTTTCGTTGTAGAACTTGGAGCGGATCACCCCGTGCGGGCAGACCATGCTGCAATTGCCGCACTGGATGCAGATGTCCGGCTCCCAGATCGGCACGAA